>JAJYUB010000020.1 GCA_021792795.1 Acidobacteriota bacterium | reverse complement strand
TGCGTGGCAAAGAGAATGTCAGCCGCGAGTGGAAGCTGGCGTGCGCGGTCAGCAACCTGCTGAAGCTGTTCCGGGCCGGCGGGGTTTTGGAAATGGCATAAAACGGCGGGGAATGAGGCCCGTTGAACCCGAAACGGCCCAGAAAGCCTGCTATAAGCTACCAACGGGATACTGCCTGCGCGCCCCAATACGAACACCAGCTTTGCGAATCGCTGCATCGCCCTTGGCAAAACGCTATGCCCGACACACACCTAGAGCTTCTCGTGGAACTCGCACGCGGAGCAGGAGATGTACACCCCGCCCGGCACGCCGCGCTCCCGGTCCTTGACGCGCTTCACAATGCGCGTCGGCTTGGAGCACTTGGGACAGTCCGTGCTCTTGGTGGTGTCCATTTCCTTTTTACGGTCGCCCGTTTTCGCAATTTTTGCCATCGTCTTTCCAATCTCCTTCTGCTTGGCGGTCCGCGTCGCCGCATCCTTCGCCCACTTGACCTCGCGCCATTCGCCGCGGCAGGCCTCGAAAAGACCCTTCCGGAGCAGTCGAAGATGAATGGGAAATTCGGCCCTGAGACGAGCCGGAGCAGTCGCGGATCGCTTCCAAACCTAGTTTACACGAAGCCGCTGCCCCCCACTACCCCGCCCGAAATGGGCCCGCAGCTACGGGTTCTCGCGCTCCTTCACCGTGCGGTTCGGCGCATCCTCGGAGGGTAACGGCGACGGCACGTACGTAGAAACCGCGAATGGCTCCGACGTCGGCTCCTGCCGCGCTGGACTGGTAGCCGTACTCATCCCAGCAATCTGCACCAGGCCGGCCCTGGGCGCTTCCACCGGTGGCGCGGACGCCGCCGCGGGCGGCGCTGGATGCATTGGATGACTCAGGTCCATCGGAATGCCGGCTGGCGTGATTTCCGGCTGACCGTATTTCCAGGCCAGGTCGCGGGTCATTCGCACCAGAAAATACAGCCCCACCCACAGCACGATCAACGCGATCAAGCTGGCTTCCGGACCAAACTCGCCCCCCGTCAGCCAGGTCGGTCCATCGGCATAGGTGTGGATCATGCTCGAAACCTGTCGGCTGCCCGCCAGCGGTTGGCCGAAGAGGATGCCTATGCTCACTGTCCACGCAAAGTGCAGTCCCCAACTCAACCACAACGCATGCGTGCGCAGATACGCCACCGATAACAGCACCGCCGCCACAGCGCCGATCCATACCGCTGTGGGAGTTGCGCCAGGAGTCGCCACCCGCGCCACGCCAAAAAGAACTGCGGCCAGAATCGTCGAGCTGAACGGCCCCACGGCTTCCACCAGCTTTTGAAAGGGATATCCCCGAAACGCGATCTCGCCCGCTAGCGCGCCCGCTGCCAGCGTCGGAAGTTGCAGGGCCAGCAAGTCCCATGCTCGCGGGGCCGTCCACAGTTGTACATAGAAATGTCCGGCCAGCGCGATGAACAGCAGGACAGCCGTCGCCATTCCCCAGCCCAGCGCCGCGCCCAGTCCAAACTCGCGCGCGCCTCCCGGCCTCCTCGCCAGCCCCATGGCTTTCATCGGATCGCGGCTGCGGTCCCAGGCCAGTTCCATATATCCGAAGCCGACGATCAGCATGAAAATCTGGAAGAGATTTTGAACCAGAGGAAAGGCCGCGCCCCGGCTGAAACCATGTGCGGCTCGATTGGACAAATAATAGGCAACCAGCAGCCAGCCCACTGCGCCAAGAAACCGAACAAAAGCGCGTCCCCTACCCGGACCTCGCAGCAGACTCATACCCCTACTCCAGATGCGGGTGCCCCATGTCTCGCTTTTGAGGCCTGGGATTGCGGCGGCCAGTCCAGGGAACAACAGGCGGCCAGAGCCCTATCGGGGCGAGCGTTGACAACAGCCCGCCCGTACCTGGCTGGACAGCGAACGGAAACCCTGGGTCTGCCGATTGCGAGCACCGTTCATCCTTCGGTAAAAAATCGCGCCATGTTGCGGAACTTCAGGATCCGGCACCGCACCAACTCATCCGTCGCAAGCTTTTTCAGCTCGCTCAAATGCTGCTGCAGCGCCTCGTCCAGGAACTTGATGGCCAACTCCGGATCGTTTTGCGCGCCGCCCTGCGGTTCCGGCACGATCGCATCCACGCAACCCAGCCGCAAAACGCTTTCAGAATTTGTCCGCAGCGCTTCTGCCGCCAGCGCTCGCTTGCTCGCATCCCGCCACATGATGGAAGCGCAGGCCTCCGGCGAAATCACCGAGTACACCGCGTTTTCCAGCATCAGCACCCGATCTGCGACCGCCAGCGCCAACGCCCCGCCCGAACCGCCTTCCCCGGTAATCGTCGCCAGAATCGGCACCCGCAGCCGCGCCATCTCGCGCAGGTTGCGCGCAATGGCTTCCGCCTGTCCTCGTTCCTCAGCGCCCAGGCCCGGGTTGGCGCCGATCAAATCGATAAACGTAAACACTGGTCGGCCGAATTTCTCGGCAAACTTCATCGCCCGCAGCGCCTTGCGGTAGCCTTCGGGGTTCGGCATGCCGAAATTGCGCGCCACCTTTTCCTTGGTCGTGCGGCCCTTCACGTTCGCAATCACCATCACCGGCTCGTCGTGGAAGCGGGCCATGCCGCACGCCATCGCCAGATCGTCGGCAAACGACCGATCGCCGTGAATCTCGCTGAAGTCCGTAAATAACGACTGGATAAATTCCATCGGATACGGGCGCTTCGGATGCCGCGCCAACTCCGTTTTCTGCCAGGCCACGCTTAGCGTTTCGGCTGGCGTTTCTGTCCGGTTGTCTGCTGAATTCTCTGCCATCATGGTAGAACTTCGATTCTAGTGGCCTTCAGCGTCCGCGCACAACTCATGGACCGAATTCCCATCCGCCCGCAATGCCATGTCCGCCTCTAGCGATTCGAGACGCCTCCCGCCCGATCACGCCGGAACCTCCGTGTTTACTCGCTTCCCTCGCCTGTGACGATGGCCAAATCGCCGCTGCGGCGACCCACAACTGCAAAGTACAGCGAAAATACCTCAAAACATCATTTGCGCTGAAAATTGAAACGACCGCGCAGTCAACTGGTTCGTCACCCCAGGGAGCGGCTGCCCGAATCCCGCCCCTGGGGTCGGACCGTTGCCGTAGGTGCCGCTGTAGCCGACGAAATTGGCATGGTTCAGGACATTGAACGCTTCTGCCCGCAGCTTCGTTTGCACCCGGCTGCTGCCCATCGCGAATACCCTTTCTAGAAAAGGATCGACTTCATATATCGCTCCGCCGCGGCCGGTATTGCGGCCCACCACCACGCCATCGATCACAGGCCGGTCCGTCGTCGCCCCAAGATCGCCGCTATTGGTCGATCCCGTCACATAGTTGTAAGGCAGCCCCGACGCCAGCGTCGCCACGCCGCCTGCGTTGATCTTGAAGAACGTCGCATAACTCCCGCTCAGCACAAATCGATGCCGCTGATCGAAAATCGCATTCCCTTTCTCCGCTGCGCCCGTAAAGTTCGGGTCGTTTGGGTTCTGGCTGGGAACATCCGGGTCGACATTGTCGATGGTGTGCGACCACGTGTAACTTGCCAACATCGCCAGACCCCGGCTGAACCGATGACTCAGATTCACATCGAGCGCGTCATAGTACACGTATCCGTCGTTCACGTCGCTTTGAATCACGCTGTACGGCGGCTGCGGATTGCTGGCTGCGAGAGGGTTGCAGGTCATCCCGTGCTGTTGGTACCACTCCATCCAATACGGTCGCGTGCAGTTCGCCGCCTGCGCCGTCCGGCTCTGTCCCTGCGCCGTGCGAACAAACGGGGCCGGCGTATCCACGTCCAGCGGACGAACATTTCTCAGCGTGTGAGCGCCCACATAGTCCGCGCTCAAGATCCACTCAGGACGCAGTTCCTGCTGCACTCCAACAGTCCACTGCTGGTTATACGGATTCAACAGCTTCCTGGGATAGCCGCGCAGCGCCGATGTCGGGAAGAACTGGTTGAGATACGCACCGTTTCCCGGCCGAATGTATAGGCTCCGCAACGGCGCCTGGGCGCCCGGCGGAAATGCGGGCAACGGCGCCGCCGCCACGCTTGACGGAAATCCAATCTGCCCCGGAGCAGCCTTGTAGTTGAATACTCCCGTCGGTCCCGTCAACGCATAATTTGCCTCGGAGTTGTCCACGACCTGCGCATAGTAGATGCCATAACCCGCTTGCAGCACCGTCTTCCCTTGCCCATGCGGATCGTAGGACAACCCGATCCGCGGCGCAAAATCCGCGCGCGCATCCGTAAAGGTCTGCTGCTCGTAGCGCAGGCCCAGGTTCAGCGTCAGATTTGCAGCCACGCGAAAATCGTCCTGCACGAAGAGTCCCCACAGCACGTCATCCACCCGGTAATTCGCATTGCCATAGCTCTGCGTGTACGTCTGCACATTGTTCAAATTGTCGAGATACGCCGGGCTTTCGCAGACATCCAGGCTTTGCGTGCATGGGTTGTAGACAAACTGTCCATCGTAGATCGGGCCGCCGTATTCCTTGCTGTTGCCTCCACTGTGGGAGCCAAGGACTTCCATCCCATACGTCAGTTGATGTCGCCCCATGGAAGAAGCCAGCGTGTCGTTCACTTCATATTGCCGGTTCAACAACAATGCCGACTGCGAGGTACCCGAAGTAAATGTTCCGCCTGTCGAAATAGGGACGACAAACTGCGTTCCATCGATCACAGGATCGAATTCAGTAATCGGCGACGCCAATTGAAACTGTAAGCGCAGGTTATTCACCAGCGGCGGGCGCAGGATCGCCGTCTCACCCAGTTGTTGCGAGTATGTTCGCTTGCGAAAAATGCGGTCGACAGAAGGGAGATTGTTTCCGCCAACGGTTCCATTTGGATTGGTATCGTAAAAGCTGTCGATATCGCTGCGAAGAAACAGATTGTTTGCACGATTCACTTGATGGTCCAGCCGAAAAAAAATCAGCCATGAGCGATAGTGCCCGACAAAGTTTCCCAGAGCGATCGGCGACGTTACCGGAGAAGCTCTGTCCTGCGCGCTGTACTGGCCTGCCAGAAAAAACTGCGTCCTGTCCTTTGTTCCCAACGGGCCAGACACCGAACCCGCCCCCTGCCGCAGCGTGTCGTTGGTGACATCGTTTCCGTTGCTCGCGTCGGCTGTCGTAAAGCCGGACAACTTCGCTTCCGGACCGGATGGCCGCCATAGCCCCAGCACGTCTCCATGAAATTGATTTCCGCCGCTCTTCGTCACGATATTCACAACGCCGCCCATTCCGAAGCCGTATTCGGCGGAAAATGCATTCTCCAACACGGTCATCTCCTGCACCGCGGCCAGAGGAATATTCGTGAAAATGGTTTGCCTGCCCCAGCTATCGATCCCGTTGCCGCCGTCGATTTCAAACCAGGTCTGCCTTCGCCCAGAGCCATTCGTGGTAAACAGGTCCTGGTTCATAAATGCATCGCCCTGGTTGATGGCCGGACGATTCGCCGAATTCAACAACGGAAGATACGTGATCCTGCGATTCAACAGCGGCGTCTCCTGCATTTGTGCCGCGCCCAGCGTGTCGCCCAACTGCGGACTGTCAGTGCGGATTGCATCGACCGCGCCAGTTACCGTAACGCGAGTCCGATTGCCTGCTAGGTTAAGTTGAAAATGCAACTCCGCAGTCGCGCCGCCGACCAGCGAAAGCCCAAAAATGCGTGCGTTCGCAAAGCCGGACTTCGCCGCGATAACCTCATAGGTTCCCGCGACCGGAAGTCCAGCGGCAGCAAATGTACCCGACCTATCCGTCTGGACCGTTCGATGCAGGCCGCTCAGTCTGTTTGAAAGGGTGATAACAGCGCCGGCAATGGGAGCATGATTCGCATCGTCCACTTGCCCTTGTAACGTCGCGGTATCCGGCGTCTGCGCAAGCATGCCGATGGACACGGCGCAAAGAACGATGCTGCACACTGCAAGCGCTCGAATCATACGGGTCTGTGCCTATTGGTTCACGCCGCTGGCCAGGAACCCGCCATCCACAACCAGAATCTCTCCCGTAACAAAGGAAGCTGCGTCAGACGCCAGATAGATTGCCGCGCCAGCTAACTCCTCCACCTTGCCAAACCTTCCCATCGGAGTTCGCAGCAGCAACTCTTTTCCCCGCCCGGTGTGGTCCAACAATTCTGAATTCAGCGGCGTGCGGAACACTCCCGGAGCGATCGCATTCACGGTGACTCCATATCGCGCCCACTCGATCGCCAGGGATTTTGTCAGCGAAGCCACTCCGCCCTTGCTCGCCGCATACGCGGCCACCTCATAGAACGCAACAAAGCTGGTCAGCGATGCGATATTGATGATGCGACCATGCCCGCGCGCCACCATATGCCGCCCAAACACCTGGCACGACCGCAGCGTCCCCGTCAGATTTGTATCGAGGATCTTCTGCCAGGTCGCATCATCCATGTCCAGCGTCGGCGTCCGCTTCGTAATACCCGCGCAGTTCACCAGAATGTCCACGCCGCCCAGCACGGAAATGGTCTTCTCTAACACTTGCTCCAGAGAGTTGCGGTCGCCAACGTCGGAAGCGATTGCCAGCGACCTCCGCCCGAGCGCTTCGATCTGCTCCGCGGTTTCTTCCACCTGCTCGGCCCGGCGAGAGGTCGCCACCACATCCGCGCCCGCCGCCGCCAATCCTAATGCAAGCGCCCGCCCAATCCCGGAAGTGCCACCCACCACCACCGCTACTTTTCGTGCTACATCCAGTCCCTTGATTCCGTCCATCGCCATTCTGTCCCCCGTCTCCATCAGGAAAGTATCGCCTGCAACGAAATATTTTCCAAATCGTCAGCCAGCAAACTCGCGACCATCCGCCTCTCCGCCCTTTGTCTGGCTGTATGCCACCAGCCTCACAATCGACACCTCGCCGGCGATGTTGATTGAAACCGCTCACGCATCTGGCGGACTCACGCAAACGATTTCCACTCAAGATGTCGGCCCAATGAAAGCTTTACTATGGATGGGAGGGGCCTTCCCAGCCATGTTGCATCCCCAGAGACTGTTCCCTACCGATCCATCCGCGCGCGCCATTGCCGGTCGCCTGTACGCCAGTGTCAAAGATCTGCCGATTCTCAGTCCACACGGCCACACGGAAGCCAAATGGTTTGCCGACAACCAGCCATTTCCCGATCCAGCCACCCTCTTGATCCAGCCCGACCACTATATCTTCCGCATGCTTTACAGTCAGGGAATTCCTCTCGAGCACCTCGGCATTGGCGAGCATCCCATCGCGAATCCACGCGGTGTGTGGCGCCTGTTTGCCAAGCACTACTATCTGTTTCGCGGCACGCCCACCAGGCTTTGGCTGGATTATTGTTTTCACGAGTTGTTCGGCCTGAAAGTCCCGCTGTCTCTGGAAACTGCGGATGAATATTACGATGCCATGCAGGCAAAGCTGGCGCAGCCCGAGTTTCGCCCGCGCGCCCTGTTTGAACGCTTCCATATTGAAGTTCTCGCAACTACAAATTCGCCGCTCGACCCTTTGACCCATCACCTGGCCTTGCGCGACTCGGGCTGGTCGGGCAAGGTCATTCCCGCTTTTCGCCCCGATCCCGCGGTCGATCCCGACTTCGACGGTTTCCAGGAAAATGTTCGCCAACTGGGCGCAATGACGGGAGAAAACACTTCTCATTGGCTCGGCTATCTTTCCGCCCTCCGCGCCACGCGCCAGCGTTTTCGCGCCCTTGGCTGCACCGCCACCGATCATGGCCACCCCACGCCCGCCACAGCCGATTTAGACGACGACAGCGCCACCCGTCTCTTTCATCGTATTGTGTCCGGCTCCTCGACCGACACCGATCGAGAACTCTTCCGCGCGCAAATGCTCACCGAAATGGCGCTGATGAGTCTCGATGATGGCCTGGTCATGCAGATCCATCCCGGTAGTTTCCGCAATCACAATCGGACCGTTTACAAGCGCTTCGGTCGCGACATGGGCGCAGACATTCCCACGCAAACCGACTATGTCCACAACCTTCGTCCGCTGCTGCAGCGCGTCGGCAATGAGTCAAACCTGACCATCATTCTTTTCACGCTGGACGAATCCACCTACAGCCGCGAACTCGCCCCGCTCGCCGGTCACTATCCCTGCCTCAAGCTCGGTCCACCCTGGTGGTTCTATGACAGTCCAGAAGGCATGCGGCGTTTCCGCGAACGCGCCACCGAGACCGCGGGCTTCTACAACACCGTGGGATTCAACGACGACACCCGCGCCTTCCTCTCCATCCCCGCCCGTCACGACGTTGCCCGCCGAGTCGATTGCGCCTATCTCGCGACCCTGGTCGCCGACCATCGCCTCCAGGAAGACGAAGCCCACGAGGTTGCGCTCGACCTCGCCTACCGCCTGGCCAAGTCCGCCTACAAGCTATAGACCAATGAATGGGAGTGGAGGGACCCGCGCTTTCCCGCAGCGAAAAGACCCTAGGTGCCCCAAGCCTCGCTTCTGAGGCATGGGGCCTGCCCAAAAAATGAATTGTCACCCCGTTGAAGATCGCCGCTGCGACCGAAAGGGTGGGACGCGATCCGCCGCCGCGCATCATAATGTGGGAAACAGAAACAGCGAAACATGGGACAATCAAATCGCGGCGGAGATTGACTCGATGATGGAATTGAAGGACAAGAAAATTCTGGTGGTGGGGCTGGGGAAATCCGGCCTGGCTTCCGCTATTTTCCTGCGAAAACACGGTGCCCAGGTCACCGTCTCCGATGTGCGCAGCGTGGAGGCCCTGGCGAACGATTTGCCCGCGCTGCTCGATGTCGGCGTGATGGTTGAGGCCGGCGGGCATGGCCTGCTGACGTTTCGCCGTCAGGACTGGATTGTCGTCAGCCCCGGCGTTCCGCTGGACACGCCGGAACTCGCGCAGGCGCGCGGATTTGGCACGCCGGTCATCGGCGAACTGGAACTGGCGTCACGTTTTCTGCGCGGCAAAATCCTCGCCATTACCGGCTCGAATGGCAAGACGACCACGACCGCCCTCTGTGGGGAAATTTTTCGCGCCGCCGGCCGGCCCACGCAGGTGGGCGGCAACATTGGCCTGCCGGTCATTTCGCTTGTGTCGCAAAGTACCGACGACGGCTGGAACGTGCTCGAGGTCTCCAGTTTCCAGTTGGAAACCATCGTCGAGTTTCATCCCAACATCGCCGTCATCCTGAATATCACTCCCGACCATCTCGATCGCCACGGCAGCATGCAAAATTACGTCGCCGCGAAGGAACGCATCTTCGCCAACCAGACGGCGGAAGATTTTTCGGTATTGAATGCAGAAAGCGTCGAGTCGCAGCCCATGGCGGCGCGGACGAAAGCCAGGGCCTTCTGGTTCAGCGCGCGACGTCCGGTCCGCCAGGGAAGTTTCGTCGATCGCGATGCCATTGTCTGGCGCGCCAGCGAGCAGTCCGCTGCGGAGCCGGTCCTGCCTGCGAGCGAAATTCCTCTTAAAGGCGAGCACAATATCGAAAACGTTCTGGCTGCGGTGTGCTCCGCCAAACTGGCGGGAATCTCCAACGACGTCATTCGCAAAGCCGTCGCCGCTTTCCGCGCAGTCGAACATCGTCTTGAGTTTGTCGCCCGCCTCGGCGGAGTGGAATTTTACAACGACTCCAAGGCCACAAATGTCGATGCGACGATGAAGGCCATTGCCTCCTTCCCCGGCGGAATCCACCTGATCCTGGGCGGTAAAGATAAAAATTCCGACTACACCCTGCTGGCCCCGCTGCTGAAGGAACGGGTGCGCGCCGTCTATACCATCGGCGCGGCGGCGGAAAAAATCGAGGGCCAGATCGGCGGCATCGTCGAGCTTGTTCGCTGCCAGACCTTGGAGCGCGCTGTCGATCAAGCTGCGTCGCAGGCGAAATCCGGAGAAATCGTCCTGCTGGCGCCGGCCTGTTCCAGCTTCGATCAATTTGAAAATTACGAGCACCGCGGACAGTGTTTCAAACAATACGTGCTGGCGCGGCAAGGTGTGGAAGCATGGCAAAACGTGTCGGCGTAGACAAATGGCTGTTCATCGTCACGCTGCTGCTGGTGCTCTTTGGGCTGGTCATGGTATTTTCCGCCTCCGCCGTCATGGCGAAGGAGCGCTACGGTTCCCCCTATTACTTTCTCCTGAGGCAATCCGGTTGGGCGCTGCTCGGCCTGCTTGCCATGCTTGTCCTGATGCGCGTCAATTACCGGCATTACAACAGCCCCTCCGTGATTTTTCCCTGCGTTGCCGTCACCACGTTGCTGTTGCTGGCCACGTTCTTCCTGCACGACTCGCACCATACGCATCGATGGATCCGCTTCGGCCCCTTGAGTTTTCAGCCATCTGAAATCGCCAAGCCCGCTCTGGTGCTGTTTCTGGCATGGTTCCTGCAGGACCGTGTCGATCGGATGCAGGATTGGCGGCGCGCGCTTCTGCCTGCGGCGCTGCCCAGCCTGTTGTTCATCGCGCTCATCTTGAAGGAACCCGACCTGGGCACCGCCCTGGTCTGCGCAGTTGTGACCGCGCTGATGCTGTATCTGGCTGGGGCGCGGATAAAATATCTTGTCTTCGCGCTGTTGGCGGCTTCTCCAGTGCTGTATTACATGCTGTTTCATGTGGCCTGGCGTCGCGCCCGCATGATCGCATTTCTCGATCCGGAAAAAGATCCGCGCGGCACCGGCTTTCACATCTTGCAATCGTTGATTGCCGTCGGCGCGGGCGGCATCCATGGCGTCGGCCTCATGGAGGGGCGGCAAAAACTCTTCTATCTGCCGGAGCCCCAGACCGACTTTATCTTTGCCAACATCGCCGAGGAGCTGGGGCTGATTGGCGCCATCTTCGTTGTCGCGCTGTTTCTGATGCTGGCGTATCGCGGTCTCCGCGCCGCCCTGCTGTCGACCGATCCCTTCGCGCGTTTTCTCGCCTTCGGCATCACGGCCACCATTGTCATCCAGGCATTCTTCAATATCAGCGTGGTGCTGGCGCTGGTTCCCACCAAAGGTATTGCGCTGCCCTTCATTTCCGCCGGCGGCACATCGTTGTTTTTTACGCTGCTCAGTATGGGCGTGCTGTTGAACATTACCAGGGAGATCGACTGACACGCATGGCCAATGGAAAATTGCGCGTTTTGATTGCCGGCGGCGGCAGCGGAGGCCACGTCATTCCCGCGTTGGCGGTGGCGCGTGAACTGCTCCATGCCTGCGATGCCAAGGTCCGCTTTGTCGGCACAGCGCGCGGCATGGAGACGCGCCTGGTCCCGGAGGCCGGCTTTCCGTTGGACTTGATCCAGGTTGGCCAGCTCAACAATGTCCGCCTCACGACGAAAATCGCGACGCTTTCCAGGCTCCCGTTCAGCGTGTTGGCATGCATGGGCCTGCTGCGAAAATTTCATCCGCATGTTGTGTTCGGCGTCGGCGGTTACGCTTCCGGTCCGGCGATGCTGGCGGCCATTTTGACCGGTACCCCGCGGGTTGCCTTTGAACCCAATGCGGTCCCCGGCATGGTCAACCGCTGGATCGGCCGATGGGTGCAGGCGGCTGCCGTCAATTTTCCCGATACGCTGCGTTATTTCCGCAACGGCCATGTCACTGGAATTCCAGTTCGCCCGGAATTCTTCGCGCTTCCTCCTCGTCCCGTCGATGCGCCTCCGCAGTTGCTCGTCTTCGGCGGCAGCCAGGGAGCGCGAGTGTTGAACCGCATGACGCCGCTGATCGCAGCCGATCTGCTGGAGGCGGTGCCTGGTCTCACCATTCTGCATCAAAGCGGCGCGCGGCATTTGGAGGGCACGCAACAGGCATATTTACAATCGCCGGAGCTGCGTGGCCGTTGGGCCGCTGCCTGGAAGGTTGGTCCGTTCCTGGACGACATGCCGGCGCGTTTTGGCGATGCCAGTCTGGTCCTGTGCCGCAGCGGGGCCAGCACGGTCGCCGAGCTGGCGGCTGCCCAAAAACCTTCGCTGCTGGTTCCGTTCCCACAGGCCGCCGACAACCACCAGTGCCGCAATGCCGAGGTATTTGTTCATGCTGGCGCTGCAGCCATGCTGGTCGAGCCCGAACTGACGCCGCAGCGGCTGCTTGCAGAATTGCTCCGCCTCTTCAAAGACCCGGAAGGTCTTGCCACGATGGCGCGGAAGGCCCGCGGTCTCGCCCACGAGAACGCGGCCGCATCCATTGCGTCGCTCCTGAAACAGCAACAGCCTGCGTAAAAGCAGGCTGCTGTTGAACTCCTCGTGTTGCGCGAAATTTTCGCTTTAGCGATGTCCGCCCCCGCCGCCACCGTGGAACCCGCCTCCGCCGCCGCCGAAGCCGCCACCACCATGGAAGCCGCCACCACCGAAGCCTCCGCCTCCACCGTGGAATCCGCCGCTGCTGCCGCTGAATCCGCCGCGTGATCCGCTGAACCCGCCCGAGCCATAGCTGCGCGATCCGCTGAATCCGCCTCCGCTATAGCCGCGAGCGGCGCCCCCGTAGCTGCCGCGTGCGCCGTAGCTGTTGCCGTAGCTGCGCTGTCCGGCGAAAGAGCTGCCGCCATAGCTGTTGCCGCGCGGCAGGTTGTAGGCCCGCGTCGGAGAGCCGCTGGAACCGCCATAGCTCCGCGCCGCCGAATTGCTGTAGCCGCGCCCCATGTAGCTGCCATAGTTGCGGCCCGCCGTTGCGGTCGATCTGGAACTATATCCGGTATTCATGACGCGACCTGTTGCGCCGCTGTAAGCCCGGCCGTTGCCGCCCTGCAGCCTGCCTCCATGAAGCGAAGCATAGTTGTTGGCGCGTGTAACACTCTCGTTCATTGCACTGCGGCCATTTGTCATTCCGTGGCCCGTTGTCAGTCCGGAATTTCTGGCATTGTTGAACTGGCGCCCATTCAATCCGCCGGGACCACGCTGGCCATTGTAGTTGTGAATGTTGTTGATGTTGGTGATGTTGTTCACGTTGCGGTTGTTGTAGTAGCGCCCGCCATCCCAGCGGCCGCCATAAAACCCGCGTCCCCAATAGCCGCCGCCGTAGAACATGCCGCCGTAAAATCCGACCGAGAGACCCCAGTAACCGGGGTACCAGCCGTATCCGAATCCATAGCCGCCCCAATATCCAGGCGTCCACAAGGCCCCCACATACGGCGGATACGCCCAGACGCCCGGGACCCAGTCCCAGCCATCGTCCCAGCCCCAATAGCCAGGGGTCCATTCATATCCATCGCCTGGGCAGGGTGGTTGGTCATACGCGTCGACCGGAAACGGCGGCGGCGCGGAATCCACCTGCTGCACCGCGGCCCGGCCAGGATCTTCGCTTCCCGATTGATCTGAAGGGGGCGGCGGCGGCGCTCCGTTGTACTGGCCGTTGCCTTGGTCCTGCGGCTGCACCGCGCCTTGGCCGTTGTCGTAGGGCTGGCCATTGCCTTGTTGCTCGCCTTGGCCGTTGTAATTGGACTGGCCATTGCCTTGTTGCTCGCCTTGGCCATTGTAATTGGACTGGCCGTTATTGTATGGCTGATCGCCGTCCTGCGGCTGCGCCGTGCCTTGGCCGGCATTCGGCAACTGACAACTCGGGCAGCTCCATTGTGGGTTGTTGGCGTCCTGCGGCGGCGTGACCGTGCCATCGTCCTGTTGCGCAATCGCTGGGACAATCAGTCCGCCCGCAAGAAATATGCCTGCCAGCGCCGGTACGAAAAGGGAACGAAGCGATCGCATATCGTATCTCCCGACCGGAACTCCCTGCTATCCACCGAATTCTGTGGCTTCAGGAGGAAAGGGTCTCGGAGAGTCCCAGAGTGGCCGCTCAGCGGACGTACCCCTCCGGCTCTCACCTTAATCTAACGTATTTCCAGCGAAAAGGTTGCGGCTGTTTCGACACATTTTTTGTGCGGTATCCATTTTTCAATGGACAAAGATCGGGCCAGTCCTTCGATGCTCGGCTGGATGCTTCGATTCCGGCCCGCCTGGCAGAACGGCCTCCGGCCAGCTTTTCCACCCCGCGGTCGCTGCTACAGTAGAGGCTAGGTTTCCATCCAGGATGTTCATCCGCGCCCAGCACGTACATTTCATAGGGATTGGCGGCATCGGCATGAGCGGGATCGCCGAGATTCTGCTCAATCTTGGCCATCGCGTCTCCGGTTCCGACCTGAAACGTTCCCCCATCACCGATCGGCTGCTCAGTCTGGGGGCCACCATTTTTGAGGGACACGCAGCCTCCAACATTGCTGGCGCGGACGTTGTCGTGACCACATCCGCGCTCGCTTCCACCAACCCTGAAGTCCTCGCAGCGCGCGCGCAATCCATTCCTGTAATTCAGCGCGCGGAGATGCTGGCGGAGTTGATGCGCCTGAAATACGGTGTCGCCATCGCCGGCATGCACGGCAAAACCACCACCACCTCCATGATCGCCGCCGTGCTGGCTGCGGGAGGATTGGACCCGACCGTTGTCGTCGGCGGACGCGTGGAGACGATGGGTTCCAGCGCTCGTCTGGGAAGCTCCCAATACCTGGTCGCCGAGGCCGACGAAAGCGATCGCTCCTTTCTCAAGTTGTCGCCCATCCTGGCCGTGGTCACCAACATCGATCGCGAACACATGGACTGCTATCGCGATATGCAGGACGTGGAATGCGCATTTCTTGAGTTTATGGACCGCGTTCCGTTTTACGGCGCGACGACTGCCTGCATCGACGACCCAAAATTGGCCGCCTTGCTGCCCCGCGTGCGTCATACCGTGTTGACCTACGGCATGGCCCCGGAAGCCGCGTTTCGCCTGGAAGTGCTGCCCGCCCCAGGCCGCTCCCAGCCCGGCAGCCAGCCGCAGTTTATCGTCCATCGTAAAGGCAATCCGCTCGGGCCCTTCACCCTTTCCGTCCCCGGCCTGCATAACCTCAGAAACGCCGCCGCCGCGGTCGCCATCGGCATCCAGCTTGGCGTCTCGGTCGAACACATTGCCGCCGGGCTGGCGGAGTTTCGCGGCGTGGAGCGCCGTTTTCAGCGCAAAGGAGAGGTCCGCGGCGTCACCGTGGTCGATGATTACGGCCATCACCCGACAGAAATTCGCGCCACCCTGGAGGCCGCCCGTCAATGCGGCTTCAAGCGCATTCTGGTCCTGTTTCAGCCGCATCGTTACACCCGCACCCGCGATCTGCTGCGCGAATTCCGCGACTGTTTTCAGGCGGCCGATGTCGTCCGCGTTCTCGATATCTACGCTGCCAGCGAAACTCCCATCCCCGGCGTCGATGCTCTTGCTCTGGTGGACGCCATCGATGGCGCGGACGTCCGCTACAGCCCGTCGTTTGAAGATGCCGTCGAACAAATTGTGCGCATTGCGGGACCCGGCGATCTGGTCCTGACCATGGGAGCAGGCAACATTCATCAGGCCGCGGCCATGGCGCTCGCCACTTTGAAAACTGGTGTCCAACACCCGAGCAGGTAGTGGGCACGCCATTATTTGGCCGCGAGGTTGGACTCCCGCGGATGCCTTTGACGCGCCGCTTTCACGCTGCTACAGTCGCTTCTAACGATGTTTACCGCCCTGGACTTTTTTGCTGGCAGCGGCCTCGTTCAGTTGGGGCTGGCACCGGAGTTTGAAACCCTCTGGGCAAACGATAACTGCGCGAAAAAACAGGCTGTACATGTAGCAAACCACCCATGGGACAAGTTCCATTTCGCGGACATTCAGGACGTGAGCGGAGTGGATATCCCTGCTGCCGATTTGGCTTGGGCCTCATTCCCCTGCCAGGACCTTTCACTTGCGGGTAACCTCAACGGTATGAACACTGGAACGCGGTCAGGTTTGTTCTGGGACTGGATACGTGTTCTCAAGGAGATGAACGATAATGGCAAGCGGCCACCCGTCCTAGTTGCTGAGAATGTAGTCGGCTTCATTGTCTCGGATCAAGGGAAGCACTTTCAGCTCGCCTACCGGGCACTTCGTGACCTGGGCTATCAAGTGGGTGCGGTTGTCATTGACGCCAAAGCCTTCGTGCCTCAAAGCCGTCCCAGGGCATTTATCATCGCCGTTTCCCAAGAAATTTCTTTGGACGGCTTGAGCCAGCAGCGCCCGTCCGAGCCATTTCATCCAACTGGCCTCGTTCGGACTTCCTTCACTATTAACGATCCGGAATGGATATGGTGGTCACTTCCAATTCCGCCAGCGAGAGTATCTCAATTTAGTGATTTGTGTGAACACGACGCTCCTTGCGATCCGTCATCGAAAACAAGAGAGCTTTGCGCGATGCTCTCACCATTGAACAAGAAGAAACTCGATGCGGCGAAAAGGGCGAAATCGTCATTTGCGGGGACTGCTTATCGGCGCACGAGACCGGACCGGGAGGGCGACAAAATTCAACGCCTAGAGGTTCGTTTTGATGGCATCGCGGGCTGCCTGCGTACACCGAACGGCGGCAGCAGCCGCCAAACAGTCATCCTCGTTGACGACGGATTCGTCCGGTCTCGTCTGATGACGATCAGAGAATGTGCGCGGTTAATGGGAGCACCAGACACCTATAAAGTAGAAGGCACTTACAATGACGGTTATCGTGCGATGGGCGATGCTGTTGTGGTTCCTGTGACCCGCTGGCTTACAAGCCACCTTCTAGCTCCTCTAACTGCGCGATCCAGAAGCGGCCACACCCAGAACTCTGGGTCAAAAAGCGCGGCATAGCCGAACATCAATGTCTGAATCCCCTCAATTCGGTGCCGCTCCAACGAATCTCGACTTCGAAAAGTCCCTGATGTTTTTTCATGCCTATATGTACGGTCCACTCAAAGGTAAACTACGGCTCTACGGGGCTCGTAGTATCCCGCAGGGATCCATTGCGATGTCATCGGATTGGGAAGTATTTGCCTCGATGCTCGTGAAGGATCTGGGCCGCAAATTCGGTGCAGGGATTGATCTTGCCAACTACGAAGTCAAATCGGCGAAGCGAGGCAGTAGTTATGAATATCAATACCATAAGAACACGGGGCTGGATAAGCTAGCCAAAGATGCAGAAGTCGGCCATTTGTTCTTTGACTATTTCGATAATCTGAGCGAGGTTGACCTCCGCTATTTGCATGGATCGAAAATGCTGGAGTTTTTCGGAAAATGGCTAGAGGAATACCCCGATCCATATCCGCAGCGTTACCGCAAGAACATCCCCTACGGATTTGTAAAGAAAAATGGAACTCTGTTGATGACGCTCAAAGACGGGGAAGTGGTTTTTCCGGCCATGACGGTAATAGAGGTGCCTTTGAGAATTGGTGAGGAAGACTCTGAGCCAAGCCAGCAGGACGAATAGGCGCCAGATGGATACCCTTACGGCGGAACAACGAAGGGCGTGCATGCAAGCCGTCGGAGACAAGGACACGGCACCTGAAATGCGCGTCAGGAGGTTAATCCATGCCATGGGCTTTCGTTATTCTCTCCATGCCAAAAGCCTTCCAGGCAAACCTGACTTGGTCTTCGTCTCTCGCCGGAAGATCGTTTTCGTTCACGGATGTTTCTGGCATAATCACAATTGCCGTCATGGAAGGATCTCGCCTGCTAAGAATTCGGAATATTGGAGCGACAAACGCGAAAGAAATGCCGAGAGGGATCGGGAGAACATCAAGGCACTTCGCAAGGATGGCTGGAAAGTGCTTGTCGTATGGGAATGCTTGACTCGGGATACGGAATCTCTCGGTAACATAGTGAAAAGCTTCCTTCGTGAAATTGCTCCGCTCCGTAAGATGTCCCAGCGACCTATGTCTCCTGCGAAGTTGCCACAAACACCTATAAAATCCGGAAAAAAACGGCAAGAAACCCGAAAAATAGTGTGGCGGAAAATGGCAGGCGGGTTATAGTCGAATTGGCGACTCTCACGACCAGCTACGGCCGTGGCAAAAAACACAGGAAGCGATGGACGGACCGGGCTGCTCGAAACCGAGGAGGCCAGCCGCTTCCTGCGCTCAAAATTCAACGCGGAGACAGTACACATTCCCGACCCTGTATTGGATGAAGCGGCCACCCGGGAAGCGGAAACGCCTTTTCTGCGTTCTCAACGGCGCGTCCCAGTACGTCGCCGCGGCGGACCGCGCCTCTTCTCTCGATTCGGTATTGGAACTCGCTGGGTCCGCTTGTTTGCAGCCGTTTTGATCGTTGCCGCTCTGGGTTTGGTCGCGATGGCCGGTTTCGCCGTCCAATCTTTTTTGCTCCACAACCGCCATTTCTTCCTGCAGTCCGCGGAAAATATTCAGGTCAACGGCAATCGCGTCGTGACCGCGCCCCAGGCGCTCGCCTTCTTCGCGCCCGATCTTGGACACAGCATCTTTCGTGTTCCGCTGGCCCATCGCAAGGCGCAACTGGAACAAATTCCGTGGGTGCGGATGGCGACGGTCATGCGTCTGTGGCCGAATCGACTGCGCGTCACCGTGGTCGAACGCACTCCGGTGGCCTTTGCCCTGGACGGAAACACCGTGCGCCTGGTGGATGATCGAGGCACTCTTCTCGATCTGCCGGATGCTGCCGCGCAGCATTACTCCTTTCCCGTGCTGAACGGCGTCGTCGCCGCTGCTCCCTTGTCCATCCGCGCGGCGCGCATCGAAATGTATCTCCAATTCGTCCGCGCGCTCGATGCCGAGGGTGGACATATTTCGTCAACCCTCAGCGAAGTGGACCTGTCCGATCCCGAGGACATTCGCGCGATCTTTGCCGGCGGCGGGCGCCAGCCCCTGGTGCACTTTGGCGATTCAGACTATCTGGCGCGGTATCGCGCCTACCAGGCGCATCTCACAGAGTGGCTGCAACAGTATCCCGCGCTGCGGTCGGTGGACATGCGCTACGGAAAACAAGTAGTCCTCGATACCGGTTCCGTCGCGGATGCATCGTCCGCGCCGTTGGATGACAGTGCAGACGCGAAAGGATTCGCGCCCGCCAAGGATGCCGCGCCACCGCGCTCCAGTGAAAGCTCGGCGGCTGCCGCAACCAGCGCCAAGGCAACGGCCAGGAGGACGAAACACGCTGTAGCGTCGACGCATGGCCGTCCCACGCATCGCGGGAGCGCGACGCGCTCGCGGAGACCGCGGCATGCGCCGCAGCGTGGGCACACCGTGCGCGATCCAATCATGCATGTGGTGTCTGGAACCTAGCGGCTAAAACTTGCGGGTGCCCCAGGTCTCGACTTTGCGACCTGGGATTCAGTCGAAGGGAGTGGAAGATGCCAGAACGAGAACAAAGACATATCGCGGTACTCGATGCGGGCAGCGCCAACGTGCGCGCTCTCTCCGCGGAAATCTCCGACGGCGCGGTCCGCTATCGCGGCCACAGCGCGGTTCAGGCGCGCGGCATGCGCCGCAGCATCGTCGCCGACCTGGGCCCGGCCACCGAGTCGTTCGACCACGCATTTCAGGCCGTTGAAGAAGCAGCCGACACCCAGGTCTCAACCGCTACCGTCGGCATTGGCGGCTCGCGCGTGCGTGGAGTGACCAGTCGAGGCGGCATTCTCCTGGGCAGCCGCATGCGAGAGATCACTCGCGACGATGTGCGCGCCGCCGTCGAGCGCGCGCGTGAAGTGCATCTTCCGCCGGAGTATCGCGTGCTGCATCTTTTGCCGCAGGATTTTCTGGTGGATGAGCAGGAAGGCATCCTCGATCCGGTGGGCATGGTCGGCAGCACGCTGGAAGTGAATCTGCACATTGTCATGGCCCCCGCCAGCACCATGCAAAATGTTGTGACCTGCGCCAATAAGGCGGGCATTGAAGTTTCCGACACCATCTTTGAGGCCATCGCAGCCGCCGAAGCCGTGCTCACATCGGACGAGCGGGAGCTGGGCGTTTGCGTGCTCGACATCGGCGCCGCCTCGACGGAAGTGGCCGTGCTGTTTGAAGGCGCTGTGGTCCACACCGACTCTTTGCCGATCGGCGGCGCGCATTTCACCAACGATCTGGCCGTCGTGTTGCGCGTGCCGCTGCCGGAAGCCGAACGGCTGAAGCTGCAATACGGCCACGCCGTCGTTACCGCAATTCCGCAGTTGAATGAGATCATGATTCAAGCGCCGGAGGCCGGCAGCGGCCCGTATCGCCAGGTGCCGCAGCGCCATTTGAGCGAAATTCTTGAGCCCCGCGCCCGCGAATTGTTCCAGATGCTGCGCAATAGTTTGCGCCAGGGCGGCGTGTTGGAGGCGATGGGTTCCGGTTGCGTGCTGACCGGCGGCGGCGCGAAATTGCCAGGCATGGCCGAGCACGCAGAGAATATGTTGCGTACCTCCGCCAGAGTTGGCCTTCCGGTCCCGCTGTCGCGCATGCCGGAGGAACTGGTCGACCCCGAGTATTCAACTTTGATCGGCCTTTTGTTGTATACCCATCGCGTGCGCGAGCAGCGCTCCGCAAACGACATTGGAGTGGGCGCAAAATTGCGCGCGATTTTTGCCGGCAGCATTTAGCAGGGCCCTGATCCAGCCTGTTTTGTATCGGGGCACGACTTTTAGTCGTGCCGAGCGCGCAGCAAATTTAGGTCGGGCTTTGGCCCCTGAGGGACTTTCAAGAGGCTTCATTAGGATGGATGCGAAGTTCGCGGAAGGACGGATGCGAAGTTCGCGGAAGGACGGATGCGAAGTTCGCGTAGTTGAAAAACAAGGTTCCTCATTCTGCGGGACAGAATGAGGCACGCAAACCAGGAACGGCGAAAATGCTTGAATCGAGGGATTTCTACAAATGACCGACAGTAAACAGCAAGAGCGGAAGACCACAGACGAGGGCCTGCGCATTCAATACCAGGATGAAGTGCCGCGCGGCGCAAAAATCAAAGTGATCGGCGTGGGCGGCGGCGGCGGAAACGCCGTCAACCGCATGATTGAAGCCCACGTCGAGGGGGTCGAGTTCATCGTTGCCAACACCGATGCCCAGGCGCTGCGTTCCTCCAAGGCCCCGGTGAAATTGCAGCTTGGGATGAAGCTGACCAGCGGCCTCGGCGCGGGCGCGAACCCCGACGTGGGCCGCCGTGCCGCGATTGAGGACTCGGAAAAAATTATCGAGGCCCTGGAAGGCGCCGATATGGTCTTTGTGACCGCCGGGCTGGGCGGAGGCACGGGAACGGGGGCTGCGCCCGTGATTGCGTCGCTGGCCAGCGAGATGGGCGCGCTCACGGTGGCCGTCGTCACCCGTCCATTTGCATTTGAAGGCAAGCGGCGTTTGCTGCAGGCGGACCATGGCGTGGCGGAGCTACTCGATAGCGTGGACACGATGATCGTAATTCCGAATGAGCGGCTGCTGGCAGTGGCCAAGGACGCAGGCTTTTTTGAGTCCTTCCGCATTGCCGACGACGTGCTGCGCCAGGGCGTGCAGGGAATTTCCGACATCATTACCATCCCCGGAATCATCAACCGCGACTTCTCCGACGTAAAGACGACCATGTCCGGCATGGGCTACGCGGTGATGGGAACGGCGATGCGCAGCGGGCCGGACCGCGCCAAAGAGGCTGCCAACGCCGCCATGTCTTCGCCGCTGCTGGAGGAAGGGGCCATCGACGGAGCGCGAGGCATCCTCATCAACATCAGCGGCTCCAGTTCGCTGAAGCTGAGCGAAGTCAATGAGGCGTCCACCATCATCCAAAGTTCCGCGCATGAGGACGCCAACATCATTTTTGGCGCGGTGCTCGATGAATCGCTGGGCGATGAGATCAAGATCACGGTGATCGCGACCGGTTTCCGTCCCGATTTGCCTTCGCGTGGCGCGCATCTCTCGCATCCCCTGGATGTTCCCGCGTCGGCCCGGACCTCCGCGCAGTTAAAGGAGTCGGCAAATGAGCGTCCTGCAAATCCGGCCGGCAATAGGCCGGTCGCAGCGCCCAGGTTCGCCAGTGAAATCGCCGAAGAGCAGGCGCAACAGGCCTCTTCTGCTGGCCGCCAGGGTTCAGCAATCTCCACAGCCGCGCATGCAGCCAAGTCGGCGGAAGCAGATTCCCCCGCGCTGCAAGCGCGCCAGGATGTTGCCCCTGCCTCTCCCTCCGCATCGCAACCTGGCAACACCGTGGAACGGGCGTCCTCGCCGGTCCACCCGGCCAGAGTGGCGGAGCTGGAGGACCAGCAACTGGATGTACCCGCGTATCTGCGCCGCAACGATCTCTAAGCGGATTTACAGTTGGTGCAATCGTTTTGGTGAGAAGTCATTCTGAGCGAAGCGAAGAATCCAGAGGGTAATGGCGGTACGTACCAGGCGCGGATTGTCTGGATTCCTCACTCCGGTCGTCGCGGCGACCTCCATTCAGAATGACTCCATTGGGAACCTGGCTATACGGACCATCGATCCGCACTGGCGGGGCCGCATGATGAGGGACATCGGGAGGATTGCTTTGCGTTAGCGCGGCGTCACTTTGAAAAGGCCGGAATCATTCAGGTATGTCTCGCGATTTCCGTGCGGTCCCGCGCGGCAACGGCTGCGCATCGACAAGGAATGAAGAACATGGCTCGCGTGTATTGGCAGGATACTCGTCAAAAGAAACTGGCCGGATTTGGGCCAATTCTGCGATCATGAAGTCTCATCCACACAGCGAAGGTGCAGTCCCCATGAAGTTGCGTTTCCTCCTCCCCCGCCTTCTGTTGCTGTCCGTCCTGGCCTCGTCCCTGGCCCTGCGGACACGCCCAGTCGCGCTGGCTGCTACGATCGCAACACCCAAAGTAACTGTCCGCAAAAAATCGAAATCGCGCCGCATCCGCGCCACCCATGCGACCCGCCGCCGGACGGCTGCATCTCGCCGCACCGTGCATGCTTCAGCGAAGGTTCGCGCTTCGACCTCCTTGCACCGCCGCCGTTATCGTCGCCATCGTTACTATGAACGGTTCACCGCCAGCTCCTATGCCCAGGACCAGACAGCCGGCGACATCGCCGCTGGCGAAGATCCAGTCGTGCGCCAGGCGGCCATTTCAGCCCTTGGCGATATGAACGGCGCCGTGGTTGTCATCAACCCCGACAACGGCCGCATTCTTGCCATGGTGAACCATCGGCTGGCGCTGTCCAGCGGGGCCGAACCCTGTTCGACCATCAAGTTGTCCGTCGCTTTGGCTGCACTGGAAGAAGGCGTCATCACCGCGGACATGCCTGTCAATCTGGGTGGCCGCTATCGCATGACGTTGACCGATGCCCTGGCGCACTCCAACAATCTTTATTTTGAGACCGTCGGGCGTCGTCTCGGCTTCGATCGCGTCAAGTATTACGCCAACATGTTCGGCCTGGGAGAACTCGCGGGATATAACATTCCCGGCGAGCAGCTCGGCGTCTATCCCTCCCATGTTCTTCCTGAAAGCGAGGGTGGTGTGGGCCGGATGTGTTCCTTTGGCGAGAGCGTCTCGGTCACTCCGTTGCAACTGGGCGCGCTGATCTCCGCCATTGCCAATGGCGGCACGCTCTATTACCTGCAGCATCCCGAGACACCCGCGGAAGTGGCGAATTTCCATCCTCTGGTGAAGCGCGAACTCAACATCGGTCCGCTGCTCCCCTCGATGACCGTTGGCATGACCGACGTCGTCAAGTTTGGCACTGGCCGCCCCGTGCGGGCCAACTTCAAGGACTTTCCAGTCCTGGGGAAGACCGGTACCTGCTCCGACAATGGCACCCGGTTCGGCTGGTTCGGCTCCTACGCCGACACGCCCCATGGAAGGCTGGTGGCCGTGTTTTTTCTTGAGGGTGGACGACCGACATACGGCCCCAAGGCCGCGGAACTGGCGGGCATCTTCTACCGCAATCTGGAAGAACAGAATTACTACGCCACCATGGGTCCGCGGCAGCCGAAGAGCGAAATATCGTCTCTGGAAGGTCATTGAAGAGAAGCAGCGTCCGGACTGCCCTATCTTCAAGGACAGAAGTTCCCAATCCTCTTCCCACTGCATCTGGAGTACTTTCAAATCGGGTGTCAACAAGACTTGGGTGGAGGAGCGCGACTCTTTCCCCGACCGTCGACGCCTTGACCGAAAATGCACTAACAGGCCCGTCAGGCCAGATTGCTTGTTACTATCGGAACAAATCCTCCGGAAGGATGGAAGCGACATTGCCATTGTCGTCCTATGACAAGATACTTTTAAAGTTCGCCACGCTCCTGCATCTGGGCCCGGCTCTTTTGCGCCGGTCCAGTCTCGGGTTGTTGATTCTGGCGGCGCTTGTTCTTGGGGTCGCGCTCACCCGCTTTCTCAACCGTCAGGCGACAAAACATCGGAACCAGTGGAGCGAATTCCCGTTTTCCATTCTTGCGGTCCTGCCGGTCCCATTGTTCGTGATTGCCGCGGTCTCGTTCGATCTGGACGTGTTTGGGCTTACCTTCCACAACGCGCATGTCGAGCTTCTC
This sequence comes from Acidobacteriota bacterium, assembly GCA_021792795.1. GTDB lineage: Bacteria > Acidobacteriota > Terriglobia > Terriglobales > Acidobacteriaceae > JAKAAZ01. The sequence goes on along the minus strand of JAJYUB010000020.1, from coordinate 37,238 downwards.
CAGCGGGTCAGCCTCGCGCTCATTGTTGGCGTTTCGTATTATGTTCCCACCCGCATCGCTTTGCTGTTCTTGCGCAGGTGGGGACAGAAGCTTCCCGGCAAAGAGAAGACCATCCGCCTGTTTGCATTCCTGATGGAAGCGTCCGTGCTCCTGATTGCGGTCTACACCCTGCTGGAAGCGCTGCACCTGGCCCCCAGACACGAACATTTTGCTGGCCGGTTGTTGATGACGCTGGCAATTTTTCTGGGCAGCTACGGCGCCGGGAAAATGGTGACCCTGTACCTGTCCCGGATGTCCCAGGAAGACCCCTCATACGTACGATTCACGGAGCCCGCCGTGTTCGTGGCGCGGGCCATATTCAGCCTGCTGGCTGTGATGATCGTGCTGGAAAACCTGGGAGTACGGCTGACTGCAGTCTGGACCACCCTGGGAGTCGGCAGCGTGGCAGTGGCCATGGCGTTGCAGGAAACGCTCAGCAATTTTTTTGCCGGCCTCTATCTGCTCGCCGACCGCCCCATCCGTGCTGGCGATTTTATCCAGCTCGACTCCGGTCAGCAGGGATATGTCCTGCGTGTCGGCTGGCGCTCCACATCCATCCAGTCCTTGGAGAAGAACCTCGTCGTGGTCCCCAATTCCACGCTGGCCAAGGCCGTGGTCACGAACTTTTCCCATCCGGAACGGCAGATGCTACTGTCGATCGAGGTAGGGGTGGCGTACGGCACGGATCCGCGCTGGGTGGGCCAGGTGTTGAAAGAAGTAGCGGAACAGGCGGTTCGCGGTCAGGTGGCGGGGCTCGCCCTCGATGCCGATCCGCAGATACGGTTCATGCCTGGATTCGGGGATTCGTCCCTGAATTTCACTCTCATGGTCGAAATTCTCGACTTCGCGCAACAGTTCTCTGTCCAGACGGAGCTGCGTATGCGAATCGTCGAACGCTTTCAGAAGGAAGGCATTGAATTCCCATTCCCTACCAGGACATTGGTCTTCGATAAATCCACGCCGGAGATGCTCGGAATGCGGTCGCAGGATGGCCGGTCCGGTTAACGCTCCAGCGCGTTTTCGCTGTCGGCATTGCGCAGGGGCATCCCAGATCGCATCATGCTGAGCGAAGGAGCGCTGCGCAACCTTTTCCGCCTTGGTCCCGATGGCCTCGGCACAATTCACGATTGGAACACGCGGAATCGCCTATTCGTCCCCCACCACTCGCGCCGCCCGGCCATAGGAGCCAAGATTGAAGGCGTTCGCATAACCCAGGCTCTTCAACTTCTTCTTTGCCATGCCGCTGCGCATTCCGCTCTGGCAATGCAGCAGCAGCGCCTGGTTCTTGTCTTTTACTCGGCGCGGCAGTTTCGCTTCAATTTCATCCAGCGGCAGATTGATTGCATCGGGTAAATGCCCGGAGTTAAATTCCGCCGGGGTGCGCACGTCAATCACCAGCGCGCCGTTTTCCAAATGCGACCGTGCGTCCTTGCGTGAAATCTGGCCGCTGCGTTTCAGCAGATAAAACACCGCGGCGACCGCCAGGATGATCGAAACTGTAGTCCAATGCATCGTTTCCATTCCTCTTTAGCTCATTTACAGTTGTGTAGTTATTTCCGGGATGAGTCATTCTGGGCGAATCGAAGAATCCAGAGGGTGATGGCGGCACGCAACCGGCGTACATTGTCTGGATTCTTCACTCCGCTGCGCTCCATTCAGAATGACTCCATTTGGCATCTGCTTCATGGACCATCCGCTCCTTTAATGTTTTCGCTCCACCAGATACAACGCCACCGCCTTCAGCGGTTCCGCCGCTGCGCCAAAGCCATCCAGCTCCGTAAATGCCGCATCGATCAATCCTCTCGCGTCCTTCAGGGATTGGTCCACGCCATACACAGCCGGCCAGGTCGCCTTCACCGTCGCGGTGTCTTTGCCCGCCGTTTTGCCCAGATGTTCCGAGCTTTCCGTCACGTCCAGCACGTCATCGACGATTTGGAAGGCCAATCCGGCGTATTGTCCAAAGACGCGTAAATGCTTGACGGCGTCCGCGTCGCCGCCCGCGTAAATGCCTCCGGTCGCAACACTGGCGGTAATCAGGGCGCCGGTCTTGGCCTTGTGAATCGCGGACACCAATTCTGCGGTCGGCGTCAGGTGTTCGCTCTCCAGGTCCATCACCTGCCCGCCAATCATGCCTTCCACCGTGCCGGTGGCGCGGGAGATTTCCCCCAGGATGGCCACTGTGGCCGTCGCTGGGCAACGCAATCCCGCCAAGGTCTGGTACGCCTGCGTCTGCAGCGCGTCGCCGCAAAGAATGGCGATCGCCTCGCCGAAAACGACATGGCACGTCGGCTTTCCCCGCCGCAGGTCGTCGTTGTCGAGCGCCGGCAAATCGTCATGCACCAGCGAGTACGTGTGCAGCATTTCCAGAGCTGCCGCCAGGTCCTCGATCCCCTCCGGAAGTTCGCCGCGTGTCGAAAAGGTCCGCGCCGACTCCATGCACAGCACAGGCCGCAGCCGTTTGCCGCCCGCGAACGTGCTATGACGCATCGCCCGGTGAATGGACGACGGCATCGCATCGGGAGGGGGAAGCAGTCGTTCCAGGGCGCGGTCCGTCAACTCCGCGCCGGAGTGCAAAATCTTCTGAACATCCACATGGGAGGGCATGGTCTCATCCTATCGGAGGTTGCGCGATGAAAGTAGTCCTCGCACGCCGGTTGCCGGCGAAACCGGTCACGGGACCAGCGTCAGCGTATGGGCCGCTGCCGATTGGACAGCGGCGTCGCTGAAAGGCAGCGAAAATGTTTTTCCTGCATGCCAAAACGGCCACTGGTCCAGATAATTCTGGCTCAGTGGGTCTCCGGATTGGCCAATGACGATGTTCAGCGTGGAGCGGTCAAGGTTGGAAAAGTCCACCGTCAGCCGCTCGGACGGCCCAAAGGTGCGCGACACTTGTTTCACCGTGCTCCCGTCGCCAGACTGCGGCTGCGCGCCGGTGCCAGTCCATCCCCGCATCCATGGAATGCCGCCGTACAGCGGATGTTCGACCTCGACCGGATGCGCCTCGCCATAATGCCAGCGGTCCAGATCGAGCGGGGCGTGGAGTGCGCTCATTCCCCGGTCCACGGCCGCCGCCAGAAACTCATTCCAGTCGCTGTATTGGCTCGGCAGCCAGCGCTGCGGTTGGCCGGCGACGATTTGTTCCTCTACAAACGACGACGATGCCCATCGATACAGCTTCCATTCGTCTCCCAGCTTCGGTTTCAGCATCATCGGCCACAACGCGTCGCGCGCGGCATCCACAATCGTCGCCGCAACGGAAGGGACCGTCACATTGCCGTCCCAGGTGCGCATTCGGTCGGCGGCTTCGCGCAATCTGCGATTTGGATGGGCGGCATGGTCGATGGCATAGGTAAATCGCTGCGCCAGTTCCTGGTCCAGCGTGGAGTACACGTCGTTCTGTAGCGCAAGCATGTCGGCTGCGGACAACTTCGGTTTGCTGGCCAGCACCTTCCAGATGCGCTCATTGCGATAGGGCGCCGCCCAGTCCAGCGTGATCGGGTAAGGATAGCCGTCCGGCGTCACTCGGGCGTTCGCCGTGGCCAGAATCCCTCCTGGCGGGTCATACGCCGACGGCAGTTGGTCGAACGGAATGTATCCCTGCCATTCATGGTTTGCGTCGGCGATGGGAACGCCCATCAATCCATTGGGCCGCATCGGGATTTTTCCGGCCGCCTGATAGCCGATGTTGCCCTGCGTGTCGGCATACACCGCGTTCTGCGGAGGGCCGCCGAACAAGGCGAGCGCGGCGCGAAACTGCTCCCAGTTCTGCGCGCTGTCCACCTGATAAAACGGCATGGATACGACCCTGGGGTCGTAGACCGTCCAACGCAGCGCCAGCGTCCGTTTTTCGTGCGGCAGCAACGGCGTAATCACCGGCCCGTGGTCCGTGCGCAGCACGTCCAGCATCGCATCGCGGCCGCCGCGTACATGAATCGCTTCCTCGTCATGCTGAAATGGCTGCCATCCTTGCGCGGTTTTGTATGTGTTGCCGTTGGTCTGTTCCACATACACATCCTGCACATCGGCATACAGCAAGGTGAAACCCCAGGCGATGTGGCCATTGTGGCCGACGATCACGAAGGGAACTCCCGGCAGCGTCACCCCGGCCACGTTGAAGTCTCCACTGCTCAGTTGCGCTTCATACCAGGTGTCTGGGATCGTATGGTCCAGATGCATATCGTTCGACAGCAGCGGCATGCCCGTGACTGTATGCGCGCCGGAAACTACCCAGTTGTTGGAGCCGGGAGCGCAGTCGTCGCAATCCAGGATGCGCGATGAAGGCAGCAGTTGTCGCAGACGCAGCATGTCTTCCACGTTTTTCTCCACGCTGGTCTGGGAGGAATCGAGCGGAATCTGCGGAACCTCCTGCGGCGCGGTAATGTCCGGGGCCGTGGAAATGGGCGGATGGTCGCGCCAGGAGCCGACCGGATACAAGTCATCGATCAGGATCGGTCGATGCAGCCGCTCCGCAATTTTCTCTCGCGCCAGCTTGGTCGGGAAATCCGTGCTGAGCGTTTCCACCATGTTCAGCCCTACCAGCACGGAATCCCGCGGCTGCCACGGTTGCGGACGATAATGCAGCAGGCGAAACTCCGCGGGAAGATGCGTTTGCGTTTCCGCGATGCAGGCATTCACTCCGCGCGCATAATCGCCAAGAAATTGCCGGTCGGCTGGGTCCATGACGGCCAGCGCCGCATCGGCGGCGTGGCCAATCTCGAGGGTCCGTTGCGCGCGATCATGCTCCACCGCGCTCGGCCCCAGGATTTCCGCCAGGTTCCCCGACGCGTAGCGGCGCAGCATGTCCATCTGCCACAGCCGGTCCTGCGCCGTCACGTAGCCCTGCGCCACAATCAGGTCGTCCATATTGGCTGCCGTGATGTGCGGCACGCCATGCCCGTCGCGGCGGACCGTCACCGCATGCGACAGGCCCGCTACATGCAGTTGTCCGTCCAACTGCGGCAGCGAGGTCCGCATGGCATGTCGCAGCCAGAATGTTCCAGCCACGCAGCCAAGAACGATTGCCGCCGGCAGGACCAGTACAGCGGCCAGCAGCCATCGGAGCGGCCGCCTGCGGAAATGGGGTTTGTGGCTGGCTTGCGGCCCGGATGCTGGCATCGATTTTCAGTCTAGCAGGGGAATTCAAAATGAAACCCGAGGCTCTCAGGGGCGAATCGACAATCCTCGGCATGGGTCCACGGTCGCAGGGATGCGATGCGGATTGACGCGCTTGCGGCGACTCTGCGAGACTCACGCGTAGACCGGTCCCCCCCTCAGGGTGTCGATCGGGAAGCGGGTCCATTCGCAGCTCGCTGCGGCGATCTGCGCTGAATCGATCGTGGCAACTTATAGCATCGGGAGGACCGCTCCATGCGATACAGCGGGAAGGTGGAATATGCCGACGCGCGAAAAATGCGCCAGCGAAACACGCGCCTCTACCGGCTGGCGCACTGGCCCATCTGGATCTGGGTGTTCTTTCTGGCGCCGGGTCCGCTGACCTTCACCTTGTTTGCGCATGGGTTTGGGCTCGGCAACCTGGCCTGGCTGCTGGCCGTATTGGCGGGAACTGGCGTGGCCGCTGTGCGCGGGAAACTCCCCGGCTCCGAGCCGCGCCCGTACATTCTGCGCTTCGATGAAGACAAGCCGAATCCGCTCTACCGCAGGGTCTGCTACGCCTTCGCCTGGAATGCGGTGTTGAGCTTCGCTCTGCTGAACCTGAGCGGTCTCATTGTCGCGGCGGCGACCGGGAAATGGTATATGCGGCCGATCTATCGGCATGGCTATCTGCCGCTGTGCGCCATCATTCTACTGCTGGGCGCATTCGGCAAGCTGCCGCGCGTCGGTCGCTCCACCAGGGGCGAAGGGACGGAGCGGCGCTATTTTTACGGCTCGGTCTGGGCCGTCACCGTCGCGCAGACGCTGTTGCTGGCGTTGTGGAAAATTGCGCCACAGACACAGGTGACGAACGTTTTGAAATTGGCGGTCTTTGTTGGCGCGCTCTTGTCGATGGGTGTGGGCGCGTATCGCGGAATGTTGCCTCGCACCCGTCCAATCCTGCCCGGCGAGTCGATGGTCGCGGACTGATTTGCTCTGGCCAGATTTAGTTGCCTTGGCAACCAGTTTGGCCAAATTAGCTGCTAAGGCAGCTAATATTCCAGATGGCCATCCTGCCTGGATCGCCGCAGCGAAATTTTATTTCTGCCCGAGTTGGAGCCCTCGATTCGGTTGTGTCTTCCACACCAGGATCGCCGCCAGCAAAATCACCAGCGCGACCCACGCGCTGCCTTCCGGCCCGGTAGCCCCCCCACTTAGCAGCAGCGCGCCGTGCGGATGCGCCTCCATCAGGCGTCCGGCGGAAACGGCGCCGCTGTCGGCGGTCCCGTAAAAGAACGATTCCGCCCAGTCCCAGGACGCGTGAAATCCAATGGCCCACCACAAATGGCCAAGCCGCCACAGACTCAGCGAAAATACCAGCGCGATTAAGGCTGCGGCGACCAGGCCAAACGGGCTTTCTCCGGGATTGCCCTTATGGAGCGCCCCAAAGAGTATCGCCAACACCAATGCCGCCGGCCAGAAGCGGATGCCGCGCGCCAGGGTGAACAGCAGATACCCGCGCAGCATGAACTCCTCCGTCATGCCGACCAGCAAGAAAGCCAAGCCCCATGCCGCCGCGTAGCGCAGCGTCCAGCCCAGCGTCATGTGGGACTGGTTGAGCGTGAGATGGTGGGTCGCTACCAATATGCCGATCAGCAGGGACAGGAACGCAAATCCGCAGACCAGTCCAATAAAGAATTGGCGGGCGCGATCGAATCCGGCCAGTCCGTAGTCGGCCGCGCGACGATGTTCCAGCCGCGCCATGCCCGCCGTGGCCAGCAATACCGCAATCAGTACGCTGGCTTCCGACAAAATGGCCACCGTGGGATGAAAGGCGCCGCCTCTTGCGCCGCGCAGGTCCACTGGAAGATGAGGTATCAGCCAGCGCATCTCCAATCCAACAAGAAACAACAGCGCTACCGCCACCGCGACATAGATCGCAATGCTCCAGCCTGCGCGCAGGCCGTTCGGTCCATATAGCATCGAAGGACGCGGCGAAGGCGCGGCTACAATCTGCGGTGCGATGGGTTCAGAAATGTTTTCAGATGGATCCGGCGGTAAAACTTCCACGGGCGGGCCTCATGCAATGGAGATGAGTTGCAAAAATCGATGTTTCCATAGTACTGGCGAACGGTCGTTCAACGTATCCGGCTTCCAACCGTCTAGAAATCCAGCCGCCGTGCGGTATGTTGAAAGTATGCGCTCCACGCGATGCCCAAGAACAGCGACTTCGCGGAGATTTCGTTCCCGTTGCAATCCGCCGCGGCCCTTTCTCGTCCTTTTTTTTATCCCCTTGTTGTTGGCGGCGTCAGCCTTCGGCGCCGACCGCGCAGTCCCGACCGAACGCTATCGAATCGTCCATGTTTATCCCCATGATCCAACGGCGTTCACCCAGGGCATGGTGTTCGTCAACGGCATGATGTATGAATCGACGGGATTGCAGGGTCAGTCCAGCTTGCGGATGGTCGATCTTGCAACCGGGCACGTGCTGCAACAACACGATCTGCCGGCAAAATATTTCGGCGAAGGTCTCACGGACTGGCAGAGCAACTTGATCCAGTTGACCTGGCAATCGCATCTGGGGTTTGTCTATGACCGCTTCAGCTTCCGGATACTGCGGACCTTCACCTATCCATGGGAAGGCTGGGGACTCACACGCGACAGCCATCACCTGATTCTGAGCGATGGCACCTCTGTGCTGCATTTGCTGGACCCCTCCACGTTCAAGCCAGCGGGCGAGATTCACGTAACGGCCGACGGCCAGCCAGTTTTGAATTTGAACGAGCTGGAATATATCCACGGAGAAATCTACGCCAACATCTGGGAAACGAACAGGATCGCAAGAATTTCACCCGCGACCGGCAAAGTGATCGAGTGGATCGATCTGTCCGGGCTTCGCCCTTCGTCCGTGCGGCAAAACGACAATGCCGTGCTGAACGGCATTGCTTATGACAGCCAGCACGACCGCCTGTATGTGACCGGAAAGCTGTGGCCCAACCTGTATGAGATCAAGCTGGTTCCGGCGACTCCTCGCCCGCAGTAGTCGAGATCCCGCCCTGCCCTCCATCCGCTTGGCGCAGCCGCAACCGCTTCAACGGTCGTTTCCGGCAGCGGGTTCGCTTGACATATCGCCCAATGCCAGCAATGCTAGTTGATTCAGCCTAATAGGATATTGTTGCCATCCGACGGTTGCGAATGGAGTGATTGTTCCCAAGTGAAAGTACGTGTTTTCTATCACGACAAATGTTTCGATGGGGCCTGTTCGGCCTCGCTGTTCGCGCGCTTCCATCGCGAACGCATCGCCGCGGGCGTGGACTATGAATTCCGCGGGCTGGTCCACCGCGCCGGCGCGCTGTTTGACGAGAAGGAGTTTACCGGCGATGAGAATGCCATTGTCGATTTCAAATACTCTTCTTCCCCGGCGATTACCTGGTGGTTCGATCATCACCTGAGCGCGTTCCTGACGCCGGAAGATCATCGGCACTTTCTCGCCGGCCAGAAGGACGCGAAGGTCCGCGAGCGAAAATTTTACGATCCTGAGTATGTTTCCTGTACCGGGTTGATCGCGCGCATTGCGGCAACGCACTTTGGATTTGACGCCGCGCCGGTCGCCGAGTTGGTTCGCTGGGCGGACATTGTGGATGGCGCGCATTATGAGAGCGCGCAGAGCGCTGTGGAGATGGCGGAGCCCGCCATGAAGCTGACCATGGCGATTGAGTCGGCGCAGGACCCCGGCTTTGTTCCTCGATTGATTCCGTTGTTGACGGAAATGGGCCTGGCGGAAGTTCTGGACCAGCCGTTTGTGCGCGACCTGATTCCGGGCCTGCTGGAACGCCATCGCCACGCGCTGGAACTGATTCGGGAACGCTCCTCGTGCGAGCGGGGGACCATTACTTTCGACATCACCGACCATCCGCTGGAAGGCTATAACAAATTTATCCCGTACTACCTTCATCCCCAGGCGACCTACAGCATTGGCCTCAGCCGCTCTAGCTTCCGAACCAAAATTGCGGTCGGCTCCAATCCCTGGGCGCGCGTTCCAGCCGAGCAGATGGTGAATCTGGCGGTGATTTGCGAACGCTACGGCGGCGGCGGCCATGCGCGGGTGGGAGCGATTTCATTTCCGCGCGAAAAGGACGATCTGGCGCGAGAGGCGGCGGCGGAGATCGTCGCTGAGTTGCGCGCCCACGACCCGACACCGTTGCAAAAACTTTCCGTGCGCTAGAGCGAAACCAGAGTGGATGTACCTCGAAGCCACGGAGGCCAAGTCGACGCGACGACCAAGGAGCGGCGACCTTCAGAATACCCAAAAAGTCCACAGTAACTCTGGTTTTGCTCTAGCCAACAGAAGAAGTTCAGGTGCTCCCACGATGTTTCGCTATCAAACGACATTTCTGTTGTCGGCGACTGGCGCCGCGCAATTTCCTGCGACCTCGGCGCCGGAGATTGCATTTCTGGGCCGTTCCAATGTCGGCAAATCCAGCCTGATTAACGCCTTGCTAGGGGAGCCGGCGGCGCGGGTCTCGTCCACGCCCGGGCGGACGCGGGCCATCAATTTCTTTGCCTTGCATGCGCCGTCGCAGCCCCGGCCGGAGCTGGTCCTGGCGGACCTGCCCGGCTACGGATATGCAAAAATCTCGCGCTCCATCAGCGCCGAATGGCCGGCGTTCATCAATCCCTACTTGGCCGAGCGCGAAACCCTGGCCGCCTGCGTTTGCCTGGTGGACATGAACGTTCCGCCGCAACCCGGCGACGCGATGCTGGCCGAATATCTGGACAGCATTCACCGCCCGCGAATGATTGTCGGCACCAAGGCGGACAAGCTGTCGGGGAACCAGCGGGTGGTGGCGACCAAGCGGCTGCGCGAAGCGCTGGAGACGGATGAGATCCTGGTCTGCTCCGCCAAGGATGGGCGCGGCATCTCGGCGCTTTGGAAGGCCATCCATGGGATCGCGGAAACTGCGGCAAAAGCGCGCATCGAATCCGTCTAACGCGGATTTACAGATACCGGTTTCAAAATGAGAGGAGTCATTCTGAGGTCGCCGTGGCGACCGAAGAATCCAGAGGGTGATGGCAGCGTGGACGAGGCAGATATTTTCCGGATTCTTCGCTGCGCTCGGAATGACTCCCGTTCAGGTTCGACGACGCCAACTGTAAATCTGCTTTAATTCTGCCTGCGGTCCTTTAAGACCGCTACAACGCGATCGATTGCTTCGCGCCGTCGGCGGTTCGCCAGTGGAGGGTCGCAGGCGATTGAATCGCTGCAGCAGAAACCGCCTTCTTGAACTCCTCCGCCAATCGCGTCACTTCTTCAGGGTGCATCCCCAGAACGCGCTGCAACGGACGCTGGCGATGGAAGCATCCGGGGGCTTGCCGCAGCCATCGGCGCCGGATGATGTCGTCCGGCGGCAATTGCTCCAGCGCCAGCGTGTCCATGCGCTTCAGATCGGCGATGCTTTCCGCCGTCCAGACGACTTCAACGAGACCAGCGGGTGAGGAATGCTTTGCGGCTGGCGTGTCCACGCGGACCGCGCCGCGTTCGACGAGTTGCAGCAGCGCCGGGCGATCGGAGCTGACGGCGGCTTCTCTGTCGGACACGACCGTTTCGGCCACCAGGTCCGGCTGCACGCCGCGCTCGACCATGGCCGGCAAGATGGTCGATGCCTCCCCGAGCAGGCCGACGGAGAGGGCCTTTCGCTTGCGAATTTCGTTCTTCAGCACGCGCAGCGACTCCTCCAGCGTGTTCACCATAAAGTCGCAGGAGCCATTGCGCACGGCCGCCTTCAGATGGTCCGAGGAGGGATCGATGCCGAGAAATGTGCCGCCGGAAATCGTGGTGGCCAGCGCCAGTTCCGCGCCTTCCAGGCCGAATCCAACACATGCGATCAGGCGTCCCGCCAGGCCGTCCGCGGCAGCGTCTGGGAATCGTTCGCCGCGAATCGCCTGCAACTGCGCGTAACGGCGGTAGACGGCGGTCTGGCTGGGCTGCGGGCCTGCAAGTCTGTCGGGACCGCTCACGGTGTCCGTCTTCCAGGTCGCATCACCATTGCGAATAGGGCTCGCCGTTGCTGCCGATCAGGTCGGAACCGCTGTGGACTTCATTGATGCCGGTCTGCGATTGGTCCACGCTGGTGTAGGTGTCGGACTGGTCGGCGACCCATGTCGTGTTGCTGTGGGTCATGGGATCGACGGGAATCGAAACCAGATAGCCGGACTGCACCAGATCGTCCAGGGACTGCGGGGCCGCCTCTTTATCTTCAGTGTACTGCTCGATGGCGTCGCGCATGGTATGCAGGTCCTCGCGCAGCGCCGCTTCCTTGGCGCTGCGGATCGCGGAGATGAAGCTGGGTATTGCCACCGCCATCAGGACCGCCATGATGGCCATCACGACCATCAGCTCCACCAGCGTAAAGCCACCCTGTTGCCGAAGCGAGCGGCGAGCATTCGGACGTGGATTCCAGGACCGTGTTTTGAAAAGCACGGCGCGGAATTGACCCAACATCGATTGTCTCTCAGCTACCATGTGTTGTACTTTGTCCCGTCCAGCGCCGTGCCGTCGGAGGCCGAATGCACGTCGAACACGTTCTGACCGCCCCAGGTATCGCTGTCCGGATCGTCCTGCATGGAGCGCAGCACCCAGTCTTTTTTGCCCGTCATGGGATCGACGGGAATTTGACGCAGGAATTTCACCTTGTGGTCCTGGACATCGACGCCGTTGACCAGGGTGTCCAGGTCCGGTGGATATCCGTTGCTGTCGATCGAAGTTTCAAACGCGTGCCGGTCCGCGGCGTCTTTGTATTTATCGATGGCGCGCCGCATCGTCCAAAGATCGTCGCGAAGGACCTGTTCCTTTTGCCGCTGGATCTGGAAGCGCGCGATGGGATAGGCCACCGAGGCCAGAATGCCGAGAATCGCGACGGTCACGATCAACTCAACCAGGGTCAATCCCTGCTGACTTCGTCCCGGCCATGCCGTCCGGCGGCAGAGGCGTCCGCCGAAAATCCGCGGCGCGGGGGCCCTCCGGCGCATGATCGCCGGTGGCCCATTCAAGCCGTCTTCTGGCTTGAGTGGGGTTGAAAAATGTGTCGCCGCCGGGACCTGGTTTCCGCGATTCGCATCCATCTTTTTCAACTCCCTTGCGAAACGCTCCCTACGTCTCCAGTTTACTGCACCTGGACGACGGCTGGGGGGCCCGCAAGCACGGGCAGGATCGATTGCGCGCTGTTGCGCGCGGCAGCTTTTGTCACCTGCACGGTGGCATCGCCGGGGGCCTTGGCCAAAAAGGTAAGCGTGCAGAGATTGCCGTTGCCGGTGATCCCCTTCACGCCCGGCGGGCGCGAGGTGCTGATGGTCACATCCCCATTGCCTTCATCGCGATGCACGGTTGCGGTGGTCTGGCCGTCTTTCGCCAGCAGATCGCCGGTATCGACATTGATCAGCTCGAGCACCTTGGGGTCGTAATGCAGCTGCATCGGCACCGAGAAGACATCATGACCGCCGGTCAGGTCCATCTGCATCTGGAATGTGCTGCCGACCTTATGCACGCTTTGTTGCGGTAAGAAGGAAAGCGCCAGCGGCGGCCCTCCGCCCGCGGGCGCAGGGGTCGCGCCTGCATTTTGCGCGCTCTGCGCCATTTGGGTGGCGACCTGGCTTGCCGCCTCGGCTGCCCCCACGGGCGGCGTGCTGGGCTCAAAGGTAAGCGGGGGCTGGCCGGTGCGAGTGATGACCGCAGACGAAACATCCTGGGGCTTTGGCACCTCTCGCAAACTTACGTTGGCGCCTGTTCCGGTGTCGATGGTGCGCAGGTTGAGCGGGCTCAAGTCAATGCCGCGGACCAGATGCGGAATCAGCACGAAAACAATCTCGTCGTTCACCGTTTCGGTCTGCTGGGAGCTGAACAAGTACTTGAGGAGAGGGATTTCGCCCAGCCCCGGCGTGCCTCCGACGGTCAAACTTTCAGAGTGTTGCAGAATGCCCCCCAGCAGGTTGGCCTGGCCCTCTCTCATGCGGATGACCTGCTGCAAGTCCTGCTGTCCGATGACCGGCTGCTCGATCCCACCCAGGTTGCTGTAGCTGGTGATGTTGGAGACGACAATGTGGAGCTTCATGGAAACGTCGCCGTCGTAATGGATCGTCGGCTGCATGTCGATCGTCACGCCGACATCGATGTAGGAAAACTGGGTGCTGACCAGCGGACTGATTCCGGCTGCGGCAATGCCGGCGCCGGGCGAGAACGAACCGGTGGCGATGGGGACTTTCGATCCGATCTTCAGCGTCGCCTTTTCGCCATCGACCGCGCGGATTTGCGGGTTTTGCAGGACGCGCGTGTCGGAGTCGGTCAACAGCATGTTCAATGTGGCCGTACCGATACTAATTCCAAAATTGGTGGCGTTCAGGTTGCCCAGGTCGTTGAGCTCTAAGCCGGCGCCCGTGGAGGTCGTGCCCGTGACGCCGATGGTGGAGGTCGTGCCTGTCGTCGTAGAGTTCGCGGTCGAGCTTTGCAGTTGCACGCCGATCGATCCGGGCAATTGCAGTCCGATGTTCCTCAGCAAATCTTTGTTCACTTCCAACACCGCGATATCGACCACCACTTCCGGCTTGGCCTTGTCCAGATCGTCGATGATCTTCTGCGCCAACAGCAACTGGTCCGGGGTGCCGCGCATCACAATGGCGTTCTGGCTGGGCACCGCCTGCATTTTCACGGTGGTGTCCATCAAGTTGCGCACCGCATTCAATACTTCGTTCAGGTCGTTGGCCTGGGTGATGTTCCCCAGATAAAACGTCTGCACCGCCTGGGCTTCCAGCTCGGTGCGCTTGGTGCGCGTGTCGGCGGCCACAAAGATGGTGTCTGGGGTGACGGGACGCCAAAATGTCTGCGATACGAAAGCGACGCTCCGGAGAGCGTCGGCAAGCGAGACGCGGTCAAGATCGATCGGGATTCGTTTTGAGGTGTAGTCGGGATCGAACAACACATTGATGCCCGCCAGCTTGCCGATCGTCTTGTAAATGACTTTCGTGTCCTCCACCATGTGGATGGTGATGGGCGCATCGGAGAGCGGTTTCAACTGCAACGGGCCGCCCAGGTCCTGAAGCTGCCGCTGGTTCCTGGCGGAGGTGACGCCGGAGTGGTCCGATTCCGCCTGCGGCGCGTTTGACCCATTGATCAGTACACGCGTGCGTTGCGCCTCCTGCTGCGCGGCTTCATAGGTGGGATCGACCTCCAGGGCGCGGAGAAAATCCGTCAATGCGTCGTTGAGCTGCCCCTGGTCGCGTAGCTTTTTCCCCATCTCCACGTACTGCGCGGCGGCCTGGAAGCGCAGGCGCTCGTAGGACTCCTTGTATTCCATGTCCTTGGGCTTTGCCAGCCATGCCTGCCGGTAGTCCTGGTAGGCGGCGATGTAGTCCTCGCGAATTTCCGCGCGTTTGCCTTCTTTGAAATATTTCTTCGCCGACTCCGCGCCCAGTGGAGAAAATGCTCCCTGCACGGCGAATGCAATCGCGAACAAGAGGGGCCATCCAAAAAAATGCAAGGAGCGAGACGGCTGCGGCCCGGAAATGGCCCGGCGCGACGGGACTTCAGGCAGACATGCGAGTGGGTGCGGGCTTGCGGCGATATCAAAATTGCGATCGCGAGGAAGATGAAGGGACAAAGGCATGAACTCGGCGCATCCCGGCATTTTTGATAAACCCGAATGAGCGGCAACGCTTTCGCTCGGGCCAATGCGGCGGGTCGTTACCATCAATATACCATCGGGGGATCGGGCTGGTTTGGCGCCGATTCCGGCATCTCCAACTGCGGTGGACGCCTCGATTTGCGTGCTAGCATGGGAAATTGCAGCGACCCTTGCTGCGTTGAAGCGGTCGAGCGCGGCCTCGGACAATCCCCAATGCGCGGGGTCTGGCGCGCAGACAGCTTCCTTCGCATGTGCCTGAAGTGGAAAACGCTGAATCATGCCTCGTCCAACGACCCATCTGCTCCCGAATCCGCCGAAAAAGCCCAAGCCGCGCGATCCTGTCGCTTCCGGAGAGAGAGACGCGGCCCAGAACCGTCAGGCTGGCCACAATTACTTTCTGCTGGAGAAGTTTGAAGCAGGCGTGGTGCTGCGCGGGACGGAGGTCAAATCGATCCGCGAAGGCAAAGCGAACCTGCGCGACGCCTACGGCCTGGTCAAGGATGGGGAGGCGTTTCTGCTGAATCTGCATATTGGACCCTACTCCCACAGCGGCTACACCAGCCACGATGCCATGCGGACCCGCAAACTGCTATTGCATGGCGAGGAAGTGCGCAAGCTGCTGGGCAAGGTGCAGCAGAAGGGCCTCACGCTGATTCCCACGCGCCTGTATTTTCGCAACGGGCGCGTGAAGTGCGAGATTGCCGTCGCCAAAGGAAAGCAGACCTGGGACAAGCGCGAGACGGAGCGGCGGCGCGAAGACGACCGCGACGCCCGGGCCGCCATCGCCGCCAGCAAACGACGCAATGCCTAGAAAAGGCAGCGATCGGAAATCACTGCGGGTGCCCCATCCTCGCCGCGTTCTTTGCGGCTGGGGTGGGCTCCGGTTCATCTAAATAAGCAGCTACACCGGATAATTTGAGGAACGAATCCAACAATGAAAACTGAACTGAAGTTTGAATCGCTGCAATCTCTCCAGGCCGAACTCCTGGTGGTGCTGGCCGCGGACGCCTCCACCTCCAAGGACAAGAACGCTGCCGCGGAGCCTGTCCTGCTGACCAAGGACGCCGCTGTCGCCAGCGCCGACAAGCCCGCTTTACAAAGCGGTGAATTTTCCGCGACCGCCTGCGAGACCCTGTTGCTCCACGCGCCGCCTGAACTGAAAGCCAAACGGCTGTTGATTGTCGGCGTCGGGAAAGCTGCAAAGCTGTCGCTGCCGGAGATTCGCAAGGCGGCTGGGGCTGCGGTCCGCTTCGCCAAGCCGCGTAAAATCCGCCAGATGACATTTGTGCTGCCGGAACATGATGGATTGGATCTGGCCGGGGCCGCGCGCGCAGCGGTGGAAGGCGCGTTCGTTGGCGACTTCGACCCGGATACCTATCGCTCGGACCGCAAAGACCGCTCCATCCAGCAGTTCACCGTGGTGGCCCCTGCGAGCGCCGACAAAACAGCGGTGCAGGCCGCGTTTCGTGAGGGCGCGATTCTCGGCGAGTCGCAGAACTTTACCCGCGCGCTGGTCAACGAGCCCGGCAACCGGCTGACGCCCACCATCCTGGGCGAACGCGCCGCCGCGATGTGCAAGGAGCAAGGATTGCCCTGCGAAGTCCACAGCACGGAAAAAATTAAAGAGCTGAAGATGGGCGCGTTCTGGGCTGTGGCGCAGGGCTCCGATGAGCCGCCGGCTCTGATCGTGATGCGCTATGGGCCGCCCGCCGATGGAAAGGCCGCGCCGAAAGACGGCCCGGTGCTGGCGCTGGTGGGCAAGGGCATTACCTTCGACACTGGCGGCATTTCCATCAAGCCTTCCGAAGGCATGGAGAAGATGAAATACGACATGGCGGGCGGCGCGGCCATGATTGGGGCCATGCGCGCCATTGCGCAACTGAAGCCGAAGGTGCGCGTGATCGGCGTGGTCTGCTCGGCGGAAAATATGCCCTCCGGCAAGGCCTACAAGCCGGGAGATGTTGCGATTGCGATGTCCGGCAAAGCGATTGAGGTGTTGAACACCGACGCCGAAGGCCGCATGGTGCTGGCCGATGGGTTGCACTACGCGCAGCAGTTGGGCGCCACGCATTTGATCGATGCGGCGACGCTCACCGGCGCGTGCGTGGTGGCGCTCGGCATGGTGAATGCGGGCGTGTTCTCGAACGATGAGGCGACCTATGAGCATTTCCAGAAAGCGGTGGAGATTTCCGGCGAGCGGTTCTGGCGCTTGCCTCTCGAAGACGAGTATCGCGAGATGATCGTCTCCGACATTGGAGACATCAAGAATACCGGCGGCCGCTATGGCGGGGCGATTACAGCGGCCATGTTCCTGAAGGAATTTGTCGACGAGACGCCTTGGCTGCATCTCGACATTGCCGGCGTCGCCTGGATGGAAGAACAGAAGCCCTGGATTGCGAAAGGCCCGTCCGGCGTGGCCGTGCGCAGCATTGTGGAGTGGGTGCGGAGCTACGAAAAGGAATGAGAAACGGCGGCCAATAAAAGGGACGGTAGAGGACCTGTTTCCTGTTCTGGGTTCGAACCAAAAAGCCGTCCGCCGATTTTGAATGCGGGTCTGCATTCGACCTGCCGGCGGCAGGAATCCAGGCCAGAGGTGTAAACTTAGGTCTGTGGGAGACCTCCGATGCCTTATGTCATCCGAAAATCCGGCAATGCGGGTAGGGCGCGTGCGACTGACTCCGCGAAGCCAGCAACCCAGCGCGTGAAGCTGCCGCCGCCTGTGGGAGCACCCAGGAAGCCCGCAGTCGCAATAGTCCAGCAACCGCAACCGGCGAACAGTTAAGGCCGATGCCAGCGACGGCTGTGGCGTTGCAAATCCTGCTTGTCCTGCTGCCAGGATTTACGGCGGCATATCTTGTCCAATTGCTGGCAACACGCGCCAAGCAGACCGATCTGGAAAAGATCATTGAGGCGCTGCTATTCAGCTTTCTGATTTATGTGGGCTACGGCCTGGTTCGGCACAACGGCCTGCCGGTCGCCATCGTCCCGGCGACGAATGGAGACACGCTTCAATTCCATCGCATCAATCTCCTCTGGTTGACCGGACTGTCCCTGTTTTTTGCCTTACTGATGATCTTGTACGTCAACAAGGACGGCGCAAGGTTGTTCCGTTGGATCAAGCTGACGGAGCGCACGTCCAGAAACTCTATATGGAACGATACTTTTCAGGACATTCAGCAGCAAGTTGACCCGGAAGCAGGGTCCATCGTGGAAGTGGAACTTGGGGATGGAAGACGGGTCATGGGTGCGGTCAAATTCTATTCCGATACGGCAGATGAATGCTCGGTGTTTCTGCAGGGCGCTGCATGGGTGGGCGAAGACGGAAAAACCACGATCCCAATTCGTGGCCCAGGGATTTTGTTGACCAGGAATGCGACCATCGCTTCCGTGAGTTTCCTGGATCCTCCAGCGCAACATCCATAAAACAAAATCTGCCCTACAGTCGCCATTCAGCGGCCCTACATGACATCCGGAACTTCGATGCCCATCCAGCCGAGCGCGCGCAGCAGTTCTCGCTGGGCGACGGCGGCGGTTGCCAGCAGCAATGTTTTCCGCGTCGGATCGCTCTCCGTCAAAATGTGGTGGCGATGGTAGAAGTTGCTGAATTGCTGCGCCAGTTGAAAGGCATATTTCGCCAGGTAGGCCGGCTCCGTGCTCTGGATGCAGCGCTCCAGCACATAGACGGACTTCGACGCCAGTAGCCAAAGCTCCCACAGGCTGTCGCCATCCTCGCCGGTGAAATAGGCTGTGGCATCGATGGCAGCGAATTGACGCAGCGCGTCTTCCGCCGCGATGCCGGCCTTGCGAAAAATGCTCGCGGCCCGCACCACGGCATATTGCACATACGGTCCGGTCTCGCCTTCAAAGCTGAGCGCGTCCTCGAAATCGAACGCGATGACGGTGTTGCGCGTATAGCGCAGCATGTAATAGCGCAGCGCGCCCACCGCAATCTTGCTGGCAATGCTTTGGCGCTCCTGTTCGCTCAGTTCCGGATGGCGTGCATTCACCTCCGCCAGTGCGGAGGCGATCAGCTTGTCGATCAGGTCGTCGGCCTTTACGCCGAAGCCCTTGCGCCCGGAAACTTCAATGTAGGCGCGCTTCTGATCCTCGTCGGAAACCAGATAGCCCAGCTCCATGGCGCAGCGGGGAGTGAGCGCGACCATTTCGTAGGAGAAGTGGTGGTAGTTGTCGGCTTCCCTAGTGAAGCCCATGCCACGCAGCGCTTCGATGACATTGTTCTGCGGATCGGCTTGGCGCGAATCGATGACGTTGTAGATGACCGTGGCTTTTCCAAAATACGAAGGTTCCACTTCTGGTTTCATCGGGTCAGGTTCACGCGATATCCAGCAAAAGCGTTCGTTCGGAGGTGTCCCGTAACGCCGGAACTCGCGCTTGCCAAAATCAAGTCCTAACTTGTTGAACTTCCACAGGTGATAGGCAATGTCTTTGCCGACGTAACCCACGGTGCCGTTGGAGCGCACGATGACCTTGGCTTCTTCATCGGGATTTTCACCGTCAGCGCCGGCCGTTCCCGCGCGGCGCATCACCCAACAGCCGGCGTTCTTGCCTTCGGTCTCCTGGTACAGGACGCCTTTTTCCTTCATCAACGCGAAGGCGGCGTCCCAAAAATGCAAATGCAGAATTTCGCTTTCACGCGGTAGAAAATCATACTCAATGCCGAGGCGTTGCATGGTTTCCAGATGACGACGCACAATCGCCGTGGAGACCAGGTCGGCAATTGCGGCAGTCTCATTGCCGCCCACTTCGAGCGCGTGCAGCGTGTCCAGGCGAATTTGTTTGCGGACTTCTTTTTGTTCCGGGTCGGCCTCGTACCACTGCGAGACTCGTGCATAGAGGTCCCAGCAGGCAAAGTCGATTCGTTCGTTGCGCTGGCGCAACGCTTCCATCCAACGCTTGACTTCAGCGAGGCCCATTCCTTCCAGTTGCGTTAGGCTGACGACCACATCGGCCACCTGGACGCCGGTGTTGTCAATGTAGTTCTGGACCCAAACATTATTTGGGGTCCTGTCGTTCAAACCGACACGCAACATACGAGTCAGCGTGTCTCCCAGAATGGCGTTGCGCAAATGGCCCACGTGCGCGGCTTTGTTCGGATTGATGCTGGTGTGCTCAACGCCAACATCGTACAAGGCAACGCCTAAGTTTTCCTTTCGCATCGCCAGCGCGTGCGCAGCCGCATTCCGATCCAGACGGCAGTTGATGTACCCGGCGCCTGCGACCTCAAACCCAGTGAATCCTGGCACGCTGCCAATGGCGGCCACAAGTTCCTCCGCGATCTTGCGCGGGGCTTTGCGAAGCGTGCGCGCCAGCTCGAACGCGATGGGCAGGGCATAGTCGCCCATCTCCACCTTGGGCGGCTCCTCCACCGTGAGGCGAGGAAGTTCTACCTGGAATTTTTCCAGCAGGACGGCGCGAAAGCGCTCAAATAAAATTTGTCGATAAGTGCGATACACAAGGGGCGTCCGTGGGCGCTGGGCCGCCGCGGCGACCTGGTAGCGATTCGATGAGTTAGAGCAAATTTTACCAGACTGCGCGTGGCGACACGTCGTGGCGACATTCTCAGCTCGTTCCCGTGAGTCGCACGCGGCACAAGCGGGCCGATCATGCATAGTCGCAGCGGCAAAACGTTATAAGATAAAAGTGACT
The DNA here is from genome assembly GCA_021792795.1 of Acidobacteriota bacterium. Taxonomy (GTDB): domain Bacteria; phylum Acidobacteriota; class Terriglobia; order Terriglobales; family Acidobacteriaceae; genus JAKAAZ01. The sequence goes on along the minus strand of JAJYUB010000020.1, from coordinate 16,767 downwards.
CGCTCTCCAGCCGGACGCGCGAGCACTCGAACGCCGACGGCATGTCCATCCAGGAAAAAAAGCAAGATCCGAAACCGACGTTTTACCTGACCACGCCTATCTACTACGTGAATGCACGCCCGCACCTGGGGCACACGTACACGACGGTCGCGGCGGACGCTGTGGCGCGATGGAAGCGGATGCGCGGCTTCGATGTCTTGTTCCTGACGGGGACCGACGAGCACGGCCAGAAGATCGAGCGGTCGGCGGCGAAGGCCGGCAAAACTCCGCAGGAGTTTGCCGCGGAAGTGTCGAGCGAGTTTCGCGGCCTGTGGGACCGCATGGGGCTCACCTACGACGACTACATCCGCACCACCGAGCCACGGCACAAGCGCGGCGTGCAGCACTTGTTTTCCGAGTTGCGGAAACGCGGCTTCATCTACAAGGGCACTTACTCCGGCCAGTACTGCGTGTGGGATGAGTTATACGTGGAAGGTTCGCCGGGAACGCCGTGCCCGGACTGCGGTCGCATCACCGAGACGGTGAGCGAAGAGAATTATTTCTTCAAGCTATCCGCGTTCGAACGCAAGCTGCTGGAGTATTACGAGCAGCATCCGGACTTTATTCGGCCGGAAGCGCGGCGCAATGAGGTGATGGCGTTCGTGCAGGGTGGGCTGCGCGATCTGTCGATCAGCCGCACCAGTTTCAACTGGGGCATCCCTGTACCGGGCGACGAAAAGCACGTCATCTACGTGTGGATGGATGCGCTGGCGAACTACATTACCGCGCTCGGCTATGGAAGCAAAGACTGCGCGAACTTCAATCAGTATTGGCCTGCGGATGTGCACCTGATCGGCAAGGAGATCAGCCGCTTCCACTGTGTCTACTGGCCGGCGTTTTTGATGGCTGCCGGCCTGCCGTTGCCCAAAAGCATCGTGGCGCACGGATGGCTGCTGTTTGAGCAGTCGAAGATGTCGAAGTCGCGCGGCAACATTGTGCGCGCGGAGACGGTGCTCGACGTGCTGGGCGCGGACGCGCTGCGGTATTTCCTGCTGCGCGAGGTGACATTTGGACAGGATGGCAGTTTCAGCTTTGACGCGCTGGTGCAGCGCTATAACGCCGACCTGGCGAATGGATACGGCAACCTGGTCAGCCGCACGCTGGCCATGATCGTGAAATATTTTGACGGGGTTGTGCCGGAGCCTGCTGATGTGCAAGGACTCCTGAATAATCTGGGACTGACGCCTGGGCCGGATGATCCAGATGGATGGTGGCGCGCCGCAGCGTCTGAAACCTTAGCCGATTCGATTGCAAATGAATTTGCGATTCACACCGACAAATTCGTCGAGTTCTTTGGCATGCTCGACTTTTCTCGTGCATTGGGAACAGCGCAGTGGCTAATTGCGAATATTGACAGCGTTTTGACAGAAATAGCTCCATGGAAGCAGCCTCAAGGCTTCTCTGATGATGCACAGCTTGCAACGCGAGCTACCATTCTTTACGGTGCGGCAGAAGCTATCCGCATTATCACGGCGCTGGTCTATCCAGTCATTCCCGATGCAGCAGCAAAAGTTTGGCAGCAACTTGGCCTGGGCGATATTACGCAGGCCGACCTGAAAGATTTGCAGTGGGGCGGACTGAAGCCGGGTACAAAGCTCGGCGAGCTTGGACCTGTTTTTCCCCGCGCAGAAAAGGAAGCGATCGAACGTATGCAGAACATGGAAGAAGATCGTGTCGCCACGGCGACTGGGGAGGCGCAATCCGCAACGGCGGACCAAGATGCTGTTCCCAACAGCAAAATATCGGGGCCGGCGGAGCAACCCCCGCCTCCGCATGTGCCTGAGCCATTCTCCGCGACCGGGCTGTCTCCTGAGCAGGAGGCGGATGCCGTCGCGCAACAAGCCGCTGCCAACCGGCAGGTGGGTCCCGTGAGTGCCGTTTTCGATCCGCTTCCTCCGCCGCAACCGCTCGTAGGGCCCGTGACCTCCGCTGTGCCTCGGGAACCGAAAATTTCCATTGAGGATTTCGCCAAAGTGGAGTTGCGCGTCGCTATTGTTCGCGTGGCCGAACGAGTTCCCAAGGCGGACCGCTTGCTGCGGCTGGAAGTTGACCTGGGCTACGAACAGCGGCAGATCGTTGCGGGCATCGCGGAGGCTTATACGCCTGAGAGTCTGATCGGGCGCAAGGTGGTCATTGTCGCGAATCTGGCCCCGCGAAAACTGCGCGGCCTGGAATCGAATGGCATGATTGTCGCAGCATCCGTGGGCGAAAAAGGCAAGCCGGTACTGGCGGGATTTTTGGAAGACGCAGAAATCGGCGCGCGGCTGAAATAGGCAAGGAACTCCCCATGCTGGTCGACTCGCACGCGCATCTTGACAGTGCCCGCTACGCGGAGGACCGTGAGGCGATGCTGGCGCGTGCCTACGCGGCTGGCGTCGAAACCATTTTGGCGGTCGGCATCGGCGAAGGCCCGGACACCATGCACGCCGCGCTCGATCTGAGTCGCGCGTATCCATCCAGGCCGGACATGCCGCGGATTCTGGTCAGCGCCGGAATCCATCCGCATGAGGCGAACCTGGCGGATCGGAATGCCCTGAACAAGCTGGATGCTCTGGCTGCGGAGTCGGAAGTGGTTGCGGTCGGCGAAATTGGCCTGGACTACTTCTATGACCACTCGCCCCGCAAGGTGCAGCAGCGTGCTTTCGTGGATCAGATGGGAATTGCCGCGCGGCACAGCCTGCCGATCCTGATTCACTGCCGCGCCTCGGCGGACAGCGCGAATGCCTGGGACGACGCGCTGGCGCTGCTCGAAGAGCACTGGCGAGCGACGGGGTTGGGCGGGGTGCTCCACTGTTTTGCGGGCGAATACAGGCACGCGCAGCAGGCGATCGACATGGGTTTTCTTGTTTCCTTCGCCGGCAACATTACCTTCCCCAAGGCGCAGCCCATCCGGGATGTGGCGGCAAAACTGCCCGCCGACCGCATCTTGATTGAGACCGACGCGCCCTTTCTGGCGCCGGTGCCGAATCGCGGAAAGCGCAATGAACCGGCCATGGTTCGGCGGGTGGCGGAGCAACTGGCTGCGGTAAGCGGCGTGAACTATGAGACCATGGCTTTGACGACGACGGAAAATTTTTATCGCTTTTTTCGTCTTTCGCGAAGCGCCAGGCCGCGGGCCGGCGAGAGCAAGACAGACCTTGGGCATCATGTAGAGAATTGAATCGAGTAAGGACAGGGAAGTATGGCGACAGAGAATTCGTTCGACATTGTCAGCAAAGTGGATGCGCAAGAGGTATTGAACGCTGTGGACCAGGCCTCCAAGGAGATTCGCACCCGCTTCGATTTGAAGGACACGCACTCTGAAATCAAGCTGGAAGGGGAAGAGGCGATCCAGCTTGCTTCCAGCGATGAATACAAGCTGAAAGCCGTCACTGAGATTTTGCAGCAGAAGCTGGCCAAGCGCGGAGTTTCGCTGAAGGCCCTGACCTATGGCAAGATCGAGCCGGCCTCCAACTCCAGCGTTCGCCAGAAGATAACCCTGCAACAGGGGATTGCGATCGAGAAGGCAAAAGAGATCGTGAAGCTGATTAAGGAATCGAAAAGCAAGGCGCAGGCGACCATCCAATCCGACATGGTCCGCGTCAGCAGCAAGGACAGGGACACCTTGCAGGATATGATTGCAATGTTGAAGAAACACGACTTCGGCATCGACCTGCAGTTCACGAATTATCGTTCCAATTAGCCGGCGAAGCCTGGGGATGCATCTGCAAAGTTGAGGCATGCGGCGCAACCGGGCAGCGTGAGAGACGCAAGGGTGGAAGCAATTTGAGCACAACGGCCATCACGACGGCAAAAGAAGTGTTCGACCTGCTGCGCGACGAATTGGCCGCGATGGAGCGGGAATTCGAGCGCCTTTCTGCGTCGGAGGTCGATTCCATCACGGAAATTGCCGGATACCTCCGCGAAGGCGGCGGCAAGCGGATTCGTCCGGCGCTGCTGCTGCTGGCCGCGAAGTCGTTGGGCTACCACGGTGACAGCAGTATCCGCCTGGGCGCAGTCATTGAGATGGTCCACACCGCGACCCTGGTGCATGACGACATCATCGACGTGGCGGACATCCGCCGGGGACGGCCTTCGGCGAACACGCAATGGGGCAACTCCAAATGCGTGCTGGCGGGCGACTGGCTGTATATGCAGGCCTTCCGCGTGGCGCTGGAGGAACGCAATTTTCGCATTCTCGATCTGCTGATCGGCCTGACGCAGCAGATGGTCGAGGGCGAACTGCTGCAGATGGAGAGCCTCGGCAGCTCGCTGACCGAGCATGACTATTACGAGTTGATTTATCGAAAGACAGCCTGTTTGTTTCGCGTTTCCATGCAGTTGGGCTGCGTGCTGGCCGGTGCGTCCCAGGCGATGGAAAAGGCCCTCGGGGATTATGGGCGGAACGTTGGGTTGGCCTTTCAGATTGTGGACGATGTCCTGGACCTGACCGCCAGCGAAGCGGTGCTGGGCAAGCCGACTGCCAGCGACCTGCGCGAAGGCAAGGCCACCCTGGCGGTGGTCCACGCACTGGAGCATGGCACGGCCGAAGAGCGCGCCGACATTCTTGCGGTGATCGACGACCAGGGCTTTGAGCGTGTCAGGCACGAGCGGATTCTTGCCATCCTCCATCGCAACGGCTCGATCGATCGCGCCATTCAGGTTGCAGACGCGCACGCGGAGGCGGCGCGGGGAAATCTTTCCATGTTGCCGGACTCGGAATTCAAGCGGGCGCTGTTGTGGGTGCCGGATTTCGTCGTGTCCCGCGATAAATGATGGTCGGCGATCTGGACATCTCTGCCTGACCGTTTCTGCCTGTATTTGCCCATGCATCAAGCGATATCGATTTCATCTCCTGGAGAATCTATGCGGGTTGTACCCAAACGATTGTGCGCGCCGATCGTAATGCTGGGCGCATTGGCATGGATTGCCGCTGACGGCCAGACGGCCACGCCGAACGCGGTTGCGCCGAACACCGGCGTGCAGGTGCTGGACCACATCAACCTGGTGCTGCAATGGTCCCGGCAATGGAGCGGCGCGGAGGCCTACGTCGTCGTCCCTGGCGATGAACTGTATGTCGAAAACGGGCAGGACATTGCGCGGAAAGTGGTGCAGTTGGAGTTTCAGTCCGCGCTGGCGCAGGCCGCGTTGATTGGACAATCGTCGAGCAAGCCAATTCCGGCGGACGCAACTTCGCCGAACTCCACCGACGCCCAGAACATTCTGAAAGTGCAGCAGGGCGTCGCCCAACAACTGCAAGCATTGAAGACCGAACTGGACGCGCTGGACAAGCAAATTTCCACTGCGCCGGCGAAGCGACGCGCAGCGCTGGAATCGCGGCGGGACGCCTTGCAGGGGCAGATGGACTTGGCGCTTGCGCTGCAAGACAATCTGCAGCGGCTGACCGCATTTATGAGTTCGACGGACAGCGCCAACGGAGTGGCGACAGAATTCACCGCGAAGATCCGGGCGTTGCAGCGGACAGTTCCGGCGTCGGCCATTCCTGTGGGACCGGCGGCAGGAAAGACGGTCGCGAAAAATTCCCCGACCGCGTTGCCAGTCCAGTTGCCCACGTTCGCCAGTGCGCGGAACGAAGGGCTGGTCGGCCAGATGGGCGAGCTGATCTATCTGGTCGGCGGGCTGCGCGCATTGGACCGACTGGAGGACGCGACGACGCGCTTGCAGGCGTCCACGCAGCGTCTGCGCGCGCCATTGCTGGCAGCGCTGCGCCTCACCCTGCAGCAGGGCCAGGTGGAACTCGAAAGCATTGGCCAAGCGGGCGGCGCTACTGGACAGAGGAACAACGGCGGCCAGAACGCTTCCGCAAATCCAGGGGCCAACCAAGCCGCGCCGAGCGCGCCCGCGGCCCCAGGCCAGTCGATTCCGGCCCAGGAAACGCCGCAGCAGGAACAGCATGCGACGGCCCAACTGGTCGAGCATTTCAAGCAGGTCTCCGACGCGACCATACCGCTGAGCCAGCAACTGATTTTGATGGACCAGGGCCAGGCGAACCTCAAGCAGTTGCAGGACTCCGTCGACCACGAATACGACAGGATTTTGCGCTCTCTGCTGCTGCGGGTGGCCACGCTGCTGATCGCGCTTGGGCTGATCTGGCTGTTTTCCGAGCTATGGCGGCGCGCCACCTTCCGCTATGTCCGCGATGCGCGTCGCAGGCGCCAATTTCTGGTGCTGCGCCGGGTCCTCACCGGCTTCTGCATGTTCGTTGTGGTGCTGCTGGGCTTTATCAGCGACTTCAGCTCGCTGGCCACCTATGCCGGCCTGATCACCGCCGGGATCGCGGTGGCGTTGCAGACGGTCATCTTGTCCGTGGCCGCGTATTTCTTCCTGGTTGGCCGCTATGGCGTCCGCGTTGGCGATCGAGTGACGGTGGTGTTTAACGGTGCCAACAGCGTCACCGGCGACGTGGTGGACATTGGCCTGGTGCGTTTTTACCTGATGGAGTTGGCTGGAAGCGGCATTGACCTCAAGCCGACCGGCCGCATCGTTGTGTTCCCCAATTCGGTCCTGTTTCAGACAAGTCCGCTGTACAAACAATTTCCGGGCACGGAATATATGTGGCGTGAGATCGGGCTTCCCATGCGCGCGGACAGCGATGTGGCCTTGGCGGAAAAAGAACTGCTGGCCGCCGCCAATACGCTGTATGCGGAGTACCAGCCGGTTCTGGAGCAGCAACATGAGGGGCTCGAACAGAGGTTGGGCATGCATATGGATGTGCCCAAGCCATATACCCGCGTGCGTTTGGTCTCCTCGGGCTTGGAAGTGGTGGTGAATTACCCGGTCCCGCTGCGACAGAGCGCGGCAGAGGATGACGGGATGATCATGGCGGTGATGGAACTCCTGCGCAAAAATCCGTCGCTCCGCCTCGCCGATGGCGCATCACCGGAGTTGCGTTCGCCCATCAAGGTATAAGGCGTTTCCATTCCGATCGACGCCGCGTCATGCGGCGGCGGAATGAGTTCCGTAAAAGGGCCTTCCAGGGTTAACTAGGCAAATACGCGGACTTGTCTCTCGGACCCCTCTGCTGCCAGCGGCCCAGTCATGGAATACGCTGCCGGTGCTGGCCCACGAATCGAAGGTCGCCGGGATCTGTTTCCATGGTACTTGAGGTTTGGCCCTCCACGGTTCCGCCGTGCCTGCCTGTGGCGACCTTGCAACGTCGTGGCCCTTGGCCCCAACTGGCAAGGCGGAAGGCGTCCTTGTCCCCGGTGGCGTGGCCCGCATTGGGTCCCGGTCCGCAGACTCAGTTGTGGATAATCCTGGGCGTACGCGTGACTTGGGTAACATTTTCAGGTGCGATGGCGGCAATCCGCCCACGCCAGGTTTCGCCTATTCTGCGTTGGCGCTTCAGGCCCTGGCCACGCCGCGGTTGATTACTTAAGTGTCCAAAGGGAATCTATTTTTCCAGGCTAGGATCGGGATATGATGCTGCCAGCCATCCAACGCCATCTTGCCCCCCGGGACCTGGAACGGGGGCTTCCTCGCTTGCCGAACGCGGGCCCGCGAAACCGTAGAGATGACGATATGTAGGCCCCCCGCGCAAACGATGCGCGCGCGGCTGTGGAAAGGGACAAGAGATGAAGAGGGACCAGGTGGTGATGATTACCGGCGCTTCCGCGGGCCTGGGCCGGGCCATCGCACATGGGTTTGCAAGGCAGGGAGCAAAAATCGGGCTGATCGCGCGCAATCGAGAAGCGCTGGAAGCCTGCGGCGAAGAGGTCGAGCAAATGGGCGGCGAAGCGCTGGTGCTGCCTCTGGATGTGAGTGACGCCGCGCCCATCGAACTTGCCGCCGGCAAGCTGGAGGAGGCCTTTGGGCCGATCGATGTGTGGGTGAACAATGCCATGACTTCCGTGCTTTCGCCGGTGAAGCAGATGACCGCGGAGGAATTCAAGCGGGTCACGGAAGTCGCCTATTTAGGCTATGTCTACGGCACCCAGGCGGCCCTGCGCCGGATGTTGCCGCGAGACCGCGGGACCATCATACAGGTGGGTTCGGCGATGGCCGCGGGAAGCATTCCGCTGCAGTCCGCCTACTGCGCCGCAAAGCACGCGGTCATTGGATTTACTGAGTCGCTGCGGGCCGAGCTCCACCACGACAAAAGCAATGTCCAGCTTACCGTGGTGCAAATGCCGGCCATGAACACGGCCCACTTCACCTGGGTAAAGAACCGGCTCCGGGACAAACCGCAGCCCGTGCCCCCCATTTTTCGACCGGAAGTCGCCGCCAAAGTTGTGGTGCATGCTGCGGGAGCGGACCGGCCGCGCCGCGAGTATTGGGTCGGCCCGCCCGCGTTCGAGCCAATCGTCAGTCGGATGTTTGTCTCCGGACGGTCCGATCGCGACAGGGAAGAGACCGGATACAGAGCGCTGCAATCCGGCGTTCCGGACGATCCCAATCGGCCGAACAATCTTTGGGACTACGTTCCCGGCCGGCACAGCGCGCAGGGGCCGTTCGATCGAAAATCTTGTTCTTTCAGCCCACAGGTCTTCCTGGATCTGCATCATAAATGGTTTGCAGCGGGTGGCGCTGCGCTGGTCACAGCCATGGTGGTTGCGTACAAACGGAAATAATCGTGACAAGGAAGTAAACCTATGCCGCTCGAACTGGCCGTCGAAAAACCAGGCGGCAACCCAGCAGCCCTGGCAAAAGTGTGCCCGCTCCACAAGGGCATGGCGATTGCCTGTTGTTGCGCCGCCATGGCATCGCTGGTGCCCGTGGCGCTGGTGCAGCTCCGTATCATGAAGGACTTGCCCGACCCTCCGGGCCGCCTGTTCCACTCGAAGCGAGTTGTCACGTCGAAGGACGCTTACCATCTCGGCATTCCGGACGGGGTGCTGGGTCTGGCCAGCTATGGCGTCACACTGGCGCTGCTGTTGGCCGCGCAGCCGGAGCGGCCCCTGGTGCGAAAAGCGTTGCGCGTCAAGCTGGCGCTGGATGCGACCATGGCGATTCGAAGCGTTCGCAAGCAAATCGCGGATCATGGGCGCATCTGCTCCTGGTGTATGGGCGCGGCGGTTGCGACGGCGGGTCTGGTGTATTTCGCGCGAAAGATGCGAGACGCCGGGCAGGCGCATCCAGTTTGAGCCTGCTGTTTTCGGCAGAGCGCCTTTGCGTTTCTCATCGTCCCATGTGTCGGGATGGCTGCATCCGCTATAATTCGCTAGACCGGTTCTCCTGAAGGTATCTGGCGTGGAGACAACCTCGATTCGTGGCCTTTCCTTAAAAAAAAGGCCGCACTGAACGATCTTCGCAATCTATAGCATCAGGAGGACCGGTCTCGTCGATGTATAGGGCTCCCGTACGTACAATCCGCCGCTGGTTCGACTCCGAACAGGGTGTGCCCGACCGCCATATTTCGCGTTGGATCTTTCTGCGCGCCCTGGGGCTGATCTATTTTTCCGCGTTTTATTCGCTCCTCTTCCAGATTCGCGGTCTGATCGGGCCGCGCGGAATTCTTCCCGCCGGTCAATATCTTTCCGAGGTTGCGTCCGGTCTGGGCCCGCTGCGCTTCTGGTATGCCCCGACGCTGCTATGGCTCTCCAGCAGCTCCCACATGCTGATGGCAATTTGCTGGGTCGGCATTGCGGCCTCGCTGCTGGTTGCCGCGAATGTTTGGCCGCGCGCCATGCTGGCCGTTTGTTTCGTCTGCTTCCTCTCCTTCGTCAGCGCCGCCGGGGACTTTTCCGGCTATCAGTCCGACGGCATGTTGCTGGAGGCCGGCTTTCTCTGCCTTTTCTTCGCGCCCACGGGATTTTTCCCCGGTTGGGGAAGGCAAAGTCCGCCGGTGCGCGCCAGTCTCTTTCTTTTGCTGTGGGAATGGTTCCGGATCTATTTTGAGTCGGGCGTGGTGAAACTCGCCAGCGGAGATCCCCAGTGGCGACACCTGACCGCCATGGACCAGTACTACCAGAACGGTCCGCTGCCCACGTGGATTGGCTGGTATGTGCAGCACCTGCCGCACTGGTTTCAGGCCTCCACTGTCGTGGCCACGCTGGCGCTGGAACTGGTGCTGGTATGGATGCTGTTTCTGCCGCGCCGCTGGCGCATCGTCTGTTTTTTCATTGTGACGCCGTGGCAGATCGTCGTCATTCTCACGGCCAACTACGCGTTCCTGAATTACATTGTGCTGGCCCTCGGCTTCCTCCTGCTGGACGACCGCTTTCTCATGCGCTTCGTGCCTGCGCCGTGGCAGTTCAAGGTCGCCGCCAGCAAAGCCGCGACAGAAAGCGGGACCGGCGCGGAGAGCGCCGCCAACGAAGCGTCCGCCTCCACGAAGACCTCGGGATTTCGCCGGCATCTTCGTTCGGCGGGTTTGGCTGCCACGGCGGTGATGCTCGGCTGGATTTTCTACGCGACGACCGTGCCGATGCTGCAAATGTTCTGGCGCGGCATTCCGCTGCCGACCGCGCCCCTCGCAGCATTGCAGCCCTTTCGCATCGCCAATCCATACGGGTTGTTCGCGGTGATGACGCCCAACCGCTATGAAATCGAATTTCAAGGTTCCGACGACGGCCAGACCTGGGTTGCCTATCCATTCCGCAACAAGCCGCAGGCCCTGGCGCAGGCCCCCGGCATCTACGCGCCCTATCAACCCCGGTTCGACTGGAACCTTTGGTTCGCGTCGCTGGGGTCGTGGACACAATATCCGATCGTGCCGCGGACGGAAGAGTTGTTGCTGACCAACGATCCAGCCGTGCTGTCGTTGTTTGCCGGCAATCCATTTCCGCGCCATCCTCCACGCATGGTGCGCGCCGTGCTTTGGCAATACTGGTTCACGACCATCGACGAGAAGCGGGCGACGGGAGACTGGTGGCGGCGTCTGCTTCTGGGCGCTTATGCCCCCACGTTGGCGATTGGGCCGGACGGGAAATTTGGCATGGTGCGGGAGAATGGACCTGCGCAAGAGGCAACGCCGGAGACGATGGCCCCGCCGCAGTAGAGTTCAAAATATGGTCAAAGCCCCTCGCGACGCTCGGCGCCGGAAAGCTTGCGTGATCGGCGCTGGGCCAAATGGTCTTTCGGCCGCGATCGTGCTGGCCCAGGCGGGGATGCGGGTGGACGTGTTCGAAGCCGAAGCGCAGCCGGGCGGCGCGGCCCGAACCATGGAATTGACGCTCCCTGGTTTTCATCACGACTTCGGTTCCGCCGTTCATCCCATGGCCGCCGGGTCGCCGTTCTTCCGTTCGCTGCCTCTGGCGGACTACGGCCTGGAGTGGGTCCATTCGCCCGCGCCCCTGGCGCATCCCTTCGACGATGGCGCCGCGATCGCGTTGGAGCGCAATCTGGACGACGCACAAACTGCGCTGGGAGAGGACGGCCGCGCCTGGCGCAATTTAATGGCCCCGTTGTCGGACCATTGGCCGGAATTCGCGCAGGACATTCTGCGGCCTCTGTTTCGCATACCGAGTCATCCTTTCCTGCTGGCAAAATTCGCGCAGGATGCTCTTGCTCCCGCAACTTTTGTTGCGCGTAGAAGATTTCGCGATGAACGAACACGCGCCCTGTTCGCTGGCCTTGCGGCGCACTCGTTTTTGGGCCTGGGCCAACCGCTCAGCGCATCGTTCGGCCTGGTGCTCGGGGCCGCCGCGCACGCGGTCGGCTGGCCCGTTCCGCGCGGCGGCGCTCAGGCCATCACCGATGCCTTGTCCGCGCACCTTGCCCGGTTGGGCGGGAACATCGTTGCCGCCACTCGCATTGCCAGCTTCGATCAGCTTCCAAACTGCGACATCACGATGTGCGACATTACTCCGCGCCAGTTGCTGCGTCTCTCGCAAGGGAAACTGTCGTCCCAGTATCGCCGCCGGCTGGAAAAATTTCGATACGGTCCAGGCATTTTCAAAGTTGATTACGCGCTGTCGTCTCCGGTTCCGTGGAAGGCGGCGGAATGTCTGCGCGCCGCGACCGTGCATCTGGGCGGCAGCATGGCGGAGATTGCCGCGTCGGAAGCCGCCATGGCAGGCGGGAAGCCTGCGGAGCGGCCATTCGTTCTGTTGTCGCAGCCGACGTTGTTCGATCCCTCGCGCGCTCCCGCGGGCAAGCATATTGCATGGGCGTATTGTCACGTTCCCAATGGCTCGACGTTCAACATGCTGGAGCGAGTGGAAGCGCAGATCGAGCGTTTCGCCCCAGGATTTCGCGACTGCATTCTGGCGCGCCGGACTTGGTCTCCCGCAGAACTGGAAGCCATGGACGCAAACCTGGTTGGAGGAGATATCGGCGGAGGCGCGGTCGATTTTCGCCAGTTTTTTTTTCGTCCCACCTGGCGGCACTATGCGACCTCGGACAAAAATATCTATCTCTGCTCATCTTCAACCCCGCCCGGCGGCGGAGTGCATGGCATGTGCGGCCACAACGCGGCGAAACTCGCGCTGCGCCGCCTGAGACAATAGCGAGGAATAGAAGTCCGCCTCGCGGTCCGGCTGTATCGCGCGCCAATGTTTGTAAGACGGATGAGCGAGGAATAGACGTGGAGAGATGGTCGTGAGAGGAGTTGAACATGCGTCGTAGAGATGTTCTGAGCGCCGCCATCGGAGCGACAATGCTGCAATCGCGGGTCTTTGCCAGCGTCTTCGTTGGCAACGAGTCGTCCGCCGCTACGACATTCCCCCCGACGGCCGCTGGATCGCCGAACGCAACCGCGAGACAGCGCGGCGTCCAGCCGATGGCGATCGGCCTTATGATTGCGCCCGCGTACGACCGCCCGGAAGCGGCCATCGCGCGAGTGAAACAGTTGGGGATCTCGAATTGCTTCCTGAGCCTCGATGACTACATTGGAAGGTTCAGCGCATCGGGCGCGCGGCAATTGAGCGCGCTGCTGGAAAAATATGGCGTGACGGCAACCAGCGTCGAGATCGTTGGCCCGGGACGCCTGGTTTGGGATTTTCTGGATGGACCCGCGACCATCGGCCTGGTGCCGCCCGCGACACGCGCCGCGCGGACCGACGCCCTGAAGCAGACGTCCGACTTCGCCAAACGCATGGGCATTCCGCGCCTCCAGACCCATTGCGGCTTCCTGCCGGAGAATCCGAGAGATCCGCTCTACGCCCCGGCTGTGCAGGCCATTCGCGAGGTTGCCATCCATTGCGCCGGGAACGGTCAGGACTTCCTGATGGAGACCGGCCAGGAGACGCCGACCACCATGTCGCGGGCAATCCTCGATGTCAACCAGCCGAACCTCGGCGTAGGCCTCGATACCGCGAACCTGGTTCTCTACGGAAAAGCCAATCCGGTCGATGCGGTGGACATGATCGGCCAGCACGTCCGCAGCGTCCACGCCAAGGATGGAATGTGGCCGACCGATCCGATGCGATTGGGCAAGGAAGTGTTGATCGGCACGGGTCGCGTCGATTTTCCGCAGGTGTTTTCCAAACTCCAGAAACTGGGCTACCAGGGCGCGATCACCATTGAGCGCGAGACCTCCGGCCCGCAACAAATGAAAGACGTGATGCACGAGAAAATGTATCTTGAACGGGTCCTTGCCCAGGTACGCGCCAATCCAACCCGCGTCCATTCCAATCCAACGTAACCCAGGAGTGTTTTGCCATGGATAGAAGAAAATTTGTCGGGTCTGCCGCCGCCGCTTCAGGATTATTGCTGTTGAGGCCGCGAACGGTGTTCGGTTATGAAGCGAATTCGGCGGTACGGCTGGCGTTGTTGGGCTGCGGCTCGCGCGGGACTTCCGTGGCAACATCGTTTGCGAACGACACCAACACTCGCGTGGTGGCCCTTGCCGATTTGTTCCCAGACAAGCTGGGGCCTGCGAAGGCGCACTTCGACCAGCTCGCCAATACGGCGGGCCACGCGACGGTCGATCCAAAAAGGATGTTCCACGGCCACAAGGCGTTTGAGGAAGTCGCTTCCTCCCCGGACTTGGATGCTGTCCAGATTTCAACTCCGCCATGGTTTCATGTGCAGCATCTCGATGCCGCGGTCCGCGGCGGCAAGCACGTGTACTGCGAGAAGCCCATCGGAGTGGACGTTGCGCAAGCGAAGCAGGCCCTGGAGATCGGCAAGCGCGCCCAGGGGCATGTGAGCCTCGAAGTGGGTTTCCAGATCCGCAGCGCGCCTCCCTTTGTAGAAATCGTCCGTCGCATCCAGCAGGGCGCATTGGGAAAGATCGGCGCCATCGCCGCGAATTACAACGCGCCGGCCTCCACGTATCCTCCCATGCCCAACATGTCCGCGGACGAACTGCGAATTCGCCGCTGGTACTGGGACCTTGTGCTCTCCGGCGATATCATCGTCGAGCAAGCCATCCATCTGATCGATATCTGCAACTGGGTGCTGCAGGCGCATCCAATCAAGGCCAGCGGCGCCGGCGGACGAAACATTATTTCTCATCCCGGCAACACCTGGGACAACTATGAAATCGTGTTTACCTATCCGGAAAATGTCCGTGTCAGCTTCTCCTGCACCCAGTTCGGCCCCAACGACTGGTTCGACGTCTCGGCGCGGATGTTCGGCGCGGAGGGCTTTGCGGAGACTCCCTACTCCGGTCCGTTGCGGATCGTGGGCGACCATGCATGGACATGGGCCGATCGAGGACCCGCGGCGCAGACGGCCGCGGCCAAGTTCGCCGCCAACGGGGCCTTCAACGACAATCTGGCGTTGGCCCAGCGGGAGAAGGATCGCGGCTTCATCGATAGCATCGCCTCGGGAAATTACCACAATCAATCCGCCGCCGGCGTGGAGACGGCGCTAAGCGCAATGCTGGGCCGAATGGCCGGACGCCTCGGCCGCGAGGTCACGTGGGAAGAGTTATTGCAGCACGGAGAAACATTCCATCTGGGCATCGACATGGGCCAGTTTTCGTAGCTGTGAATGTTGAGAGATGTTCTGGGCCAGCGGAACATCCCATGCCGGGTGCCCCAGGTTCGCGTAGCTAACCTGGGATAAAAAAAGCCCTGTCATTCCTGGCCGCCGTGGCGACCGAAGGGCCTCAGCGGTTCGCCGAACGTCCCATCCGTCCGCGCGCAGTCATTCTGAACGAAGCCGCAGCGGAAGGCCGCAGTGAAGAATCCAGAGAAACTCCGCTCCCACGCGCCGCCCGTCAACCCACCGCCCAAAAAGCCTTGTCATCCCGACCGAAGATCGCCGTAGCGAGGGACCTGCCGGGGTGCGCCACCCTTCGCGCCCCGTGCGAAGGGTGGGACTGAAAAAATTTGGCCATCTCCGAAACCGGCGGACGGCCAATCAACCAAGCCGTGAATGCGCGCCTCAATATTGGCGATGAGATTTATGCGCATTGATCTGCGCAGAGAGTATGCTTGATCGCGGATCCCCACCAAGGCCATTGCACGCGCCTATTATTTAGTCCACATTGGAAATCCGATGATCGAACGCATTGATATTGCTGGATGCGCCAGTTACGGAGGAGTAGTGGAGGCGATGGACCCCCTTTCATCCATCAACTTCATCTACGGCCCAAACGGAGCCGGCAAAACTACTGTTTCTCGTCTAATCGATGACTGCAGCCGCTACTCACCAGCATGCAAAGTGACTTGGTACCGTGGCACACAGCTTGAAACCATGGTGTATAACCGCGACTTTATAATTACCAACTTTAATCAAAGCTCTGAGCTGAAGGGAATCTTCACCCTCGGCCAGCATGGCATCGAGACCCAGAACAATATCAAGCAGACCAATGCCGAGCTCGATGCAATAGTCCACAAAATCGAGCAACTCAGACAAACGCTGCAAGGGCCTGATGGGTCCGGCGGCAAACGTCGGGAATTGAGAGAGATCGAATCGAGGTTCCGGGACGAATGCTGGAAGGTGAAGACGAAGCACGATGAAAAGCTCCAAGGGGCCCTGACGGGCTACCGCAGCGACAAGCAGAAGTTCAAGGATCGGTTGATTGTGGAGTGCAATAAAGCATCTGCTACGCCGCCTTCAGTACTAGACCTGGAGACAAAAGCGGCATCGATATTCGGAGTGACACCGACCATCGAGAATCCCCTTGGCAATCTGGATGACAAAACGGTTCTTGGCAAGAAACTGGAAAAGTGTACGTTTTACGCGGCTTTCTGAAAAGCGACGAATTCGGTTCTCGTGGCGGCTAGCCGTTGTGCTTTCAGGAGCAGGTAGTTGAGGTTGCGATAGCCTCGTCCGCGGCGGAGCAATGCTTTGATATTGCCGTTGACCGCCTCCACAACTCCCAGCCGCACCTTGGTCCGGCAGTAGTTCAGGATTCCCTCCAGGTGATTGAGCAGCATGTCGGCCAGCTTCTCCATCGGCTTGAGACGCTGCCAGCGCAGTTGATCGATCCAGCTCTTCAGATAACGCAACATCGATCCTTCATAGGTATAGCTCCACAGCCGGTCCAGGCTCTCTTTCAGCAGGTAGGCCTTCATCACTCGCCGGTTCAGCGCAAACAGCGCGTTAAGGTGCCGCTTTTTTTGCGTGCTCAGATTCACCCAACGCGACAGCAACAGCCAGCGTTTGCCCTTCACCACCGCACGTGCCGCGCCACCCTTGCGAAAGAACTCGGCCCGCCGTACCTCGTCCACAGCCGCGTTGGCGTGCTGCATGATGTGGAACTTGTCATAGATGATTCGGCATTTGGGCAACCACTGCTCAATACTCTGCCGGAAAGGATCCCACATATCTAGTCGTCCCTGAATAATTCAGATTTCTGTTGGAGCGAGGGTCTGTAGGCTTTCGAAGCGTTGGAGGATGGCGAGGAAAAGTGCGCAAAGAGTCCTGCACCGGTTCAGGATCATGCGGAGG
>JAJYUB010000084.1 GCA_021792795.1 Acidobacteriota bacterium | reverse complement strand
GCTCCTGGCCAATGACCGCTTTTACCCGCTCCGCCAAACGGTCAAAGCCGCAGCGCATGTCGGTCGCCTCCACCGCCAGCCAGATCCGCGTTGCTTGTGCCTGGTCCAGCGCGCGCAAACTCGGCAGGCCAATCACGCACCAGGCTCCAGCACGAAAAGCAATGCGCGCAAATGGCCCGCGTCGAATCCAGGAGCAACCACAAGGCTGCGCCCTCCCGCAAGCCGTACCTCGATCGCATGATTGCCTGCCGCTGACGACTGCACCGGCTCCGCAGCTGGTCGTACTTCCACGAACTGCGCCGCCTCGGCATTGCGCAGCCGCTTCTTCCACGCGAAAAACTGTGAATCCCGCAGCCCCCGCTCACGACAAAACGTCGCCACGCTTCGACCGCTCTGCCCCTGCTCGGAAACCAAACCACGCCACTTTGCCCACTCTTCCGCTCGACGCCGACTCATTGCATAAGAGTGCTACCACCGGAGGCGCCGCACAAGATGGGCTTTGCATAGCGCTCACCAGGTATCGATCGAAAATGAGCGATCGTCGGGCCAGTATTCCAGGACTTCCAGGACCGGAGTCTCTCCACAAAAGAGACAGAGATCGGAATCGAGAATGAAAGGCAGAATATCTCCCGGGATGTCCCGGTTGCTTCCATGCATGATCGCCTCCTAAGAATTCAAGGGGAATTTTGCAAAGTGATGGGGGTCACAGCTTGGAAAAGGGACGGTCTGCCATCTTATGGGTAGGCGTTCGGCGAATCGGCTGGCCGACTATGTCTGCAAGGCTTTCGGGGCAGCGGCAGCGCGAGTTGCTGCACTGCCCACCGAAGGCGTTGTCGCGAGTTTTCGCCTCAAGGCCACTCCGGCCTTCCAAGCTGTGAAACAACCGGGCAAAGGTGTGCAATTCTTCGCACACAAGGAGTCTCCAGCGGTCATCCGTTTGGGATGAGGGTCACCGCGAGCGACAGCAACAGAAAAGCTCCCGTTGCGGTCACGATCAATCGTATGCGGTGTTCCGGGCGTGCTTTCCCCATCAGCCGGCTTGCATGGATAGTAATGGCCGCAAGGACGATTTTCAGAAGGGACGCGGAGATCACGAGCCAGATGGGATGGGTCACCTCGTAGAGGAATGCAATCTGGCGGCCAGAGAAAAACCGGCGTGGCAGAGGCGACGGAAAGTGGAATATACGGAATGATGCGGCGCACTCGCCGTCCCGGCTCACCAATGAAAAATGCCTAGCCGAAGCCAGGCATTCTTTCCGATTCCGACGACGGACTAGATTCGGGCTGCTTCCAGCGCGGCGACCCGCTCCGTCAATGCCGATATGAGCTTATAGGTTTCCAGGTCCTGTTTGGCCTTGGATTCGCCGATAGCGGACATGAGGGCCTTGAAATTGGCCTCCTGCTGGTCGCGAAGCGAGTTGTACTGTGTTTTCATTTGCTCCTCGATGGAAGCAACGCGCACCTTCAACTCGCGCACGTCCGGCGCGATGACATCTTGAATGACGTGCTGGAGGGTCTGAAGTACGTTATCGGCCATGGTTCTTGCTCTCCTTCGTATTGTAATGCCGTTGGCTGCGGAAACCAAGAGAATGCTTCGGGTGGGGTGGGGTGGGGTGGGGTGGGGTGGGAGAGAACTCCACCCCACTCTCGGTAGTTGGTTCCAACATATGAATCAGGCACATATCTGTACCAGCGGCAATTCCGCCTGTTCAGGACTCCATTTACTGTCGAATGCTGGAATGCCTTAACGGGCCTTGGTGTTGACCACCGCTGGCGCCGCAACGTAGAACTCTTCTCGCGTTGGATAGCTTTGTCCAAAAAAAGGTTTGTTTCGGCGAGGAGAACTCTTACCGGGACAACCCGGCATCGATGCATGCAAGAAGTATCCAGTCGGCAACCAGTTGTGTTCGCCGGCCGTCGCGCAAGGAACGAATCTGGGCGAGATGTCCACCCGCACAGCGTTTCATTTCGAGATGTCCGGTGGTCTTGTCGACAGAGGGTGCTTCGCGCGGTATCCAGGCTTCGACTTGCCACGGTTCGCGACAGACAAGCCGCTGGGGGAAGTGAAAGGGCCGGACGCCGTCCTGAACATAGACGATTTCGCCGACGGGAATGGTGCCGGCATGACGGCCATTTGGCAACGGACGAAAACGCTGCGCGTTGTATTGTCGTTCCATATTTCCTCCAGAGGCTTCGTTGCGATTACCAAGGCATCGTTTGGTGCTTGCCGGTGTGTGCCCGCCATGATCGTGCAATACATCTGATCGATCCGCGTGACAGAGGTTTGCCCGCCGCCAGGTCGACAGCGGGCGGTATAAAGGGATTCGGAAAGGAGTTATGCTCCGGCAGGAGAGGTCGAGCAAGCCAGGGAAGCCAATCGTCTTTTCTCGGCACTTTCGTCCTCAAGTTTGTAGGCAACCCAGTCCCAGTATCCACGGCGGGTTCCCGATGTTAAGACGTCCTCTTGCCAAAGCGCCATGGTGAGTATGGGATGTTGCCCCCATTTTCCAGGCTCATCGTATTGTTCTGAGAGTTCAGATGGTTGAGGGTTTGCCTCCGGCGTGTCAGGCATCGCCGCACCGGTAGTCTCGCTCCTTACTACGGCTGCAAGTGTCTCGACCGCGCTTTTGAAACAGACGGTAAGGTCGCCATCGCAGCCCGTGGAATCGGCAGAGTCGACCACTCTTTCAATCGCTTTGCGGACGATCTCGCTGACGTAAGGTGTCGGGGCCCAGCTTGGGCCTTCATTGACTTCGACGTCCTCGACGGATTCCACTTCATTGTCTTTCACGTAAATCTCGCCATGATCGCCGCTGCATTCGCCGCTGTAGGTCACGCTGCCTTCCAGCGAGTATCCACGCGGCTGGAAGAAATACTTGATGAATCCGGCCAGCCAACGGGACAGGCCTTCACGCTCTTCCTCATCCAGAGTTTCGAGCTCGTCCTTGTCTTCGCAGAGCAACATCGGGAAGGAGTAGCATGGGCAAAATTCATCTTGGATTTTGTTCAGAATTGCAACTGCCTCTTCCCCATCGGCTGCATTATAGCGTTCCGCGGCATCGACAATTTTCTGGAGAAGAATGCGGTCCTCCGTTGTCAATGCCGGCGTGATCTCAATCTCGCCGGAGTAATACACGTCGTATCCCATGACAGGCCCTTCTCGCCGCAGTATGCGGCGACAACTACGATTCTGTTCGGATTGGGTGTGTGCTCGGTTGCTCCGCCACAGGGGAGGCGGTCGTATTTAAACAGAAAACCGCCTATCAAAGGGACAGGTGGCATGGAGTAGAGCAGGAAGTCTATAACGGGAGCGATTCTTCCTGCGGCCCGCTTGGCTTAACATCTTCGACGCCAAACGCGCGCTCCATCTGAGCCTGTTCTTCGTCCGGTAGTGCAGGGGATTGAGCAGCTTCTGTCGGCGTCACAGATGGCAGAGCGGGTTCGATGTAGACGGTCACACGTTTATCCCGCTTCCGCTTTTTGAGACGTCCGTCGGCAAACGCCTTGAAGATCTCGCTTCTCTCGGCGTCGCGAACAGCGCGGCACGCGTGGGAAATCTGGTTGCAGATGTTCCAGATCATCTCAGGGGAGAACGTGGCGGCGATGTGGCCCCACAGTTCGGCTGCGACCAGGTTGTCGAATGCGTAAGCAACCATTCCGCCGCCGTGGCACTCGATGACAACGATCCCATTTTTGTATAGGCCCGCCGGGTTCCGGTAAATGCCGTACCTGTGGGAATTGCCTGTCCAGCGCGTTTGGATGCCCCTGGCGTCGCCGAAATGTCCGTGGGCCATATATTCCAGGCCGGCAACGGGAACGTTGCGAAATTGACCCTTATTGAGGTAATCCTGCATGTTGTAGCAACGAACGGTTTGGGGCTGCTCTGTTCCAGCCTCATTGAAACAGAGGTTGGCGGGGTCGTTGGTCTTCCAATAGTGGCCTTGGTGCGCTTGCGTGGGGATCATATGGATGTCCTGAATAGTGAAGGGCCGCTCGGATGAGCGGCCGTCTGAAGGGCTAAGAATGCCATCAGCGGGCGAGGATGTTCTTCACCTGTGCTTTAGTCGACGTCCGTCAGTTCATCCGACAAGTACCGCGAGTCGGCGCGGAGGGCATTCAGGACGATCGTCGCTTCTTTCAACGTGCAATCATCCTCAAAACGAAGAAGTTCCCTTGCATCTCCAAGGATTTTGTAAGGGCTGACTTCGCATGTCTCGTTTGCAAGATGAACGGTGCGGTCCCACGCGAAATATTGTCCTGCAGTAAATTCGGCCACGGTATTTATCCTTGAAACGCAAGTGCTGTGAGGGTTACGCAGCCAACCAGTGAGGTTCGAGCTTCTCGGCCTGGCAGCGAATGAAGGCGCTCTCAAGATATTCCCGAGAACGTTCCGAGGCGATACCATATCGGCCCAGCTTGATAGCTTCGATCACC
Organism: Acidobacteriota bacterium; assembly: GCA_021792795.1. Classification (GTDB taxonomy): domain Bacteria; phylum Acidobacteriota; class Terriglobia; order Terriglobales; family Acidobacteriaceae; genus JAKAAZ01. The sequence continues at coordinate 7,614 of JAJYUB010000084.1, read as the reverse complement.
GAGGTGCCGCTTCCAGCCATGGGGTCATACACTACGTCGTTCTCATCAGTTGCAAGGAGAATGACGAAGCGCGCTACCGCCGCCGGCATGATCGCCGGGTGAGGTTTGCGCCCTGCGGCGCGAACCGCCCTGCGATAGCGATGTTCTTCCACCGAGGTTGGTGTGGCGGAAATAAGCGAGGATGGGATCGAGCCGCCACGATCTTGAAATGAAGTTGCTCCAAACTGAATTCCAGATGGGCGTGGAACGAGATCATTTCGGCTGCCGCGGATCGAGCGCAGGCCGCTCTTGGAGTAGGGCCGCAGCACATGGCGATTATTTCCTTTTGCTCGGTCTGGGTCCGTCGAAAGCCAGAGAAGGGGTTCGACCGATGGAGTGACGCGCACCCTGCGAATTCCAACCCAGTTGAGCGGAGGCAATTTGGTTGGAGAGAACCAGTCCAATCTTTGTAATAGGTGAATGCCGAGCTGGTCCTCCAAACGTACCAAAAGACGCTCGATATATAAGCTCTGTGCAGGAATTCCTGGAATCCAGCAACATCCCAGATTGAGGACCATCGAACCGCTGGGCGTGAGCAAATCACGCCACCGTTCGCAAAGGCGCAGCATCCAATCGACCCATTCAGTATGTTTCAAATTGCCGTATTCCTTACTCTTCACCAATGGATATGGAGGAGAGGACAGTAAAAGTTCGATTGAGCCGCGTTCGATCACGCCGAGTGCATCTTCCGCGTTAGCCCAGAGAAAGACGCCATTCGTCGTCTCGAACAATGTGACGATGGCGCCGCGGACAATGTTATGAAGTTTTGCATTCGCGCGTTCGGTGAGGGCCCAGACGCCGCGCTGCTCATTGGCGATCAGGCCCTTCATAATTGCCGTCTGGCGAGTCCAGCGAACGCGACGCTCGAAGAGGTTGACCTTCCCGCGATCCGGTCTTTCGACGGTTAGAGTGCGTACTTCATCGGCCAAACCCATGCGTTTCGCAACTTCGTCGTACATCTCACCCGGACGGGCGGTGCCGCCGGCGTCGTGAATGGCTTCAAGGAGCGGCAGCATCATTTGAGATTGCGAGGGCAAATTCATACTGTCGCTCCTTCGTGGATTATGGTTCTGCAGCAAAAACGTTTTCGGCATCGACGATGTATTCCTCGCCGCATCTCATTCCCGGATGACAAACTCCGTATCTCGCCACTTCGTCGCGACGGGAAGTGACCTTCCATGAGCCACAATGGACGTGCGACAGGGTCGGAATGTTGACCGCAGCGCAAAGACGGTGCTCAAGCACAACGCTGTTGTTGAGCACCCAATCTTTCATTTCCGCTTCGTAGATGCGATCGGCTTGGAAGTCGGCATCCGCGAGAATTTCTACGAGTTCCGCGTCCGGGTCCCAGCCATGCGTCTGTTCGAGAGCGCGAGCGAGTCTGTACCCATCGAGATCGGAGCCGCAGGATTGGAGTGCGCTCATCATTTGGGCGATCGAATCTTCAACGCGGGTGGCAGGTTCATTGAGCCACCGTTGAACATCGGGCAGCAGCGCCAGCGCCGTGGCTCGCCGGCTTTCATCGGAGTGACGCTTCGGGCGTGGAAGCTGTATTCCAGGCAGCGTGACTTGTCCGCTCATGGGATCGTCCTTTCGTGATGGGTGATGCGTGCCATCAGGCGGCTATCGACAACCTGCCGGATGACCTCATGAATCTCCTCAATGGATCCATCGCCGGGGACACTGACGACGCGCGCAGAATCCCGCATGGCTATCTCAAGGTACTTTTCGTAGACGCATCGGTGAAACATATTCGCTTCGTTTTCAAATCGCTCCTCGTCTTTGGCCGAGTCGTTGCTATTGCGGCGCCGCGCGCGCGATGGAGCGGTGAAAGTCGGGCACGATCAGGATCGTGAGATCGGGATTGAGGCCGCCGCACGTCTGCTCGTGCATTTGCAGGACGATTTGGCTTCCAAGTTGTCTGCCTCCGCCTGGTACGCTTCGGTGGAGTCGCTATAGCGATCGCAGAGAACGATGCGGCCCGATTCGAGTGCCGGGCGGATCAGTATTGCCGATAGAAAGGTCGTCGATGAAAGCCGTTTTGGCTTCCTCCGGGCCGTCTGCTTCGACATCGGCGGTAATCGTCACGCCGTATTCGTATGGGTTGTCGGAGATGGGATCGGAAACCGGCTTCGGGAAGAAGGCGATGTTCACGCCATGCTCGCGAATCATCTCGTCCAATTGCTGATGAAGTGCCTTGATACGGCGACCACAGGAGATGCAAGGTGTAAGGTCGATTTCGCACATTCAATTTGTCCAATTCTTACAGCAGTTGGTTGCGTATCGGATGTTGTTAGGCGGTCAGCTCGCGCAGAAGTTCATCGTCACTGAGATTTATCGGCTCGCTGGATATTCCGAGGAACCGCATTTCCTCGTCAATCTCGCGCTGTTTTTGCTCGGCCCATACCGTTCGCAGCCTGCGCTCGGTTTCGGTTTTTGCAAGCGCGAGTCTCGCCTTCTCGCGGTGGAGTGATTGATGAAGCCATACCAAGTGGTCAGTGTCCTGCATAGCATTCCTCTTCCTTCGATGGTGTCCACGGACGAGCCTGCGGGCAGCTTGGCGACACGGCTACGCCTGGATAGCGTCGATCAGTTCTGCGAGTTTGGCCATGGCCTCACGGTAGTCTTTGCAGGAAGGTTTTCCCCCTCGCAGCATGATGGCGACGTTATCGGCGTCGCGCTTGTCGATGACAATTGTGACGGTTGAGTCCTCTGTGGCTGTAACGGATGCTTGCAGGCTGCTGCCACCATCGAGGTCGTAGGTGTTAAGCCTCGCCATACTATGTCTCCTTCTCTTGACGTAAATGTTTTCAGAGGCGGATGCGAAGTCGGTCCGCCATTTCGAGTAGCGACCCGTCCCGCCAGTGCTGCTTGAGCGTTTCGAAGTCGAGAAAATCAGGATCGATCACGGGATACAGGATGAAATCGATGTTCTGAGGATCGGTTGGATCCACGAGCCGGATTTCCCCAGCGATCAACAACTGTGAGAGAAACCTGCGCACCCGCTTGTACTCGGACGGTGTGAGTTCGACGTCCTGAGCGTATATCTGATCATTATCGGCGTAGCGAAATTCGATGATGTATTTCCTGAGATCGGAAACCCGCGTGGTGGCATGTTTTTCGCAGTTACGATATTCGCGGTCCGGCCGTAAATGAACGGTCTTTTTCTTGACAAAGCTCACAAGAATACCTCTCTGACGGAAATGTCGTTAGGCTAGGCGGCCGGGTTACAGAGTGCCCATTCCCCAGGCCCGCAGTGCAGGAAATGCTGTTGCAGCTGTTGACGCACCTTCTCTTTCCAGAAGGCGGTGGCGGTAGGACGGCGCGGTTCGATCGACCGATAGATTTGGTCGAGGGTCGCGCGGCCGCCGAGCAGATCTAGGGTTTCTGCAACGAGTGCTCGCCAGACGCCGGTACGGGGACGACCATGTTGAAGAATCTCCCGTGACTGCTGGGAGAGGTTCCCGATCATTGCGGCTTCGGCATAGAGGACCAATCCCACTATGCTGCGGCGAGTGTCCTTCGTGAACATACAGAAAGCCAGCGGTAGGCGGAGATTTGGAAAGAGGCCGCGTGGAATCATATCGGCGCGCAGGCTCCACTTCTCATTCCAGCGATTCACCCGGCCAAAAGTCTGAAAGGCGTAAGCGGGAAGCAACAGACCGCAGCGACCGTCTGTAGGCAGGATGTGATGGGAGCGGTGGAGAAACCGTTCGATCACCGGCACAACGAATGGCGGATTGCCGATGACCGCAGTCACATCCGGGGGGAGCGGGATGGTCGTGAAGTCTCCAGTCAGAATCTCGCGGTTGGTGTTGGCGCGCGCTCGATCGGCGAGATCGGGATCGATCTCAACGCCAATCACAGGAACGGATTCCGGGATGGCTTTCAAGAAAGACCCGAGGCCGCATGAAGGCTCGATGACCAGGTCCGAAGCATCGAGATCGGCAAAGTAGCGAGCTACCAGAGATTCAGCCGCCCATTCGGGCGTGAACCATTGCGAGAGCTCGGGATTGTGGAGTCCGTTTTTCTGCTGTTCTTCTGAGGGGAACGCTTCAAACAGGAGCGGATTTCGAGCGGTCGAATGGGTGAAACTCATACATTACTCCTCATAGCCAGACGGAAAGGGGCCGAGATTCCGACCCCGTCGAATGCGCCAAACAATTTGTGGGGGGAAGCTACTCGATGGAACGCGCGAAGCGTATCGCTTCACCTGGCGGGACCTTGGACCATTCATTCCCGGATTCGCGCCTGTACGTGGCGCCGGTCGCCGGATCGATGTTGAGATAACGCCGGGTGCCGATGTGTTTGTACATCTCGAACCCCTGTTCCTTGTCGCTGCCCATGTACATGAACTCGGAGCAGTAAGAGGGGCCAAGCAAGTCTTCGAAGGGTTTCCATGGGGAGGCCGCCTCGGGAATTTCCAGGGTGTGTTCTTCAATATTGAAGGAATCCACCGAGCCCTCGATTTCACTCTGGAGGTAGCTGGCCAGTTCGTCAAAGGTGCCCGCGCCAATGTGCTTGTCGAAGACGGCCTCTTCCTCAGTTGAATTGCAGAAGCGGCCTTTGGTTTCGATGTAGGCATCTTTCTGAGTGGCGTGTACCGTGGTCGTGAGGCCGGAATCTGTGTCCGACGTGACGGTCCAGACAGTTATGTTCATAGGGCGTGCTCCTAGTAGTGCAAGTTGAGCCACGGAAATTATAGGATCTACACGTCAAATCCCCTTTGCGAAGCTACTCCGCAGTCGTGACTGTTGTAATTGAGGGAGAGCCATCCAACTCCCCACTTGTCACCCATTGCCCTGCGGGTGTCTGGTCGACGCAATAACTGCAAAGCCCCATTACCGGCGCTTCCGCTGCTTGCTCCCGCGCTTCTTTTTCAGAATTCGCCTCGACTTCAATCAAGGCGCTAATGGTGATTTGTCCATGTACGAGATACTTTGCCATTGGAATGTTCCTTTGCATCAGCGTGCGAGTGTTGGTATTTACGGGGAGGAGAAACCCCCGAACTTACCTGGTAACGGCAGCGCACGACGGATGCCAGGAACGACCAGCCGTAGCCATATCGATCAGCCACCATTTCCCATCGACATCCAACGCGAAATCGACTGACCATGCACCTGAGCCAATCGCCCTGACCGCACGCAATGCCATATCCGACAATGCAGCGAGTTCATTGGCCGCAAGAGGCGCCGCGAGTTCGTGCAATTGAACACGCCAGTCCAGTCCCATGGCCTGTGCATTGGTCAACGCGTCCTCCGGCCAATAGAAATGCTGGCAAAGAACCTTGTCCTGGTCTGCGAAGAATCGCCATTCCCGTCCGATCGGAAGTCCTCGGAAGGCGGTGAACGCGTGTTGAATCGTAATGTACTCACGCACCATAAATGCGTGAGTTGCGCCGGCAATATCCTTCAAGCAATTGTCTTCGAACGTCTCGAAGACGCACTGCATAAGCCGGTCGGGAGAATCCACCTTGAATGCGGAGGGGCCTCCATGTTTTGCGCTTGCCAGGTCTGTGCGAAGAAAGACCGGATATCCAATTCGTTTGCAGGCGTCGTGGAGGGCTTCCGTGGGGAAGTCTCCCATCGGTTCGCCGTCGAGAACCGGATACAAGGCCATAGGATCGTAAGGTACAAATTCCGTGCGAGGCACAGGCAATCCATCTGCGGCGATTGGAGGAAACCAATTGAGAGCGCTGTCTGCGATCGGAGAGCGGGCATTGGTGTCCGACATAGCATTGGAACCGTTCATAGGGGGACCTCGATCCTTTTGTGCGAAGACGCTTCGCTGTGAATCGCTTTGTTGGTGTAAACAGTCTTCCACACCGGAACTGGCGCCTCATCAGGTCGCAGGCTCTTCCCCAGCGAGCAGATGTTTACATGGATGGCGGCGTGTAGCCTTCCGGCTTGGTCGCGTTGGCGTGAAGCGCGACCATGGCTGCCTTGCCAACCTCATTGAGGTGTCCATTGAAGCCGACGAAGACCAGCGCGAGGTCTTGCGGTGCCAGTATGTTGCCGTCGTGGGTGGCGCGCAGGATGTCGATGGTAAGGTCAGACATGCTCCGCGCGGGCACTGGGGGCGGCGGCACAGACGCGCCCCGATGGCAGTTGCCAGCATAAATCCATTGACCAGTGCCATCCTTGCGTAGTGTGGCATACGTGGGGCGGCCAGCGACGTCACTCACGGGTTCCCCGATCTGGATCAGCAGGCCGGACATGGAGGCCGGGGGAAGGACGTTGACGAAGTAATCGGCCATTTCCTGATCGACAACGTCGCCGATTAGCAGAAAGTGGTCGAGGGATTGCCGGCTTTCGCCCCAGGCGGAATATGTTTTCATGATTTTCTCGTGGAAGATTTGTAGTGTTTGGTTGAAGGGGTATTTCCTTTGGCAGGCGAATCGTCTTCTCCGATGATGTTCCAGATGGCATCGAGGCTGTCCGCGCCAAACTCTTCGTTTTCGAGATACTTGCGAAGGGTGGCGAGCTTTTGGCTGTCATCGGGCGAGCCGTTGCCGAGGCAAACGCCATTGAAATTGATGGACTCGCAGAGCGCATCGATCTCCGCACGATCCATTGGGGTGCAGGATTCAAAGTGCTCGCATGCGTCACGCTCGTTGCTGGGACCGTCCTGCAAGGTGCGAAGTGCGTGGAGAACGGTGGCGACTTCTCAACTGGTCATTACGTGGATATATCCGGCGTCCATGGCCGACGATCGAATCGCGTCCACAAATGGGGCAGTGCCGCAGGATGGTCTCAGCGCACTCTTTGGCCCAATCGAAGATAGGCTTGCACTGCGCGGCGAAAAGTGGGATAAATAGAACCGTAATCGAACGTGGCTCTGCTTTGCCTCAGACCCGGCAAGATCATACGCAGAAGCAGGGCCACGCCCCCCTGAAGAAAACCCCAACTGGGAAAGAATAACGCTTCTCAGCTACACTGATAATTGCGCGTGCTCCAGAGGATTGGCCGGTTAAGCGCCGGATTCAGGTGCTAGTTGCATTGAGCAGCGCCATGGGATGTCCGTTGAAATAGACGACCTCCGTCGGATAGCTGCCGCCTAATTTCTCCACCCGCTGCTGCAAAGCATCGTACGTGTACTGCGCCCCGCCCGCAGAGGTCAGCATCCCTTCGCTGTCGTAGGCGTAGGTGTTCATGCCGTCGCCCAACAGGTCGCCCGCCGCGTCGTAGCTGTAGCCGTTGATCTGGTTCGTGGCCGCATTGTACGACTGCTGGAAATTGAAGTTGCCGGACTCCTGCTGGTTGCCCCAGGGATCGACCGTGTAGGTCTCGTTCACCACGTCCGCCCCGGAATACACCGCGTTGACGCCGCCGGTCATGTCCGCGCCTGAGGCCATCATTGCTTAACCGTCTGTGCCGTCGGGCGCTTCAGAGTCGGATCGGCTTTGTAGAGTTCTTCGAGGAACTGCTGATATTCCTTTTCGCCGCGCTTTATTGTTCTCTGCATAAATAATGCAATAATAGGTATTGAGGAGCAAAATACCTATGCCGAGATTGAAGGGGAGCGCCGATCTTCTGGAGGACCGGCGCAGACGAGCTTTGGTGTTGCTGGATGCAG
>JAJYUB010000083.1 GCA_021792795.1 Acidobacteriota bacterium | reverse complement strand
GCGCCCAGAAGCGGCGTTCCCCGGCAGTTGCAGGCTACCCTCAGGCAGGATGCGCTGCCGGAGCCCCTGTCGGCACCCCAAATCCCCCTCGCCGCGACATCGTCCATACCTTATCGACGGATTACGGCGCCGCTCGCTATTTCCGCGCCGCAAATCTTCACGCTTTCCTGGCCTGCGACCAGTCCTGCCCCCGCGCTGGACTCATCGCAGGTAGCCCAAGGAGCTTTTAGGATGCGCATCCGCAAAAATTGGAAGCTAACGCCGACGACGGGGTTGCTTTTCCTGGCCGTCCTCACCGCAAGGGCCTTACCGGCCTTGGCCGACCAGAATTATTCGCAGCAGATATTCTTCGTCAATAGCCTCTCTCCCGAGGAGTACTTCTACAGCAGCGGCAAGGCAACGGCGCCCAGCTCTCTGAAACTGATTGGCGGCAAGCTCCCCATCGAGACCTCCACATTTATCAGCGGGCCGAATGCCATCGAACTTGATTGGCAATCCATGCCCGCCGGAGGATGGGAAGGGGAACTGCGCCTCTACAAATGGCGCGACCGGTACGTCGATTTTCCCGGCCAATATCTTTTCCTCTGGTTCCGTTCCAAAGAAGGGATTCGCGCCGGCGATCTTCCCAAACTCGCGTTGCGCGACCTTGACGGCAACTTCACCCGGCCGCTCTCCATCGGCGCGTATACGCACGACTTGAAGCCGGGTCAATGGACACGCGTGCGCATTCCCATGGCCGGCTTTGCAACCGCATCGCTGCATGCTTTTGAACCGCGCCATTTGGCGGTCGTGGCCTTTGTGCAGGGCGCCGCCGATCGCGCCCAGCATACTCTTTTCGTGGATGACATTCGAGTCGAGAACGCTGCCAACACAGCGCATGCTCCGGCAACTCCCAGCAATGTGCAAGCGAAGGGATATGAACGCCATATCGATATCGCCTGGAACGCGGTGGACGATCCCGACCTTGCGCAATACGTGATTTACCGCTCCATGCACGGCGGCCCATTCCGTGCCATCGGAGTGCAGCGGCCCGGCGTCGATCGCTTTTGCGATTTCCTTGGAGACCCTCATGCCACTGCGTCGTATCGAGTCTCCGCGCGCACCTCTTCACTGCGCGAATCGCCTCTCTCCGCGGCGGTCACCGCTTCCACCCACCCGATGACCGATGATCAGCTCCTTACCATGGTGCAGGAGGCGTCCTTCCGTTATTACTGGGAAGCGGATGAACCCCATTCCGGAATGACTCGTGAGGACACTCCTGGCAATGACGACATTGTGGCAGTAGGCGCCAGTGGCTTCGGCGTCATGGCCCTGATCGTCGGCGCAGACCGAGGATTCATTACGCGGCAACAGGCCATCGACCGGCTCCTGCGTATCGCCGCATTTTTGCAGACTGCCGACCGCTATCATGGCGCATGGCCACATTTTCTCAGCGGCAGTACCGGCCATACCCTCCCCGTTTTTGGAATGTTCGACAACGGCGCCGACCTTGTCGAGACATCGTTTCTAATGGAAGGGCTGCTTTCCGCGCGCCAGTATTTCAAGGGCAATAGTACTTCGGAGAAAGAACTCTATGCGAGAATTACCGATCTCTGGCAGACTGTTGACTGGAACTGGTTCCGCGCGACTCCCAAACGAGATGCTCTCTACTGGCACTGGTCGCCAGAGTATTCCTTCCATATTGCCAATCGACTTACCGGATGGAATGAGGTGATGATCGCCTATCTGCTGGCCATCGCTTCACCCGCACACCCCATCCCCGCCAGCGACTATTACAGCGGATGGGTAGGCGAAGGCATCGGCAATCCTTACGCGAACGGCAAAAGCTACTACGGCATCACCCTCCCGGTCGGCGGCGGTACCGGCGGCCCGCTGTTCTTCACCGACTACTCCTTCATGGGCTACGATCCCCACGGACGCCGGGACAAGTTTGCAGATTACTATGAGAACAACCGTGATCAGTCGCTCATCAATCAGGCATATTGCATCCACAACCCGCATCATTGGAAGGGATATGGGGCCAATACCTGGGGTCTTACGGCCGTCGATGGTCCCAATGGATATGTTCCTTATGAACCCACTCTGGACCTCGACGATGGGACCATCGCTCCCACTGGAGCGATCAGCGCCTTTGCTTACACTCCAGACCAGTCAATGCTCGCCTTGAAACACTTTTACCGGGATCTGGGAGCGCAAGTGTGGGACATCTATGGCTTCCGCGATGCTTTCAACCTGCAAGAGAACTGGTACTCAGGAATCGCCATGGGTCTGAATCAGGCGCCGATGGCAGTGATGATCGAGAACTATCGCACCGGACTTGTCTGGCGCAGTTTCATGGCCAACCCGGAGATCCAACATATGCTTTGGGAGGCTGGCTTCACCCCAAGCAAGCCCTGATGCATCGTCAACTGCTGGCCGAAACGAAACCTCTCTGGAATACGTGCTGTTCAGAAGTGCAAAAAATGAAGTCCACAAAAACTACGCCATGACCTCAAATCGTCAACAGCCAAGTAAGACCCGGACTGTAAGCCTGAAAGAACTCGCTGCGCACCTCGGGCTTTCGCAGGCCACGGTCTCTCGCGTCATCAACCGGTCCGCCACTTCGCATCGTATTTCTGCAACAACACAGCAGCGCGTTCTGGCGGCAGCCACATCCATGAATTACAAACCGAATGTCTTCGCCCGCGGATTGCGGAACAAGCGCAGTTTCACTGTAGGCGTAATCGTCCCCGAAATCAGTGAAGGCTATTCGACCTCCGTGCTGGGAGGAATCGAGGACACGTTGTTGCAGAACGGCTTCTTTTACTTTGTCGTGAGCCATCGCCACCGCGACGACCTGCTCCTGGGCTATCCCCGGCTGCTTCTCGACCGGGCAGTGGAAGGCATCATTGCGGTAGATTCGGCCATTCACGAAGACCTGCCCATTCCCGTGGTGGCCGTGTCCGGACACGTCCGCCACAAATCGACCGTCAACATCGAGCTCGATCATGGTCTGGCCGCGCGATATGCTCTCGAGCACCTGCATCGACTTGGTCATCGCCGCATCGCGTTTATCAAAGGGCAGGTCTTCAGTTCCGATACAGTTGTGCGCTGGAATGCTATCTGCAAAACAGCCGCTGGGCTCGGCCTTTCCATCGACCCGAAGCTGGTTGTGCAATTGGAAGGCTCAGCTCCGGGCATCGGTCCAGGCAGAGAAGCTGCCGCCGAGCTGCTCCGGCGCAAAAGGCCTTTCTCTGCGATCTTTTCCTTTAACGACCTCTCCGCAATCGGCTCAATCACCGTGCTCCATGACGCAGGCATTCGGGTGCCGGCGGATATATCGGTGGTTGGATTTGACGATATCCTCAGCGCCTCCACCAACAATCCCGCGTTGACCACCGTCCGGCAACCGCTGCACGAGATGGGTCAAATTGCAGCCACGATGCTGCTGCAGTTGATCCAACGAGAGAACCCCGATCCACCGAAATCTTCCATCCGCGTCGTACCTACATTTATCGTGCGTGGTTCCACGACCGACGCTCCACCCAGGGTGCAATCCATGACGAAGAATCGAACACCCACAAAACCTGCGTGAAGCCCGGGTAGAGCAGCTCGAATGCCCCCGGCTCTGCTATTCTGAGGCTTTGTTCTCAAGCATTCTGGCTGCGGCGTCTCGTACCGTCTGGGATTGTCCGTCGGTGGACCACATTGAATACATCGTCGCGCGCACGGCCCGGCTTGTTCCTCTTGTATCTCAGTTTCATCCTGATAGGGACCTGTACAACCATTCTAGGGCCCATCTTGCCGGCGCTTTCTGCCCGCTGGAACATGAATGATGCCCACGCCGGGTCTCTTTTTACGGCCCAATTTATCGGTTCCTCCCTGGGCGGTCTGCTCGCAGCCATTCAGCCCTTCAAAAGCACCGTGATCGGTTTCATCGCCGTTGCTCTGGGCCTTACACTGCTCACCGTCTCCACCCCGCTCGCCGCCGTGCCTGTCTTGTTTATGTACGGCTTGGGCGTCGGCCTTGTCCTAACTGGGATCAACCTCACAGTGAGCAACATGGCCGGGGGAAACCGCGGCACGGCTCTCTCCTGGCTGAATTTTTTCTGGAGCCTCGGCGCCACAATTTGTCCGCTGCTTGCAGCCGTATTTATTGGTCATCGTCTACTGCCGGCATTCCTCTTGGTTTTGCCCGCCTGTTGCGTCTGCATGGCTGTACTCGTCGTGGTCCGCGGCCAATTGAAGACCGCTCCCGCATCGCCCCATACCGCCTCGTCCGAGAGCGCCGACCGTTCCGTCAGATTTTTTGTCGCCTATTTCGCTGCGTTGCTCTTTCTTTATGTGGGCATTGAAACGGCGCTGGGTGGCTGGTTGAGTACCTTGGCCACTCGTTTGGCTCACCCCGGCACGATGGGTGCTTTCGCTATTTCTGCCAGTTCATTTTTCTGGTTGGCGCTCCTCGTGGGTAGAGGTTTGTCTCCTCTTCTACTCAAGCTCGTTCCGGAGACCTTACTCCAGCCTCTCGCCGTCGCATGTTCCGTAGCGTCGATATGTTTACTGCTTGTGGCGCGATCGTACACGGACATTGCGATCGCGAGTAGTTTGGTTGGGCTCTCGCTGGCCCCGGTTTTCCCCTTGAGTCTGTCGTTCTTTCTTTCCCATGCGGATAAATCCAAAAGTGCGGGCATGGTCTTCGCAATCTGCGGCCTGGGCGGAGCGGCATTGCCTTGGATGACAGGCGCCGTCTCCTCTTACCGGCACTCTCTTCAATGGGGCTTAAGCATCCCTTTAGTCGCCGCGCTCTTCATGCTCGGACTCAGCCTTTATTACGTTTTCTTCATGCGAATTCGTACATCTAGAGGTCCCTCGCTCACCAGGTGACGGTGAAGTTGTTTAGGTTGGGAGGCCCCGCCATCGCGTATAGATAGACCCCGCAATTGGATGCGTGAATATCGTCGTCTTGCGGGCCCAACCCAATTTAGGATGGCTCTCCGCGCGGTGTTGGAGCGAAGCGGCTGGGCTCGCGCGAATCGGCGCCCCTTGCCGATATAAATGACAACCACAGGTCGGCGCCCATCTCAGCGGTGTGACCTCGTCGTTCGCAAGGAAAATTCTCATAGCGGCCAATGTCTCCCGCGGGTCCCGACGGTAGCAGGACGGCTACGCGCAACCTCCGTCATGCGGATCGGTATCCTGTACGAATTCTTCGGCTGGACTGGCTAGAGCAACGCGCGTGCATTTCGATCAGGACTGCATATGTGTCAACCTGAGCGACGGTCGTATCATCGGCGTGCCGCTGGCATGGTTCCCCCGGCTCTTGCACAGCACGGCGGAGCAGCGCGGCCAAGTCAGGGCCGGCAGCCGCGGTCTTCATTGGGAAGTGTTGGACGAGGACATTTCGGTCGCGGGCCTGCTGGCCGGTCAAGACGACCAGTCCCTAAGTCACACTCCTTCCGTTGCCTAATTCTAGTTCGCATTCAAGTTGAGACTAAACTATCCAGGGCCATGCGGTCAGGCCTCGTAGCGCCTGGGGGTTTGCCGCCATGCGCGGTAGTGAAATCGTGTCGCCGCCGGAAGTCTCCTTGGCCTCGATCACGCTTTGCCCGACAATACAATTCTTATTTTCCGGAAGAAAACCCCCTCGCCTTCTCGACGAATCCCCTGCCCGCCACGCTCACCACCTCTTGAGAATCGCGTGCCATGGCTCAACGCTTTTTGGAAACGGCCTTCGCTTCCCGCGCTGCCCGTTTCGCAGGCCCGGTCTTGGCCTTCGTCTTGGCCTGCTTGCGTTGCGGAGGGACAGCGGGTTGGGCAGTCCTCGCCTTGCGCAACGGTTTTGCGACTGGCGTCGGCGCATCCAGTTCGATGCCGAACACCTGCGCCAAATCTTCCCCGGCAATGGTTTTCTTTTTGCTGGCGGACTTTTTCACCAGCGCGGCGGAATCGGCGGCAGCGGCGATCAATTCCAGATGGTCCACCTGGCGCAGATGGAACAGCAATTCCGGCTGATGGTCCAGCCGGTTGCCCACGCCATACAGCACGGCCGCCACATGCTTGCACATCTCCGCCCAGTCCGGACAGGAGCAAGCGAGTTTGATTTCCTTGGGAGAAGGAAACAGTCCGCTGTCGCGGCGCGTCACGATCTCCATCACCCTTTGCGACATCCTCGCCTGCAGCAACTCAATCAGTGAGCCGATCTGGCCGCGGCACTCCGACTGGATCGCCTTCCATTTCATGGCCGGCAGCGGTCCAATCTCAATCTCAATCCGATACAAATGCGAGCCCGAGACCAGCGCCCGGATCTTGCCCGGCTCAATTTGCAAGTCGACCACCGAACCGTTGCGAACATAGGTCCGGCCGCGCGGCAGGCGGTTCTCGAAGTCGCTGTACGACTCCAGATTGTCGCACCAGGCCTTGCCCCAGAACGTCGTCGCGATGGTGCGCCCGTTCGTGGCCACCGGCGCTACCTTGCGACCGCCCTTGGCCAACTTCTGCGCGGCGCGGGCGGCCTTCGCGCGCCTTACGGAAACCGGAACATAAGGCCGATAACTCCACCAACCCATACCTTCTTCCCTTCCCTTCCCTTCAGGCTTCCATCGCCTGGTGGAGGTCGAGCGCCACCAGCCGCAGAAGCTGATCGTTGTCCAACTCGGTCAGCAGCGCTTCCCCGCCACGATCGTCGAGCATCTCTTCCGACAAGCCGGTTTTCGCCGCGATGATTCCATCGATCTTTTCCTCCACTGTACCGCGGCAAACGAACTTGTGGACCATCACGTTGCGTTTTTGGCCGATGCGAAACGCGCGGTCCGTCGCCTGATTTTCCACCGCAGGGTTCCACCAGCGGTCGAAATGAATCACATGCGACGCCGCGGTGAGATTCAACCCAGTGCCTCCGGCCTTCAGCGACAGCACGAAAAACGGCGGCCCGTCCTCGCGCTGAAATGCCTCCACCATGGCCTGCCGTTTGCCCACGGGCGTTTGCCCATGCAGTACCAGGCCGGAGCGCCCGAAAATGTCGCGAAGAAAATTCTCCAGCGGGACGGTGATCTCGCGAAACTGCGTGAACACCAGCGCCTTCTCCTGCCGCTCCGCCAGCTCCCGGCAAATCTCCGCCAGCCGCTGAAACTTTCCGCTGCGCTCCGGCGCATACTCGCCTTCCGCGCCTCCATCCCCAGTCCCCTGCGAGGGATGGTTGCAGATTTGTTTCAGCCGCATCAGGCTGGCCAGCACGATGCCGCGCCGCTGGATGCCGTCGGCCTCCGCGATCTTCCGCTTCAACTCGCGCACCGCCTGCTCGTACAACGCGATCTGATATTTTGTCAGTCCGCAAAATGCGCGGACCTCGGTCTTCTCCGGCAGATCGGCAATCACCGTGCGGTCCGTCTTCAAACGCCGCAGAATATAAGGCCGCACCAGCGCGCGCAACGGGCCATACGAATTCTTCTGGCCCGCTTCCCTTTGCTTGACAAAGCCGGCAAATGCTTTCGCGTTGCCCAGCAGCCCAGGATTGAGAAAGTCGAACAGCGACCACAGGTCGGAGAGCCGGTTTTCAATCGGCGTTCCGGTCAGAGCGATGCGCCCTTCCGCGCGCAGCTCCTTCGCCGCCCGCGTCTGCCGGATGCCGGAATTCTTGATGGCCTGCGCCTCATCGAGGATCGCCAGCTTCCACTCCCGCTGGCGCAGCCAATCCAGCCGGCAAAGCATGGTGTAGGTAGTGATGACCAGGTCGTGACCGGTGGCGGCTGCGGAATCTTGCAGATCGATCCCCGGCTCCGACGGATGCGCGATATAGAAAGACAAGGATGGAGCGAAGCGCGACAACTCCGCTTTCCAGTTGGCGATCAGCGACGCCGGGACCACCAGCAGACTCGCAGTGGTCTCATCCATAGATTTGTCCTCTCGCGAGAAAGATTTGTCATCCCGACCGTAGTCCGTCGCCGCGGACGAAGTGGAGTGGCCTGCCGGGTGCCCCATATCTACCCGCGTTTTTTGCGGGGAGATGTGGGATGCCTGCTCCGCTTTCAAATGCAGCAGCAGCGCGATCACCTGAATTGTCTTTCCCAGTCCCATGTCGTCGGCCAGGCAAGCGCCCAACCCCAGACGGGTCACAAATCGAAGCCAGTGAACGCCGGTCTGCTGATAGGGCCGCAGCGCGGCTTTCAAGTCCGGCGGCGTATTCCCTTCCCGGTCCCGCGGCTGGCGCAGTTCGCCGAGGATGGCGTCCAGTCCCACTCCGGCGGAGATGCCGACCCATTCCCTGTCCGCTTCCGGTACTGTGATTGCCGCGTCTCCCTGCAGATTCGCGCCCGCCAGCAGCCGCATCCCCTCAAAGAACGAGATGCCGCCGTCTTCCGTCTCGCGCTCAATCTTCTTCCAATGGTCCAACGCTTCCGCCAGCTTTTCGCGGTCCAGCTCCACCCACTTGCCCTTCAGTGAAACCAGGCCGCCGGATGAGGCCAGGATCGCCTGCAATTCCCGCTCGTTCAGCGCCTCCCCGTCCAGCGTCACGTTCACGGAAAAATCGAGCAGCGCGTCCACGCCCAATTTTGCCTGGGTGCTCCCGCCGATCTTCACATTGACCACCGGACGCGGCGGCTTCGCGGCCTTCCACCAGTCCGGCACGCGGACCATCAGCCCGCTTGCCTCCAGGTTGGGAACATCCTGAAGAAAGCGATAGGCGTCGCCTGGCTCCCAGGCCAACGGCTGATATATTTCCCCGGATTCGGTCAGCTCCTTGACCCATGGCACCCGCTCCGCCGCCTGCTGGATGGGTTGCAGGAGCGACAAAAGCGCGGCATGATTTTTGGCCGCGCCATACTCCCGCAAGGCCCGCTCCAGCGGCAGATGCTGCGGCTTGCCATGCGCGGAAAGGCGGCTGCTGTAGGTCGCCAGAAAGGCAAAAGGAAACTCCGGATCGCGCTTGTTCTCCGCCAGATGAAACGTCACGCGCCCCACCCTCCGCCACAACGGATTTCGTTTCTCTAAAAACTGCTGGACGTTCTTCCCGCAGGCATCCACCTCTGCCTGCGCCAGCCGATCCAGTTCCAGCCACCAGTTCTCCAGAACATCGGCGTTGAGATACTCCGCGCCTCGCATCGGCGGCGCGGTCAGGGCCATTGCAGTCCGTTCCTCGACTGACGGAACAGGAACAGACCAGGAGCGCTCCTCGCTCCCGATCTCCGGTCGATGACACAGTTGTGTCAGGTACGCGCGGCCCCAATCGCGGGCAAAGGAAAACGCAGCGGGCAGGTTCGTCTCCAGCTCCACCGTCGCCAGATGCAGCAATCCCTGCGCCGCGCTCTCAGCGAAGGCCTTCTCGATTCGCTTGGCGACAGCTTCGTCGGCAACCGCGGCATCCTCATCGGCTGCCGTTTCGACATGCAGGTGGCCGTGAGGCGAAATGGACAGAACGAGGGTCATGGTTTCAGTAACGCTATCACCATCATCGCAAATCGGAAATCTTGGCGCAGAAAGCAATCCGGGTGCAATGCGGGTGCAAACGCCCATTCATGCTGAAGGATAAAACCAGACAAATCGCGGACCGAAGGCCCGATTTCGCGGTGCTTTTTGGGATGTGGGCAGAGGTCGTGGGTGGAATGAGGTTTTTCTACACCCGAATTCTGAAAGGTTCTGGGCTTGTCGCACCTTTATCGGATCCAGATTTGACTGTCACCTCGATTGCCATTCACTCATAAGCCCTTTGGAATGAATGGCGGGGACGACGGGGCTCGAACCCGCGACCTCTGCCGTGACAGCAAACCGGAAACGCGTAACTTATAGAAATCAGGGGCACGAATGGCCCGTTTGAGCGCCCTGAGACACCCTTGGCAACGCTTATTGGACCCTTATCGAACCCGCGTCCTCTGTCCTTGCGACCTCTGCCCACGCCGCATGAATGCTGGCGATTTCGCGCAAAACCTCTGCCCAAAATCTTCCAAATTATGTAGATTCCACTCCAAACCTCTGCCGCAGATCGGCAGAGGCCGTGGGTTCGATAAAACCTCTGCTTCGTTCCCTACCTGCTCGGCCCTCATCGCAGAAGTCCTGGAAATCGTTTCTCCCGAAGGTCATCGATGATCTTTGCCGAGAGCTTCCACGCTTCGCCCTGGATGCGGACAATCAGTTCATCCCACACCATGGCAAATGCTCGCAAGGCTTCCTGTTCATCGAAATGGACTCCAGCCGGTAGGAGAGGATCAATATCTTCGGTCAAGCTGCGCTCCAGCTTTTGCAGCATTCGCTCTTCCGCCGCGGCACGATGAATGGGAGTGCCCTCCAGCGCAAGGTAGTGGTCGAAGCAGGTGACGAGCTTGCCACGGTCCAGATTCAGTTGCTTCAGCCCTTCATACAAATCGAAAAGATCCCGATTCTTGCGTCGCTGTAGGAGCGCCCGCAGCTTCGTCCCAAAGAGTTCTTCCGGTTCGAACGAGACGATCTCTGCCTCCGCCTGATGCCAACGGCTATTCACAGAAAAGGGATAGCGCTTCAGTCCAAGCAAGCAGACATGCTCGCGGGTGTTGATCTCGACTTTAAGCTTGAGCTTCGTGCTTGCGTCCGCTTCGGGAGCGTAGCGGAAGATGAGATGAATGGAATGACCGGCCTGCTCTCTTTTGCAGTCGCCGAGCCACGATAGAGCCTTGCGCACAGCATCGACGGTCGCGCCAATCGGCTCGGCCTTCGTCTGGACCAGGTCGATGTCTTCGGAATATCGCAGCGGTTGCGCAAAGAGCAGCTTGTGGAGCGCCGTGCCTCCACGAAAAGCAATCTTGCCTTGCAACTCGGAGGCATGGAACAGGTCACAGAGAGCGCGGCAGATGATGAGGTCTTGTTCCACCT
This sequence comes from Acidobacteriota bacterium, assembly GCA_021792795.1. Lineage (GTDB taxonomy): Bacteria > Acidobacteriota > Terriglobia > Terriglobales > Acidobacteriaceae > JAKAAZ01. The sequence goes on along the minus strand of JAJYUB010000083.1, from coordinate 1,290 downwards.
GTCGCAGGTCGGGCCATGGAGCTTTGGCGGTCCACTCCTGAAGGTATGCGCCGGGAATCAAAAATCCACCTCCACCGGCTCATGGATCGTTAGACGCCACTTCATGTTTTTCTCGGCGGCTTCCGCAGAGGTTTCCAGAATCGGCCTGATGGCCGGATCGAGTGGCTTGAAAGATTTCGCCTGGGCCGCAAACGCCTCCAGCGCCGCCGACTGTCGGGAATGGCCTGCCAGGTCGAGCAGATAACCGAGCCGACGAACCGCAGAGTTCTCATAGAATTCTGCGATCTTCGCCAGCTTGCGCGGGACCGCTTTGGCCCCGATATCTTTGACGATCTGCGCCACTCCGTCGATACCCGATGCCTTGTGGAAGTAGCGGATGCAATCCAGCAAGGTCAGTTCGACCCCAGCGACTTTGGTGAAACCCTCAGCGGTCTTGATCGTGTCCAGCCACTCCGGTCGATTCGCTCGCTCGAAGATTTCCGGCGCCTGGTAGATAAACTGAAGCCGATGACGGCCAATTTCAAGCAGACGGAGTTGCTTTGGCACGACGATTTGGAAGACCATCGCAGCCTGATGGGATGCGCCGTGAAACGCCGCCGCGCGCAGCAGCGAGACGCGATAGTCGATGCGTTGATGCTGCATAAGAGGGTCGATCCAACGAACAGGATCGGGAGCACCGAGGCTCTGGTCTTCGGGCCGCAGAATCAGATAGAACTCGTGGCGAGCGCTGACGAGCTTCCGCTTCTTCGCCAGCCTATGAGCAGCTGCGGCGAACGCAGATGGCGATAGGCCGAGACTTCTCATGGCTTCTTCTTTGGAGAAGTAAGCGCGTCCTTGAGCGAGCTGCTGGTCGAGATAGTACTCAAGCGATGCCATACCCTAATCATATACGAAAACTAATGCATTACGTATATTTATGCGTATGATTAGGGAACCAGAAAATGCACATATGAAACCAGTATCATGCATTCTGCAAAGACGTGAGCTTAGCAAAAACAGGTCAATTTGTCCTACTTTTGCCATGCGGGCCAGCTACTCTTCAAACATTGTTGTCGTTACCGGACGCCATTGACGCAAGAACTGGATGGATACATCACGCGCTCACACTAAATGGCCAGCAGGTCTTCCAGAAACTCTGACGCAGGTTCGGTGCTGGTCACAAGCAAATGGTCGCGGGCGCGGGTGCAGGCGACGTAGAGGAGATGGCGCTCCGTGTTGTAGACATCCTCAAGATCAGATTCGTCCGTGACAGTCTCGATTCGTTCCTGAAGCGGAATCACCTCGTCATCA
>JAJYUB010000019.1 GCA_021792795.1 Acidobacteriota bacterium | reverse complement strand
TGCATCCAGCAACACCAAAGCTCGTCTGCGCCGGTCCTCCAGAAGATCGGCGCTCCCCTTCAATCTCGGCATAGGTATTTTGCTCCTCAATACCTATTATTGCATTATTTATGCAGAGAACAATAAGAGGTTGCCCGGGAGTGGCTCGCACTTCGTCGTACTTGCGGTTGACATGCAGAGAGGCTTGAATTATCTACTGCGCCGGATTTTTTTTGCAATATGAAGGAAATGCTCAAGGTGGGGCTGTGATAAGCAGGGACAGTCCCTCGTGACTGCTTTCTCTCTCGGAAGTGAATTGTTGTCGCCGAGGGTGTCTACAAAACCAAATCGATCTTACGGCTGGGCGGATAAGGAGGGTGTGGAAGGTTGTGGCAGGGACGCGATGTCGGCGGGCAAATGGCAGACACGCACGGCGGAGTTCCGATAAGGGCACGAGAATTCCGTGGGCACGCTGGTGGGCAGCACGATCCAGTTGACGCCGTAGGGGGCCAGAATCTGAATGCGTTGTGCGTCGGTCCATTGAGAAAAATTCTTCGTCTCTGTGACTTGGTCTCGCCATTGTTGCGCCAATGCTGGGTCGATCGCGGCAATGCCGCCGTCCTTGCTCCAGTCCGGTAAAACACTTCGCTCCGTCATGGCGCGGAAGCCGAGGGTATCTTCCTGCGGCGACTGCTGATAATACGGATCGATGGCAAAATATGCGTCTTGAGGAGTGTTGTGTCGAATCCACAGAAACGCCCGGGCCCAGGGATTGTGACTGCGTGCCCACGGCCATTCCACATGCTTGAGCGCTGGATAGATCGCGAGCTGCACGGCGAACATCAAGGCAGCGACAGAGGCGAAGCAGCCGATCCACGCCCACCGGCGCCGGCCGAGGACATATTGGCCGAGAAGATTGCCGAGCAGCAGAAAAAACAGAATGTAGATGATCTGAAAACTGCGAAGCACTTGCAGTCTCGCCAGCAAGAATGAGTTTTCTGTGCGACTGAAGCAGAGCGCGAATACCATGGCCAGCACTCCGACATACAGAGAGACAGCAGCGATGAGGCCGTAGTGGGAACGCAGGTGGAGTTTGCTGCGGAGCAAGAAAATCCCGGCTGCGATCAGCGGAGGGAACAGACCGAAGATTTCAAACCATCGCCACTGGCTCAGGAAGAAATACAAGCGGCTGACGGTCGCGACGCGATAGGCTGGCGATGCCCCCAGCAGAGATCCGGCGTGGGATGCAGCAAGCCCGCCGACCATGACTCCCACTGCAACGGCTGCCAACCATCCCCAGCGGCGGCCGCGCACGAGGACTAGCGTGATGACATAACCGATGGCGTAGGCTGCCATCAGCGGATGCAGAATGCACGCGCCGAGCAGGCAGAGCGTGGCGGCCAGCATCCTACGTTCCAGCGCGTACGCAATTGCCAACAGTGTGAGCGGGGTAGAGAAGGAGCGCGCCGTCAGATAGGGATCGAGGACGTAGATGGCCGAGCCTGCGACCGGCAGCGTGAGCGTGGCGGTAATCAGCAGCATCGCTCCCCATCGGCCGCGGGGCGTGGAGAATAATAGACACGTCAGCCGCCAGCAGGCGTACACCATCAGCCAGAGCGATGCGAGATAGCTTGTAAACAAAGCATAGCGAAAAGGAATGTGCAGTCCGCGAACCAGCCAGCCGAGCGCGAAGGAAAACAGCGAATGTTTCAGATGCGGCAGGACGTACTCCGCGTGCCTCGGGAATAGCGAGGGATGAATGATCCTTTCAATCCCCGCGACATAGATGGCTGCATCGTCGACAAACGGGTGGTAGCCCTGAATCAGCAGGGCCAGAAGCGTGAGACCGGAAATAAACACGGCGGGATGTTGGAGGAAACGCAAGAGGCGCCCCCCCCTCGCCGGACCTGGGAGCGAGGGGGCGAGGAGTTGTGGGGCTGGCGCTTCGGCTTGGACGGTTAAGACTGGCAAACCAGCCCTCCTCAATAGATTTTCCGATAGACGGCATATGACCCGATTGGGTAGCGAAATGCGCGCCCGGGGATTGGGACGCAACGGTTTAGCGCTTCGCACACAAAAGTCCCACGTTGATCGGCGAGTTGGTTGCAAGATTAATGGAATTTGCCAACATGTGTCCATTCGCGTCGAAAAAAACATACACACTCAAATTGGATGCTCGTCGGAGGATGGCCTGCACGGATTTCAAAGCACGCAAGAAATTCGATGGATATTGTATTGTTGCAGGAAGCTCCAAATCGGTGCATCTTCGCTTTCCGCTGCGGAAGCAGCCCTAGTGAACTGCATTGGAAGCTGCACTGGTCTTCATGGCGATGGTCTTCTGGGCCGTTGTTTTCAGGGTCTCGGCCTGGGGAAGCAGCGAGATTGCCTTGTCGATCATGGGGTCCCATGCGGCGCGAACTTTCAGTCCTTCCTGTTGGCCAAAGACAGAGGTGAAGAGCTCGCTTTTGATGCTCATGTCGATCCAGTCGCGGACGCCGCCGATGTCCTGGGCCGTCCAGGGAATCTGTTTACTGGTCAAATACGTCTCGAATTCGTGAATGACGTTGTCGTCGACCTGGAAGTTTTTGTCGACCGTGTGGTTGACAAGATAGTGATTGGCAAAGTTGAAAAATACGAACTGCTCCATCAGAATGTCCTGAAAATTGTTCGACTTCGGCGTGTCGATTTTGACGTCGGGAGTGATGCCGCCGCCGCCGTAGACAGCCCGCCCGGAGTCGGTCAATTTGACCTCGCGATTGGCGTCGCTCTGGGGGCGATCGGCAGGGTTATAGAAATAGTCGTACATGGAGACGCCGGTGTAGTTGCGCTGAATCAAACGGCCGCTGGGGGTGTAATAGTGATAGGTGGTCAGCGCCAGCGCCGTGCTGTCGGACAGCGGATAGACGGTCTGCACCAGGCCTTTGCCGAAGGTAGTTTCTCCTGCGACCAGGGCCCTGTCGTGGTCTTGCAGCGCGCCGCTGACAATCTCCGCCGCGGACGCGGTGCCGCGATTCACCAGCACTACGATTGGATAGGTCCTGTTCTGCTCGCCGCGTGTAGCTCGATAGGTGATGGGCGGGAAAGCGCGTCCGCGTTGAGAAACGATGACCTGACCCTTCTCAAGAAAGTCTCCGGAAACCGAAACCGCCTCGCTGAGCAGGCCGCCTGGATTGCCCCGCAAATCGATCACCAGGCCATGGATCGGACCCATCTGTTGCAGAGCGTTCAGAACTTCGTGGCCGGTTTCTTCTTCGGCAAAGTCTTTGATGTGCATGTAGCCGATACCGGGCTGGATGTCGTATGCAAGGTCGACGCTGGCGCGGGGAATCTCCGCGCGAAGCAGGTGAAACACGATCGGTTCGGGCCTTCCTTCGCGCGCAATTGTGACGTCTACGGGAGTTCCTTTGGGGCCTTTCAGCATGTTGGCAACGTCGAGCGTGGTTGCCTTCTTGATCGACTTGCCGTCAGGGCCGACGCCATTGATCGGCTTGCCGTTGACGGCAAGGATCACATCTCCGGGGCGAATTCCCGCCTTGTACGAAGGAGTGCCTTCAAAAGGGTTGACCACGACAATCTTGTCGTTTTGCTGCATGATTTCCATGCCGATTCCGTAGTACTTGCCGCTCTCTTCTTCGCGCATTTGGGCAAACGCTTTGGGATCGTAAAAATTGGAATGGGGATCCAAAACGTGCAACATGTCGGGGATCGCGCCGTCGTAGATGGCGGTGTCGACTAGGTCCTTGGTCATCGGTTCGGCGTAGTTCTGTTCAACGACGCTATAGACGTTGGTGAACTGCCTCAGGCTGTCCCGCAATGTGGATTGGTCGCTGGAGGACTGCGCTCCAACGTTTCGATCAAGGAATGCGCCCGCGGCTCCGCAGACGACCAGAAAGACAACGACGAACAACAGCGAACGGCAAGTACGGAAAGTCATGAACCGTGGGTTCCTTTTGCGCCGTGGATGGAAATCACGGTGCGGTTGGGTAGCAAGGAAAACTGCATAAACTACTGCTCAGTGTAACATTGCCGCGCGTGCCTATCGATGTTTCAGGGTAAAGCGCCGATGAGTTGAAAACATAGAAATTGGATGGGTTGGGAAAGCGGGCCCGGATGCGGTTAGAATGAAAGCAACGGAATCGACCTGCATCGAGATGCTGTATCCGCACCGGCATCGATCTTCAACTGGAAGCCATCGGATTCGAGATCGTCATGGCGACCGGCAGGCATGGATGGTACCAACCGACAAATGATGTTACGAGCAGTTGTGCGCGTTGTTCTTCCTCTGGCGGTTGCTGCCAGTCTGTGTCTTCACGGCATGGCACAAACGGCCCCTGATGCCCCCGTTCCTGTGCAGGGTGCTTCAACGCTCGGTGCCAGCACGGACCTGACTGCGAATTCCAACGCCCTGACCAGCCTGTACGGAACCCCGGTGGAGCAGATTATTGCCCGAGTCAACGATCAGGTGATCACCAATTCCGATGTGGCACGCGCGCAGACGCAACTGGATCAGGAAGCTCGCCAGAATAACTGGACCCTCGAGCAAATCAACCAGGGCCAAGCGAACTTGCTGCGGGACTTGGTCGATCAGCAGCTTTTAATCTCGAAGGGCAAACAGCTTGGCATTACCGGCGACACGGAGCTGATCAAGCGGCTGGACGAGATCCGCAAAGAAAACCATCTCGATACTCTGGACGACCTGGAAAAGGCAGTCGAGCAGCAGGGCATTTCGTATGAGGATTTCAAGGCCAACATCCGCAACAGCATCATTACGCAGCAGGTAGTGCGCGATGAGGTCGGCAGCAAGATGCAAATTTCCGAAGCTGAGATTCGGGCCTATTACAACGATCACCAGGCTGATTTCACGCATGAGGAATCTGTCCATCTGAATGAGATATTGATTCCGACCAGCGAGAATGCCACCGGCGCCGAACTGTCGGCAGCCGATGCTGAAGCCAAGAAGTTGGAAGCCAAGCTGAAATCCGGTGCGAGCTTCACTGATCTGGCCAAGAAATACTCCAAGGGCCCCACCGCCCAGCAGGGAGGAGACCTGGGCGACTTTCGTCGAGGCGCGCTCGCCAAAGTATTGGAAGACCAGACCTTCGATCTGCCCGTTGGCGGCTATACGGCACCGATTCGCACCCGGCAGGGCTACATTATCCTGCAAGTCACGGAGCACATTCCAGGCGGGACATCTCCCATGCAAAAAGTGGAACCTCAAATTGAGCAGGCAATTTACATGGAAAAGATCGGGCCTGCGGTGCGGCAATATCTGACACGCCTGCGCGACGAGGCCTACATCGACATCCGGCCTGGATACACCGATTCCGCTGCGAGCCCGAACGAAACCAAACCGACGTTCGCTGCCTACACGCCGCCACAGCCGAAAAAGAAGAAAAAGCAGAAGGCGCGGTATGACGGTCAGATGGGTCGTTATGGCCGCGGCACGCCTCGCGCGAAGACGCCCGTCCTAGTGGCATCCGCATCGGCGCCGGAAGCATCTTCCCCTGCTGCAGCCGGCTCTTCTTCTGCAAAGAGAAAAACCGTGTCTCCGAAGAAGCATGAGGCCAAGCGAGAAAAATTCCGTTTTGGTCACGCACCTGCGGCACCCGTGTCTGCCGAGCAGGTAGCAACATCGGTAAATGCGCCGCCGCCGCCATCCCCGGAAAATCCGACAAGCACGGCAGACAACGCCCCGGGCAGCGACGTTCAGCCGTTGGGACCGGACCTGGAACACGTGCCGTTGATCACGCAGCCGAAAGTAGGGAAGACCCGGTTCAGCGACCAGGCCCGCAATAAATCGGAAATGGTGTCGAGAAAGCATCCCAAGACTTCCCGAAAGACGAAGAAGGTCAAGCGCGACAATGCCAAGCCGGCTTCGTTGACGCCGACGGAAACAGCAACTCGTCAGGTCCAGTCCGCTCCGCTAGGTTTGAATGGCGCGACTGCGGCAAAAAAGAAAAAGAAGAAGACAGCGCCAGTCAACCCGGGCGAAAAAACGCGCCTGAGCGACCAGAAAAAGAGTGAACGGAAGAAGAAGAGCCACAACCAAGGGGCCCCAACAACTCCATCGTCATCGGCCGCCAGTGGCCCTGGCGGAACCTCCGCTCCTTCCACTTCGTCGTCGGCTGCCTCTTCTTCCCCAACCAATCAGTCTTAGCCATGGTGGCGGTGCGGTGTTGCTACAGGCTGGTAGTCCACGCGCGGTCCGAACGTGGAGTTGCGGTATGCTAGCCGGATTCCGGAAGAGGAGCGTATGAAAGATTTCTTCCTTGCCGACGCCGCCAAGCATCGGGGCCGCAATATCCGCTCTCACTTTCTGGTCGCGCAGAAACAGTTGCGCGACCGAAACGACGGCAACGCCAAATATCTTTCCCTGACATTGTGCGATCGCACCGGGCGCCTGGATGGCCGCCTGTGGGACAACGCGGAGATGTGGGCAGCGAAGTTCGAGCAAAACGATTTTGTCGACGTGCGCGCCAGCGTGGATGAGTTTAATGGGAAGCTGCAGCTGAAGGTGCTGGAGATTACGCGGCTCGATCCGGCGGAGATCGATCTGGGCGATTTTCAACGCACCACTACGCGTGACATTGAAGCGTTATGGACGGAGCTTCGCGACTGGGTAAACAGCTTTGCCGATGTGGATTTGAAGCGCCTCGTATTTGCATTCCTCGATGACCCGGAAATTGCACGGCGCTACCGCGCAGCGCCTGCAGCGAAGTTTATGCATCATGCGTGGATTGGCGGCTTGCTGGAACACGTCGTCGATCTGATCCGTTTCTGCAATCTGGCAGCCGGGCATTTTCCGCTGGTTCATCGCGATCTGCTGCTGACAGGAGCGGTGCTGCACGACATCGGGAAAATTTACGAACTGAGTTGGGAACGCGGTTTCGAGTACACGCTGGAAGGCCAACTGATCGGGCATATCTCGATTGCGACGCGGCTGCTGGATGAAAAGGTGAAGCGCCTGCCGGATTTCCCGAAGCCGGTCCACATGCTGGTGGAACATATGATTTTGAGCCATCATGGAGCTTTCGAGTTCGGTTCGCCCAGGCTGCCGATGATTCCCGAAGCGGTGCTGCTGCATTACCTGGACGACGCGGAGGCCAAGATGCTGGCCATTCAAGAGGCTTGCCAACCGTCGCTGGAAGGCGCCGCTGCGCCAGTCTATATCGATCGCGTGCGCGCGCTGGAACGCCAGATGGTGAACACGCGGGCATTTCTCGCGCAGGCGGAGATAAAGGAATTGCCGCGATGAACTATCTACTGAAAACGGAACCGAGTGCGTACTCGATCGGTGACTTGAAGCGCGATGGCGAGACGGTTTGGGATGGAGTGACCAATCCTGCGGCGGTAAAGAATCTGCGAGAGATGCACCCCAAGGATCGACTTGTCATCTATCACACGGGCGACGAGCGCGCCGCGGTTGGCACGGCAACAGTCGTCAGCATCGACGCCAAAGATCCCAAAGTACCAGTTGTTCGCATTCGATTCGGGAAAACTATTTCACCGAAGACGCTGGATGCCGTGAAAGAAGAGCCGCTATTTCGCGATTCGGCGTTGGTGCGGCAGGGCAGGCTGTCGGTCGTTCCATTGACGGACGAGCAATACAAATGGCTGACGAAGGCTTGATTGTCTTCGCTGTGAATTGATGTATTTGCAATCGATCAAATAGAAGACTTAAAGGTTTACCGCATGTTTCGTTTCGCAACCTCAGGGGAATCTCACGGGGAATGTTTAATCGCCATGGTCTCAGGCATGCCCGCTGGCGTGCCCATCGATGAAGCCAAAATAAACCATGAATTGTGGCGGCGACAGCAAGGGTACGGGCGCGGCGGCCGCATGAAGATTGAACGCGACAAGGGGCAGGTTCTCTCCGGCGTCCGTCATGCGAAAACGATTGGTTCGCCGATTTCTATTCGAATTGAAAATAGCGACTGGAAAAACTGGACAGAGATTTTGCCGGTGGCGGCGGGCGATCCAGCGAAACACAAGGCCGTCGCTTCTCCCCGACCTGGGCACGCAGACCTGGCAGGGGCCTTGAAATACGATTTTCCAGATGCGCGGTATGTGCTGGAACGCGCGTCGGCGCGGGAATCCGCGGCACGGGTGGCAGCCGGGGCAATTGTCAAACAATTGCTGCAGGAGCTAGGCATCGTAATTGCCAGCCATGTGGTCCGCGTCGGCGAAGCGGAACTGGACCGGGACACGGCCTGGCCGGAAATTCTGGCATTGCAGTCGCGCGAGGAAGTCCTCCTGGGCTGTGTGGATGAAGCTTCGGAGCAGCGCATGAAGGCGGTTGTCGACCAGGCGCTGCGCACCGGCGACTCTGTGGGCGGCGTGTTTGAGGTGGTCGCGCACGGCATGCCTCCGGGGCTGGGAACCTACGCCAACTGGGATGAGCGGCTGGATGGATTGTTGGCTGCGGCGGTGATGTCGTTGCAGGCGGTGAAGGCGGTCGAGATTGGCCGCGGCATCACGGCTGCGGCGGCGTTTGGCTCCATGGTGCACGATGCAATTCATTACTCGCCGGAGAAGGAAACGGACAGACATACGCGTTTTGTGCGCGATCGGAACAACGCCGGCGGGATCGAAGGTGGTATTTCCAACGGTGAAGATGTCATCGTACGCGGCTATTTGAAGCCGATTTCAACGCTGCGGCGGCCGTTGGGCTCCGTCAGTTTTGAGACGCGGAAAGACGTGAAGGCGGCCTACGAGCGCTCGGATGTGTGCGTCGTTCCGGCAGCCGGAGTTGCGGCGGAGGCCATGGTGGCGCTGACGCTGGCGAAATTGGCCATCGAAAAGTTCGGCGGCGACTCTCTGCGCGAAATGGTGAGAAACTATCAAGGGTACTGCGATCAGATTCGCAAATTCTGATCCGCGAGATATTGGAAAGATAAGACCTTCCTCATGATTTATCCGATTGTGAAGTTTCCCGACCCTATCTTGCAGCAGCCTGCGGTGCCGGTAACGGTGTTCGACGCGGAGTTGCGCAAATTGGTCGATGACATGTTTACGTCCATGTACGACGCGCAGGGCATTGGCTTGGCTGCTCCTCAAATAGGCGTTTCAAAGCGGCTGACGGTGATCGACCTCAGCTTTCAAAAAAAGCCGGAAGGCAAGATTGTCCTGATTAACCCTGAAGTGGTGGAGATCAAAGGCAAGCAGGTGGAAGAAGAAGGCTGCCTGAGTTTGCCGGAAATCCGTGACCGCGTGGTGCGCGCCGCAGAGGTAAAAGTGCGCGCCCAGGATGCCGATGGCAAGCCGATTGAAGTGGAAGGCACGGAGCTGCTGGCGCGCGCCATTCAACATGAGATTGACCATCTGGACGGAATTCTTTTCATCTTCCGCCTGAGCCGGCTGAAGCGCGATCTGCAACTGCGGAAGATCCGCAAACTGCAGAAAGCGGGCGAGTGGTAGGGCCTGGCTCGCAGTTGCCATCTTTTCCCCAACGTTCGTAGGAGCCGTGCCCGAACCCATGCGCCTTGTCTTTTGCGGGACCCCGCAATTCGCAGTTCCCACACTGGAAGCATTGTTGCAGGCGGGTCATCGCGTGGAGCTGGTGCTGTCGCAGCCGGACCGCGCGAGCGGACGCGGGCTGGAAATCCAGATTTCCCCCGTCAAGAAATTTGCCGAACAGCATGGCCTTGCGCTGGCGCAGCCGGAGAAGATTCGCAACAATCCAGACCTACAAACACGGCTTGGAGAGCTGGCGCCGGACGCGATCGTCATCGTGGCCTATGGCCGCCTAATTCCGCCCTGGATGTTGACGCTGCCACGGTATGGCAATTTGAATGTTCACGCGTCGCTGTTGCCAAAATATCGCGGGGCCGCGCCCATCCAATGGGCAGTGGCCAACGGGGAAACTGAAACAGGCGTGACCACGATGCGGATTGATGAGGGGCTCGATACCGGCGATGTTCTGTTGCAGCAACGGGTGCCGATTTCGCCGCGGCAGACCGCAGTGGAGCTTTCTCCGGTCCTTGCTGAGGTGGGTGCGGAGCTGATGGTGCGCACGCTGGCGGGTTTGGAGCAAGGGACAGTCCAAGCGGTGCAGCAGAACCATAGCCTGGCGACGCTCGCGCCGCTCCTGCAGCGCGAAGATGGCCGGATCGATTGGGACCGCACAGCGCAGCAAATCTTCGACCGATGGCGCGGATTTCAGCCATGGCCGGGGACGTTCACAGGTTTTCACGGAAAGAAATGGGTCCTTCACGCCATGCGGGTTGCCGCGGAAGCTGCATCGCTGCCAGCGGGCGCCCCATCAGGGACGCTGTTGCGAAAAGGGAGTCGCCTACTGGTCGCTTGCGGCGAAGACACCTGGCTCGACCTGCTGGAATTGCAGATGGAAGGGAAGCGTCGCGTACCCGTGGAAGCATTTCTGAATGGCTTCTCATTGGCCGCTGGCGAGCGGTTGGACCAGGGATGATACCGACACCTATCGCGCCCGTGCGCCGGGCTGCCTTCGACATCCTCAGAAAAATCGGCAGGGACCGTGGCAACAGTGAGACGCTGCTGCACTCGCTTCAGGTGAACCTGCTTTCGCGCCAGGACCGAAATCTTTGTACAACTTTGGTGCTGGGAACGCTGCGTTGGCAGCTAGGTCTGGATGCCGAATGCCGACGATTTCTGGCGCGCCCGGATTTGACTTTGCAGGGTGACGCGCGGTTGGCAATGCGTGTCGGCGCATATCAACTTCTTTTTCTCGACCGCATTCCCGCTCATGCCGCCATTTTCGAATCGGTGGAATGGTGCAAGCAATCTGAGGGCGCGCGGCAGGCGGGGTTGGTGAATGCCGTGTTGCGCAAAGTGGCGGCGTTGCCCAAGACGCGGGGTTTTGCGGCAGAGCTGGCATACCCGGAATGGATGGTCGCGCGCTGGAAGAAATTCTATGGCGTGGACGCCTGCAAGCGCATTTGCGAACAGGGACAGACAGGACCGCAGATTGCTGTACGACTGCTGACACCGAATGCAGAGGAGAAACTGCGCTTGCAAGGAATCGTACTGCGCCCTGGAGCATTTTTGGCGAAAGCGCGCAGACTTACCATCGGAGAAGAGAAGTCCTCAGCCATTGCCCAGGCAGGCGATGCCAACGAAATCGCTGGCGAAGCAGCCAATCGAACCACATTGTTCGAGAATCAAGCGCACGCACAGCTTCAGGACGAAGGCTCGCAATTGGTGGCGGAACTGCTCGGCAGAGGGACGCGGATTCTGGATGCCTGCGCCGCGCCGGGCGGCAAAACGGCGGTGCTGTTGCAGAACAATCCTGAGGCGGAATTGCTGGCGTGCGACATTCATCCCACGCGCCTGACAACGATGCAACGGCGCCTCACTCTGACGATAGACCATGCTCGCGTCGAATATCGCGTCACAGATGCAGCTACCCTGACCGGCGTCGGCCCGTTCGACAGAATTTTGTGCGATGTTCCATGTGCGGGAACGGGGACGCTGGCACGAAATCCGGAGATTCGATCTCGCTTGCAGCCTGGGGACTTGGCCCGACAAGCGAAGCGCCAGCAAGAAATTTTGTCTGCGGCGCTTCGCTTGCTGGCGCCCGGTGGCCGACTGCTCTATTCCACTTGTTCTCTGGAGCCCGAGGAGAACGAAGCGGTCATACAAGCTTGCCTGAGTTCGGCAGAGAATCGGACGCATCCATGGAGGCTGCTCGATCTGAGTGAGGAATTCGATCGGCTCGAACGAGAAGGAATCGTCCAAGGTAATGCGGTCGAGGAACTACGCGCCACCGGGTTTCATGATGGCTACCTGCGGACCTTGCCTGGGCCCCATCCGTGTGACGGATTTTTTGCGGCGCTGATGGAGCGTTGCTAAAACGCTCGTCTCCTTTGACCAATCATGGCTGGACCGTGAGCTGAATGGTCGAGCCCGCTGCAATGCGATTTCCAGCGGCTGGGATCTGCGCGATGACTGCGCCAGGGGGAAACGATGCCGCGGGTATCTGCGAAGTTTGCGTCGCGGGCGCGGCGGCCGCTATCGACGCCGGGATCTGGCCAGGTGACTTCACGGGAGCCGGAGCGGTGGGCGCATTCTGCAAGGGCGCAAGTTGGAATCCAGCATGGATAATCGCCAATGCCGCCTGGGTGAAGCTCTCGCCGGTCAAGTCCGGCATTACGCTGGCATCCTCTGCTGGCGGAGCGGGTTGGGCTGTCAGGATGCTGACTCGCGGACCTTGCACATCGGTGGCGCGTGCCGTGGGAGTCTGGGCAATCACAGTATGTTCCGGCGCGTATCCGTAGGGCATCGCGACCACATTTCCTACCTGTAAGCCAGTACGGCGAATCGTGATGGTTGCCATGGTCTCGTTCATATCAACCAGCGCCGGAATCGCAACCTTTTGCAGCCCCAGGCTGACGCTGACCCGTACTCGCCAGGATTTGCGGACCAAGGTACCCGGGGCTGGACTTTGTGTCAGCACATCTCCCGCAGGTTGCGTGGCACTGTAGAAATGCCCGTCGATGCCGGCCTGTAGGCCCTTCGCTCGCAGTTCCGCCACGGCCTGCGATACAGTGCGGCCTTGCAGCGATGGAACATGCACTTCAGTACCGTGGATTGCCAGCCGCATGGTGATCAACGCCGAGACCAGCGCGATGGTCACCAGCAACAGCACTGCGGAGAAAGCGCGAAAGACTTGCAGCATAGAGGGCCGCCTATAGCGGATTCATAGATACTTTGGTTGAAAAAAAGAGTTCGTCATTCTGAGCGCAGCGAAGAAGCCAGAGGGCGTTAGTGGCGCTTACGAGGCGTGAATTCTCAGGATTCTTCACTTCGGTTGCAGCGGCAACCTTCGTTCAGAATGACTCCCTTTTAATATCCAATTGTACAAACGATCAATCCGCTTTACTGTTTCTTCAGCCCGCGTATTCAATCGCAAATTCTATCTTGGCGGTCTTCTCCACCATTCCTGCGACCGAACAGTATTTTGTTTCCGAAAGATGCACGGCATCTTCCATCGCCTTGCGGGAGACAGCGCCGCTGACGCGATAAGTCAATTTCACGCGCGTAAAAACTTTCGGCGGCTCGGCCGCTTGTTCGGCAACGGCGGAAACGGTTAGCCCTGTACATGGCTCCCGCTTTTTTTTCAAAATTGAGATGACGTCAATGGCAGTGCAGCCGCATAGTCCCATCAACACCGCTTCCATGGGGCTGGCACCTTGCGTGTGGGCCGGATCGCCGTCGAATACAATTGCATGGCCGCTTTGGGAAAGCGCATCGAAAGTCATTTCTTGTTTCCATATTGCATTGGCTTGCATTCTGCTTGCTCCTTAGGCGTAAAGTGTTCAGCAATCAGCGCTGATTGTCGGTTGCTGGTTCGGGATGAATAAAGACGCGGGCAATCTGCGGCATCTCCGATTTGACTCGATCTTCCAACGTGGTGATCAACGCATGAACATCGGCCATGCTGCGGTCGTCGGGCAAGGTGCAGTGGCAGGAAATTTGCATCCGTTCGCCGGCCTTCGATACCACGACGGCGTGTACGTCCAGAATATCCGGAAACTCGCCGGCCAGGCGTCGCAGGTCGACTTCCAGAGCAGCGTCTTCGCTGCGGCGAGCTTCAATCTCAATGGTGCCGCGTTCGCTTTCGATATGGGTCAGGATGGAATTTATCTCGGGGACGTCGGCCCGGGTTTCGCTTTCAATGCGGGTGACCAGTGTATGCGCATCGCGCAGGCTGAGGGTCTCGGGTACCTCCAGGTGCTGCTCCAGGTGCAGTTTTCCATCGTAATATTGGACGCTGAGATCGTGGACAGACAGGTTATTGCGTGCGGCGACCGCGCGAACGCGGTCAAAGATGCTCTCCGAACGGCCTACCCGTGGGACCACGTTGACAACGACATCCGCTTCCGGAAGGATGCGTCGGACCGAATCGGCGACCTGCTCCTTCATCTGTTCCGTTCGCTGAAAGCTGAAGTTCCGCGGCATCCCGACAGTGAGGTCCGCAAAGTAATGATTTCCAGCCAGACGCAGGCGGAGCCGTTCAATTTCGATACTGTCTGGCAGTTGACGCAAGGAGTCTGCCACGCGGCGACGGGTGGCCAGGGGAGCGGCATCGGTGAGGATATCGACGGTCTGCCGCGCCAGACGCCAGCAGACTTTCAGGATAATAATCGACACGACGACAGCGGCGAGCGGATCGCCAAAGCGCAGCCAATTCAGATGCCAATGTTGCGATGCGGCGCCGGCCAGCAGCCCGCCAATGACAGCAAGGCTCGACCAGATGTCCATGCTGAAGTGCAGCGCATCGGCCTCCAGGGCCTGGCTTTTCGTTTGCCGGGCCACACGGCCCAGGGCGCGCGAGCGGACAAAGTCCACTCCCATCGAGAGCATCAGGACGGCGAACGGCCAGATGGAGAGATTCAGCGGCGGCGCATGGCCCAGAATTCTTTCGAGAGCTTCGCCAAGGATCCACAGGACAGAGGCGACCATGAGCAGCGTTTCGGTAAACGCGGCCAAATTTTCCATCTTGCCGTGCCCGTAGGCATGGGCCTCATCGGCGGGACGGTCGGAGATGGTGACGGACCCGAGGATGATGAGGGAGGCGACCATGTCGAGGCCGGAATGCGCGGCCTCCGACAACATGCCGATACTGCCGCTTTGGACTCCGGTCCATACCTTAAGAAACGTCATAATGGCGGCGGCCGTGACCGAGATGGTCGCGGTGCGTCGTTTGATCGAAGCGTCAAAGGTCCTGAGGTTTGAGAAGAAAACGAAACGCGCCATTTTGACCTGTCATCCTCGGCTGTGGCAAAAAAATACCGTCAGCGTAGGAAGATTCATGCTTTCACAGCGCGGTACAGGCCCGCAATGCCAAACGTGTAGGGTGTCCACGTTGCCTGTACAAACCCGCAGGACCGCATCATCGCCAGCATTTCCTCCGGCTTGGGAAAGCGATGCACGGAGTGCGGTAAATACGCGTAGGGCGCGGATGAGCCGGATAGGGCCTTGCCGAGCCGAGGCAGAACATGACGGAAGTAGAGATTGTAGACCTTGCCGAACAGGCCGCCGGGCTCATTGAAATCCAGAATGCCGAGCGGAGCGCCGGGGCGCAGCACGCGGGCCATCTCGCGCAGACCGGCTTCGTAATTGGCCAGGTTGCGGAAGCCAAACGCAGCGGTGATCAGGTCGATGGAGTTGTCGGATAGGGGCATGTGGAGGGCATCGGCCTCCATGGTGACGACACCGTGGGGGCAAAATTCCGGAGAAGAAAATTTTCCTTTTGCGCGTTCCAGCATGGCATGCGAGAAGTCGAGCGCAACCACTGGCCGCGCGTTCAACGGACGATGCCGCAGCAGGGCCAAAGTCATGTCGCCGGTGCCGCAACACATGTCCAAAACGGCGGCCTCTGGGTTTTGCAAGACGGGCGCAAAGAGTCGAGCGGTTCTGCGCCACCAGATACTGTCCACATTGACGGACAACACGTGATTCAGGACGTCGTAGCGGGGAGCAATGCCGTCGAACATGGATTGCACGGCCTGGCTGACGCTTTGCTCATCATGGCCGGCCCCGCGCTCGGCTGCGGCCCCGCTGGGTTCCGCGCCAGTGGCGAAGCGCGTCATACGCCGTGTTCTTTCATGGTGCGCAACATGGATTGGATGGCCGCCAGCAACTCCTGTTGCGTGACATCTTGTACGACAATGGCCTTGCCGATGGCCACGGGCAGAACAAATCGCTGCGCGGACTGCAAATGCTTTTTGTCGCCAGCAGTGCGATCCAGCAAGACCTTGGCGGTGGCGTGAAAGCGCGGAAAGGGGCCCAGGCGAAATGTGAGCTCCTCGACGCGCTTGGCCTCGGCGGGCGGCAACGCGGATCGCGCAACCGCCAGATGCAATGCCGCGATCATTCCCCAGGCGATGGCTTCGCCGTGCAGCAGGGTGCGATAGCGAGTGGCTGCCTCGATGGCATGGCCGACGGTGTGGCCGAGGTTCAACAGCATTCGCTGGCCGGATTCATGCTCGTCCGCGCTGACAATTTCCGCCTTGATGCGGACGGAAATTTCAATCGCGCGGGTAACAATTTCCTGGTCGCCCGCCAGCAAGTCCCCCAAATTGGATTCGAGCCAGGCAAAGAAGCGAGCATCGCCGAGGACGGCAGCCTTCACACTTTCCACGGCGCCCGATCGCAATTCTTTTGGCGGTAAGGTGGTCAAGACTGTCGGATCGATAAAGACGGCGACCGGGTGATGAAAACTGCCTAAGAGGTTTTTGCCGACGCGAAGATTGACTCCGGTCTTGCCGCCGATGGAAGAGTCGATCTGCGACAGATACGTGGTCGGTACCTGGACATAGCGAATGCCGCGCATATATATGGCCGCAAGAAAGCCCGTCATGTCTCCGATGACCCCTCCGCCGAACGCAACCAGAAGGGCGTCGCGCTTGGCGCCGGCAACGATCATTTTTTCGGCCAGATGTTCGACCGTCTTCAACTGCTTATATCGTTCGCCAGCGGGCACGAACAGAGGCAGAATGTCGATTTTGCGGGCAGAGAAGGAGGCGAGAAACGATTGGCCCCAGCGGGACCATATTTCCGGAGAGGTGACGACGAAGATGGAGCGCTGCTCACCGGCCACCTTGCGCAAGTGAGGCGCAAGCGTTTCCAGCAGCCGAGGCTGCACTTGTACGGGATAATTCGCCGTTGCGGTTTTGACCGGAATTGTCGACACGCTGATTTTCTAATCGTATCGCAAGACGGCGCTGCTTCGAATTGAGCCGCGGAGGCGACGAGAAATACAGGTGTCTGCGTGCTATTCTCACAATCGTGGAGTCGTTTTTTTTGCGGGGTTGGACTGTCGTTGGCGGGGGAATCACGGGGCTGCGCGCAGCGCTTGCGTTGGCGAAGGTCGCGGATGTCACGCTGGTCACCAAAGAAGGCGCGTCGGAATCGAATACGCACTACGCGCAGGGCGGAATCGCCGTCGCCATGGGCGGCGCGGAGGATGTCGAACTCCATGGCCAGGATACGATCCAGGCGGGCGATGGCCTGGTTTTTGAACGGGCTGCGCGCCTGTTGGTGGAAGAGGGGCCGGCTCGCATCGAAGAACTGCTGGCCTGGGGCACGAACTTCGATCGTGAAAGAAATGGAGAAGGGGACCTGATGCGAACCCGCGAAGGGGCGCACAGTTTGCCGCGCATCCTTCACGCCAACGGCGACGCCACCGGCAGAGAAATTGGCCGTGCCCTGCTGGAGCGCGTGAAGCATGAGCCGCGCATTCATCTGCATGAGCGAGTCACGACTCGCGAGCTGGTTGTCAGCGATGGACGAGTCATTGGCGTCCACGCGCTCGATGCAGCGAACGGACCGCTGACGTTTGCCGGCAGTGGAGTGTTGCTGGCCAGCGGCGGCGCGGGTCAGGTCTACAGCGACACGACCAATCCAGGGGTTGCCACGGGCGATGGCATCGCGATGGCCTACCGGGTGGGCGCGGAAGTCTCCGATATGGAGTTTTATCAATTCCACCCGACCGCGCTCAGCGTGCCCGGCGCGCCGCGTTTCCTGTTGTCGGAAGCGTTGCGCGGCGAGGGCGCATGGCTGCGCAACCATCGTGGGGAGCGATTCATGGAACGCTATCATCCGCTGGCTGAACTCGCGCCGCGGGATATTGTGGCCCGCGCGATCATGCGCGAAGGCATAGGAGAACGGCTTGGAGAAACGCTGCCCGTCTATCTGGATATGCGGCACATCACCGGCAAAGATCTGCACGCCAGGTTTCCCGGCATCTCAGCGCGATTATCCGAATATGGTTTCGATCTGTCGAAGGACCTGATCCCAATTCGTCCTGCGGCGCACTACCTGATGGGCGGCGTACGGACCGACTTGCATGGACGTACTAACGTGCCCGGCCTTTTCGCTGCGGGTGAGGTTGCATGTACGGGTGTGCATGGCGCGAATCGGCTGGCCAGCAATTCCTTGCTGGAAGGGCTGGTTTTCGGTGTGCGCGCCGCGGAGGCCATGCTGCAGGACGGCCTGCGTGCGGAGACACCCATCGCTGCCGAAAAAGATGCGGCTGCTGTTCGAGGGTCCGCGTCCGCGGAATTGGACGCCAATAGAGTTTCCGCGTTGCGGGAACGGCTGCGCGGCCTGATGTGGCTCCATGCGGGTCTGCTGCGCGATCAAGCGGGGCTGTCCACTATCAGGTCTGAACTGAATGCGATGCGCCACGAACTGCCTGCCGACACGACCCGCGAGAATGCCGAGATGTGCAACCTGCATACGGTGGCGGAGCTGATCGTTGCGTCTGCGCTGGCGCGGAAAGAATCTCGAGGCGCCCACGCGCGCACAGATTTTCCGCAGCACAATCCAGGCCAGGCCAAGCATTCGCGGATGGCGCAGGGGCATGTCGACTTTATCGATTTTACGTAGAAGGGCTGCCAGAGTGCGCTTCTTTGTTCTGCGGGGCCGGCTTTGAAAGCAGCGACCAAACCACAGTGGTCCCGACCGCAGAAGCGAGCACGGCGAGCGAAATCAAAATCGGGACGGTGATGAAATTGCTGAGCATCATCTTGCCGCCGACATAGACCAGAATCGCCACCAAACCATAGCGCAATTTGTTCAGCCGCTCAAGAACTGTTGCCAGCGCGAAGTAAAGAGAACGCAGTCCAAGCACAGCAAAAATGTTCGAAGAGTACACGATAAAGGGATGATGGGACACGGCCAGCACGGCGGGAATCGAATCGGTAGCAAAGATCAGGTCCGTTGCCTCAATGGCAATCAACGCGATGAAGAGAGGAGTGAAACGCATGCGCCGGTCTTCCCAGACCAGGAAGCGTTGCGGGTAGGGCAGCCGCGCCATAGGCGGGTGACGAGTCAGCCAGTCCATCCAGATGGGAGGACGGTCGGGTTGGGATTGAAGGGATTTTCGCAGCAGATGCCAGGCGGTGTAGAGCAGGATTGCGCCGAAGATGTAGTTCATCCAGGAAAATGTCTTCAACAATTGAATGCCCGCGAAAATCATGACGCCGCGCAATACGATTGCGCCCAGCACGCCGAAGAAAAGCACTCGCCGCCGCTGCACCAGTTGCAGGCCGAAAGCTTGAAACAGGACAAGAAAGACAAAAAGATTGTCGATACTCAAGGATTCTTCGATGCCATATCCCGCCAGGTATTCCAGTGCATATCGCTGCGAAAGCGCCCGGTAGACTACGAGCGCGAATAACAAGGCTGCCGTAATCCAAACTCCCGTGAGCCAATTCGCGCGTCGAACCAGCACGCGCTCTTCGCGCGTTGTTCGGGTGACGGCACAATCGACGCCCAGCAGGCCAAACACGAGGGCGTGGAAGACCAGCCAGAGCCAGAGCGGCGCTCCGCCGAACATTCGAGCGTTCATAAAGTTGGTGCCGAGGGGCATGGGCGGGGTCTATTTCTGATTCAACAAATGGATGGTTTCAAGAACAGTCTGTCCGACCACAGTCAAACTATGCGCGCTGATTTTGTCCATGGTGTCCTGGGCAGTGTGGTGGTAGCCGTCCGGAAGCATAAAACTGTGCGGGCCGTAATCGTAATCGATCAGGTCGGCACAGGCAACGCCGCGCTGGACGAAGGGCAGGTGGTCGTCTTCAATGGCATTGGTTGTTGCGAAAAAATAGGATGAGTCGCCCTCTTGTTTCGCGGCCTGGTCCACCAGGTCCAGCAGCCAGGGAGTTGAATTCTGATCGCGGACGATATCGAGATTTTTGTCGCCGATCATATCGACCAGTAGAAATGCCTTGATGCGTTTTAACGTTCCATCGCGGTCCCACTTGGCGGCCAGATGACGGCTGCCATACAGGGAATCGGCAGATGACCACTGCTGGATCGCTTCTTCGCCGTCGAAGAAGACCAGCCAGACGCTATCGCCATCGAGCATGCGTCCGCGCAAGTCGTTTGCCATTTCAATGAGCAGGCCGCTGGTGGAAGCACCGTCGTTGGCGCCGACATAATTTATATCGCGCAGCGGGTAATTGGTCTCATAATGCGAAGCGAGGACAATAATGCCCGGCCTTTTCCCGGAAAATTTGACGATGAAGTTATGCATCGTCATCGCGCCGGCGGGCGTATTGGCGGTGAACGCGTCCTCTTCGAGTTTATCTTTGGCGAATTGCTTCTTCAGAAAATTCTCCGCGCATACATGGCCTTGGCTCCCAATCCAGCGCGGTCCGCAGTCCACAATGTCCTGCGCATATTGGTAGGCACGGCTTCCATTGAACTGAATTCGCGCAGCCGTGCGTGCTTGCTGGTGCGCCTCTCCTAACGTCATGGAGGAAATTGCAAGGCCGCAAACCGCTACCAGGACCGTCAGACTTGCCGGCAAGGTCACATGCCGCAACATCAAACCTCCAGTTTTGCTTTCTTCCGCTTATTGCGGGCGTCGGGATGCACCAGGTGGGCCACTCCAATGCTGATCAAATAAAGTCCCAGCATTGGCGTCGCAAACAGGCACATGCTGAGTGGGTCAGGCGTGGGAGTAATGATGCCGGCAATAATGAAGATGATGAGAATGGCGTAGCGGATGTTCTTCCATAGCCAACGAGAATTGACTATGCCGAACAGCGCCAGGAAGAAGACGAGAATCGGCAGTTCAAACACGATGCCCAGGCCGAGGATGACAGTGAGAAACAGTTCCGTATATTCGCCGATGGTCACCATGGGTTTGAATTGCGACCCATAGCCGATTAAAAACTCGAGCGCGCCGGGGTAGACATATCGATAGCCGAAAAATGCACCCAGCAAAAACAGGCCGACGGTCGCCGACATGAACGGAACCAAGTAGCGCTTTTCGTTTTGATACAGGCCTGGAGCGATGAACAGCCATACCTGGTACAGAATGAACGGCGAGGCGACAATGATGCCGCCAAACAGTCCAATTTTCAGGAAGAAATTGAAGGGGTCCATCGGATTGAGATAGACGAGCTGCGTGTTCAGATGATGCGCGTTCAGGGCCTTGGTGATGGGCTCAATCATGAACGCGGCAATGCGCTGGTGAAAACCATACGCGATGAAAAAGCCAACGCCGATGGAGAGCAGAGAATAGACAAGGCGCTTTCGTAGCTCCTGCAGATGCTCCAGCAAGCTCATGCCGGGCAGGTCGGCCCGGTCGCCCACAGCGGTGCGGGCCCGGTCCAGCAGATCAACCATGGGTGACATCCGCTACCGCGGGTGCAGCATAGGGACCGGCAGGTTCGTGTGTGGGAATTGACGTCGCCGTTGTAGAAGTACTCGCATCGACTAAGTTGGAGGATGGTCCGGCGCTCGTGCGGTGTCCGGACGGATCCGTTGCTGCTGCCGGAGTGATCGCGCCGAAGTCCGAGGTTGCATACGGAGGCGTAGTGCGCGGCTCCGCGCCTACAGCGGGTGTGATCGATGGCGAGGCGGTTGTGTTGTCCGCTGCAACCTCTTCGTGCTGGATGTCATCAATGGCTTCTGGCTCGGCCAGTTTGCGATTTTGAGCGTTCAGTTCGTAAGCGTCCAGAGTGTCAATGTTCGGATACTGCCCGACGGGAAGCGTCTCTTCCGGGTAGGGAAGAGCGGGCGAAGCGGAATCCGCTACATCGGTTAGCGGCACGGCAGAGGATGAGGTCGAACTGGACGATTCCAGTTCTTTGCTGGGCGGGGCAATCGTCTGGCGGTCCGTCAATTCGGCCTGGCGCAGCTCTTCTTCAATTTGAAACTTGAATTCGTTGCTGGCGCGTCGAAATTCTCCTACCAATTTGCCAAGTTGCCGCCCAATCTCAGGCAATTTCTTGGGCCCGAAAATGATCAGGGCCAACACGAAGATAAAGACTGTATCGGGCAGACTCATCGAGTTCCATCATACTGAAGTGGCACACGGCCGAACAAACCTACCCAGGTGGAACGGATGCACGTTCAAATTGGATGTGATTTGTCCGAGAACGCCGATTCCGAAACCTAGCCGGGATAGGCCCCCGTGATGTAGCCCTCCAACTGCTCAATGGCGTGCGCCTGGCCGGAAATCACCCACTTCACCAGGTCGCCGATGGAGATAACTCCCACCACGCGGTCCTCCTGACAGACGGGAAGGTGGCGGAAATGATGCTGCGTCATCAGGACCATGCATTCGTCCACGGTGTGTTGCGGGCTGACGAAGAACACCGGACTGGTCATGATTTCGCGGACCTGGGTCTCCCTGGAAGAGTGGCCCATCAGGGCGACTTTGCGCGCGTAGTCGCGCTCCGAGAGCATGCCGACCAGCTTGTTGTCGGACAGCACCAGCAAGGCGCCGATGTCGTTCTCCGCCATCTTTTCTACCGCCTCGTAGACCGACTGCTCCGGTGCAATCGAGAGAACGGTTCGTTGACCTTTGTTCCTTAGCACCAATCCAACCGTGTCGGAAATCTTCATCTGACCCCTCCTGAACCATGGCTGTCAATTGCCGGTGCGCCTGTTCCGTGCCGGTTGGCGGGTGCCATCGCGGAACAGAAATGCGTCCGTAGCCACTATATGCCTAAAGGTCGCGCGAGCACAGGTTCGAGCGGGCGAAGGGGCTTTTCAGGGGGTGAAAAACGGTCTGTCTCACGATCGGCGGTTTTGGGTGGTCACTCTGGTAATCAATTCGGCAACCGGGATTGGCGGGGAATCCAGGGGCTAGGCGTATTACAATCTGGTTACAGGAATTTTTCATTGGGTTGCATCCGGTGCCCGAATGAAAACGTCCAATAACTGTTGCAACAACCCCGTGGATTGGGTGACTTGGCGGACAGACGGCCCAAAGGTCACAGTGAGTCCACTGCAACAGGACAAAGAAATGCTTTCAACATCCCCGTTCCACGGCCAGTAAGGCATGGAACTGAAGGCGGAAATAACGTGGCTACATTTGTCGAACCCGTGGCAACTATGCCGGTTGAATCCACGCAAGACGTGTGTTCGCTGGACAACTATCTGGCCATGCCAGACCACACAATGGATGGTCGCATTGCCGCGGCCCGCGCGCGCCTTGGCCAACAGGCAATCATCCTGGGGCATCACTACCAGCGGGATGAAGTGATTCGGTTCGCCGATCACACCGGCGACTCTTACAAACTGTCCAGGATTGCGTCGCAATCCGACAGCCGCTACATCCTCTTCTGCGGCGTGCATTTCATGGCGGAGAGTGCCGATATCCTGGCCCAGCCATGGCAGCAAACGGTGCTGCCGGACCTGAATGCAGGCTGCTCCATGGCCGACATGGCGGACATTTCCCAGGTGGAAGAATGCTGGAACAGACTGCACGCCTTCGGGTTGGATGGACCAGCCGCTGGCGGTCTGGTTCCGCTGACGTATATGAACTCGACGGCGGCCATCAAGGCGTTTTGTGGGGAGCGCGGCGGGCTGGTATGCACTTCCTCGAATGCCAAAGCTGCCTTTGCCTGGGCGTTTGCGCGTGGCAGCCGCATACTGTTTCTTCCCGACCAACACCTTGGACGCAACACGGCTTACGCAATGGGGATTCCTCTGTCCGAGACCGTGGTATGGGACCCGTACCAGATCAACGGCGGTCTGACGCCGGACCGCTTGCGCGCGGCGAAGGTGATTTTGTGGAAAGGGCATTGTTCCGTGCATCAGCGTTTTTTGCCGGAACATGCCGACAAGGTTCGTGCCGCCTATCCTGGCATCCAGGTGATCGTTCATCCGGAATGCCGGCTGGAGCTTTGCCAGAAGGCAGATGGAATCGGTTCGACGGAGGGGCTGATTAAGATGATCGAAGATGCCCCTACAGGATCGATGTTTGCCGTGGGCACGGAGATCCATCTGGTGAACCGGCTGGGCAAGCGGTTTGCTCCGCTGGGAAAGAAAGTGATCACGCTCGACGAGTCCGGGTGTCTATGCACGACCATGTTTAGGATTTCACCGCAACACCTGGCCTGGGCGCTGGAAAACATGGTGGAAGGCAGGGTGGTGAACCGTATCCGGGTGAGTGAAGACGTCAAATATTGGGCGGGGGTGGCGCTAGGCCGTATGCTGGAGATACGGAGGTAGCCGATGAAGACTTTTTCTCTGGAGGAAGCGCAGACGCTGGTTCCGGTATTGGAATCGCTGATGAAGAATGCGATGGAGGCCAAGAAGACGGCAGAAACCATCGCCCAGGAATTGCAGGCGCTGTCGCAGCGGATATTTTTGAACGGCGGGACGCTGGTCCATATTGCCGCTGTGGCGCAACGGCGCGCCCTGCAGGACAAGACCGTGCAGCAGGTAAAAGACACGCTGGCGGAGATCGACTCGATCGGTGTACAGGTAAAGGACCTGGACTCCGGGCTGCTGGATTTCCCGTGCCGACTGGGCGAAGAGATTGTCCTGTTGTGCTGGAAGATGGGCGAGAAGGAAATCCGTCATTGGCACACGATGGAATCTGGCTTCAGCGGCCGCCAGGCAGTCGATGAGCGCTTTCGCCGCTCGCAAAAGCAAAAGCCGAACTGACCCAGGCTGCGGAAACTCCAAAAATCGCTCAAACATATTGGAAACGTGTTTTCTGGACGGGAGATCTGCATCCAGAACCGTCCGCGCCCTGTGGAAAACGTGCTCTTGACGGATGATAACTATTATTTATCAATTGTATCTATCAGATGATAATAACTTCGCGAGTCTTTCGGGCATTCTGCGCCAAACACGGTCTGGCGGCCACGCATCAGCGCCAGGTTCTGTTTGAAGTGGTGCAGGAGATGGAGGGCCATCCATCTCCGGAAGAAATCTATGCTCGCGTGCGCCGCCGCATTCCCTCCATTTCCCTGGCGACGGTCTATAAGAACCTGCACCTGTTTATCCGCAGCGGGATTGTGGGAGAAGTCAGCCTGCATCACGGCTCATTGCGCGTGGAAACGAACCGGGAGACGCATCATCATCTGGTGTGCCGCGGTTGCAGGTCGATCACAGATCTGGATGAAAAGAGTTTCAAGCTGAAAATGGAACGTGACCATGTTTCACCTGCGTTTCAGGTCGAGCGCTATTCCATCGAGGTTGTTGGATTGTGCCCGGCATGCAAGAAAACGTCAAGAGTGCCTATGAAATGATGTTTTTGCAGTGGAGAACGTGTTTCATTGGCTCCAGAAGTCACAAACGATAGAAAACCAGGACCCATCTCGAAGAAAGGACAATCCAATGCCAGAAAAGGACACAGTAAAACCGGGCGATGTAACGAAACGCGTCGGAGTTGAAGTCATCCGCGCTCGGGGTGTAGATGTCGAGAAGCTCATCAAAGTACTCGTCGCCAACGCGGCGGCCGAGTTTGCCAGCACGTATTACTACTACACGATTCTCCGCATGAACCTCGCCGGCCATGAGGACTACAAGGAAATATGCGAGGATGCCAGGCTGGAAGACCGGGCCCACTGGGAACTGATCGTCCCGCGCATCTATGAACTGGGCGGCCATCTTCCCAACGATCTGAAGGCGTTTCATGACCAGGCCGGCTGTGCCGCAGCCAAGCTGCCGGACCCACCCACAGCCGTCAACATCCTTACTTTGCTGTTGGAGTCGGAGCGTTGCGCCATCAGAAGCTGGAGCGTCGTCTGCGATATGACCTTCGGCAAAGACCCGCGCACCTACGACATGGCGGCGCGGATATTGAATGAGGAAATTGAGCACGAGGCTTGGTTCATTGAACTGCTGGCCCACGAGCGCGATGGAAAGTCGATACCTTCCGGCCATTTCCGCCGCGGCGTGCCGGGCGAAGCGCCGTACAGCAAGAACCGGGGTTTCTATAATCCTTAGTGGCAAACTTCAAAGAAAATGACAGAACGAAAGACCGGGGCTTTCGGGTGGTGCTGGAAACCCCCGAAGGTCTCCGTTCTTTTGCTTGCGACGAACAGGAACATATCTGGAATGCGGCGGAAGCCAACGGAGCGACGCTGCCCGCCATCTGTCACCAGGGCCGTTGCCTCACCTGCGCGGGCCTGCTGCTGGAAGGGACCGTCGAGCACGACCATCCGGATGTGTATTTTGCTGAAGACAAAATCGAGGGCTACGTTCTGCTGTGTCGCGCCATGCCGCGCAGCGATGTGCGCATTCGCACCCATCAGGAATGGACGATGCGGGCCTATCGCATGGCAAAGGGGCTGCCGGCTCCGTATGCCTAAATGGGACGGCCCGTATCGTCATCTGGTTTGCCGGAGTTGCTGCACGCTGAGTGATTCAATCATTTCAGATTGCTGTAAACTGCGACTTTTCAATTGGTCGCGTCTTTGTTTTTGCTTGTCGCTGTTTGATAT
This sequence comes from Acidobacteriota bacterium, assembly GCA_021792795.1. Lineage (GTDB taxonomy): Bacteria > Acidobacteriota > Terriglobia > Terriglobales > Acidobacteriaceae > JAKAAZ01. Next base: position 36,192 of record JAJYUB010000019.1, on the reverse strand, counting down.
CCTTATACCGATACCTGATTTTCGATCAGGACGCGTCTTGAGCGCCGAACAGATTTCCACCTATCACCAACCGAAAGAGGGCGACAAACATGCTGCAAATTGGCGAAAAATTCCCCGACTTTTCTTTGACTGCCACCATTTCAACCGACAAGGATGAGGCAAAAGCTTTCACTACTGTCACTCAGGATTCCTACGCAGGCAAGTGGAAGCTCTTTTTCTTCTGGCCCAAAGACTTTACCTTTGTCTGTCCGACGGAGATTGCGGCCTTCGGCAAGTTGAATCGCGAGTTTGCGGACCGCGACTGCCAGGTGCTGGGCGCCAGCACGGACAATGAATACGTCCACGCTGCGTGGCGTACTCATCATGCCGATCTGAAAGATTTGCCCTTCCCCATGCTCTCCGACATCAAGCGCGACCTCTCCGGCGAGCTTGGCATTCTGGATGAGAAGGCGGGCGTTGCGCAGCGGGCCACGTTCCTGGTCGATCCGGACAACATTATCCGCTTCATTTATGTGACAGACCTTTCTGTCGGCCGCAATCCGCAGGAAGTGTTGCGCGTCCTGGATGCGTTGCAGACGGATGAGTTGTGCCCCTGCAACTGGCAAAAGGGAGAGGCAACGCTGCAGGTCTGATTTCCGAACGGAAAGGGCGATGCATGTCTCTCGATGAACTGATCGATGGCCTCCCGGAATACGCGAAGGACCTGAAGCTGAATTATTCTTCACTGGTTCGCCAGAACACGGAACTCACCAGGACGCAGGCGTGGGGAACGTTGCTGGTGAGCGCGATTGCCACGCGGCAGCCGGCCTTGACAGGGGCCGCACTGCAGGCAGCGGCCGAGCAACTGACACCGGAACAGGTGGACGCGGTGAAGACGGCAGGGGCGCTGATGGGAATGAACAACATTTTCTATCGTTTCCATCACCTAACCAAGAATGAAAAGTACGCCACGATGCCTGCGCGTCTGCGGATGAATGGAATTCGCGCGCACAAGGCCGACCCGGTGGACTTTGAATTATGGTGTCTGGCCGCTTCCGCGGTAAACGGTTGCGGCAAGTGTATCGACGCGCATGAGAACGTATTGCGGCAAAAGGGAATCACGGAAGAAATCATGATTGCCGCAGTCCGTATCGCCTCCATCGTCCATGCAATTGGCACGGTGTTGGATGTCGAGCGCAGTTTCGTCGAGGAGCCGGTGTTTCAGGCGTAACGCAGGCCGCATGGGCGTCGCAGTTGCGTACAAAATGAGCAGAGGAGCGGTACACTATCGTCGTATGAGGCTACGAATATCGTTCGCTGGCGCGCGGCCCAGGATCGTTTCAGTTTGTGCTGCGGCAATTTTTCTTGGGATGACGGGATGCAGCGGTTTCTTCGTCCCTCTGTGTCAGGAATACAACACCTGCACCAGCACGACGACCACGGGGACTACCGGGACCACGGCAACCACAGCTGCCATTGCGTCGACAGGGGGTCCAATCACTCCCAGCGGTTTGAACAGCTCCTACGTCTACGTGGCGAATGCCAACAATAGCACTATCGGCGCCTTCGCAATTGCTTCCGGAAAACTCGCCACCATCCCCAGTTCGACGGTGACCACGCCTGCGCTGCCGACTGCGATTGCCGGCACGCCAAACGGGAAATTTTTGTATCTCGCCACCAGCGATGGCGCGATATATCTGAATACGATTGCAAACGCCGGAAATCTGGAGGCCGGGAACAGCGGAAGCCCGGTTGCAACCGTGGTACAGCCGACATGGATGTCGATGGACCGGACGGGAAACTGGTTATTCGTGGCTTCTTCGATTGCAAAGGACATGCGGGAATTTCAAATCGACGCCAAAACAGGCGCGCTACATTCTGTCTCACAAGGGCCTGCGCTCGATCCTGGAAGGCCGACCGAAGCGTACCTGACGCCGGACAATCATGAGATGTTCGTAGCGCTTGGCAAAGGCGGCGTGGATGCATTTCCGTTTGACGCGGCGACCGGGACGCTGGGAACGCGGCAGCACATCGCGCCCTTGCATGCCGGGCTTTCCGCGGACGATGCGCTGACGACCGACACCGCATCCAGAAATCTATATGTAGCGGAAGCGAACGCAGGCATTCGGGTCTTTACAATCGGCGCTGGCGCGATCTTGCAGGAAATCTCCGGGTCGCCCTTTGGTCTCGCTCAAAAGGTCCCAACGTCGCTGGCCGTCGATCGATCGAGCGGCAATCTGTTCGTCGCAAGTTCCGATTCCAATACAATCACTGAGTATTCGATTGCCGCCGATGGCGCGCTCGCGTTCATTTCCAGGAAGTCCTCCTCGACCGACAGCTCGCCCGCGGCGCTGATGCAGGACAAAAGCGGCAAATTTGTCGTTTCCACTTCCAAGAGCGCGGTCCCAAATCTAGCATCGCAATAGTGACACGTCAGGTGTCCACATCGAGGGTCGCAAGGATGCTGTTGCGTGACGGCGCGCCGGTGCGTCCGCAAAGCCAGGCTCACGAGTAAAATGAGGTATGGCTTCACCGAGACAACGGGCTCGATCAATCGTCCAATCCGGTCGCGCTTGGGTGGTCAGCGCGTTTTTTGCAGCAATCGTTCTGACGGCAACGATGGGGTGCAGCAGTTTTTTTGTTCCTCTCTGTCAGGAATACAACACTTGCAGTAGTGGTGGTGGTAGTGGTGGTGGCGGCAGTGGCAGTGGAACCTATAGCTCCTACGCGTATGTAGCCAATGCAACCTTGGGAACGTTGGCAGGCTTTCCGATTCCGACAGCGACATTCACAACGTTGACGGGTTCAAGCTATACCCTTGGCACAACACCGAGCGCTCTGGCCGCCACACCGAAAGGGACCTTTCTGTACCTGGCGACGCTTGCGGGCCCGGTTTTTGTGTATACGATTGGCGCCAACGGGACTTTAACTCTTGGCAACAATGGTTCTCAAGTCACGTCAACGCTGGTTCCGACCTGGATGACCGTGGATCCTAGCGGAAACTGGTTGTTTCTGGTGTCGAACAGCTCAAACCAATTGTTGATCTTTCAAATCGACACTTCCACCGGCACCCTCACGCAGACCGGCCAGGGTACGATTGCGCTGGATGCCGGCAATCCCACCCAGGTGTACGTCACGCCCAACGATCAGTATGTGTATATCGGCCTGGGGCTCGGCGGCACGGATGGATTTACGTTCAATAGTTCCAACGGCGTGGTCAGCAACCAGCTCCACCTGGCAACGCGCGGCGCGGCCTCCGATAACACGATCGCATCCGACAACAAATCCGCTTATTTATTTGTTGGCGAAGCGGGGCAGGGCATTCGCGTGTTGACGATTGGAACGGGTGGCGCGCTGAAGGAGATCGCGGGTTCGCCGTTTGCCTTACAGCTTGGGCCGCAATCCATCGTGGTCGACCCCACCAACACTTACGTGTACGTGGCCAATAAAACCGCCGACGTCATCACCGGGTACACGCTGGGGACCGGCGGCACGCTGACTCCGCTGAGCAGTTCGCCGTTTACCACAGGTTTTTTGCCGATTGCGATGTCGCTGGATTCCACCGGCAAGTATCTGTTTGTGGTGAACTCCGGTGGGTCGCCGGACATGCAGGTCTTCAGCTTCGATGCGACGACTGCGGGCAAGCTGGATCCCGTCACTTCTGTCGCAACCGGAACCGATCCCGCGGGCGCCGTCGCGCTCTCAGTCGTCCCGTAATGGCACGCTCGGGGAGCATGGCCGCTCGGATTGGCCCAATGCGCGTAAACTGAGATTTCTGTCCCCCGAATTTATGTTGAATTCCCTTCAACAAATTGCGCCTCGACTGCATCCGCGAAGATGGCGCGTGTCCATCTCGACCGCGTTGCTCTTCGCCATGGCGGCATTGCCGTCTGGGTGCGGCCATCTTCGGCCCTCTTCCTCGTCAGAGTATGCCTATGTGGCGGTGAAGCAGATCTATCTGCGGGACCGGGTTGCCGTGGTGGCCAATCGAGTCGCGGAGGTGAAAAACGGCGAGCGGCTCACGGTGCTGCAACACATTCCACGTTTCTTGAAAGTGAAAACGCCCCATGGAGCGGTGGGATGGATTGAGGAACATGCTGTCATCGACCAGGGTGAATATGACGCATTTAAGAATCTGTCAAAACAACATGCCAGCCAAACGCCTGTAGCAACCGCAGTGTTGTACAACGAACTGTATATGCACCTGACGCCCGGTCGCGCCACGCCGCGCTTTACACTGCTGGCTCCGAACACGAAGGTTGCGATGCTGGAGCGCGCCTCCGAACCTCGATATGCCGCGAGCAACGTGCTGGGGCTGCCCACTGCCGCAGCAAGTGCGCCGCCCGCACGCCACGAGAAAGTCCACAAGGAAAGCTTTGACTCGCGATTTGCACCTGCCGTTCCCATGGAAGACTGGTGGCTGGCACGCGACAACGCCGGACACACAGGGTGGATGCTGGCGCGCGATTTCCAGGTGGATGTGCCGGAGGACGTGGCCCAGTATGCAGAGAGCGAACGCATGGTGGGGGCATACGTTCTGCGCACAGTCGATGACCCGGATTCCGGCAAGCCGAACGGGCAAGTGCCGGAGTATTTAACGGTGCTGACGCCTTACAAACAGGGTCTGCCGTTCGACTTCGACCAAGTGCGGGTGTTTACCTGGGACACGCGCCGCCATCGATACGGAACAGCATTTCGCGAGCATGACATTGTCGGCTTTTTTCCGGTGAAGGTGGCCCTCGGAGATGCAAAAAATCCTGACGGTCCGGAGCCGACATTCAGCTTTCAGGTGGCAGTGGGCGACAACGTCAGCCTCGATCCGGAGACAGGTATGCCGCGTGCGGCAGCGTTGAAGACCGTCACGTACCGGATGGAAGGGAACCTGGTCCGGCCAGTGCTTCCGCAAGGGGCCAAGCCTGCGTCGTCCGGGAATGGAGTGATGCGCTCCGCAGCGACGCACATGGGTCGTCGCCATCGGCGCCGCTAGCCGAATGTGTTGTTGCGTAGCGAGGATTTTTCGATTGGACATGAGTTGTAGAGATGGGAGACCGACGTGAAAAGACGCCAATTTTTGACTTCCTCCGTTGCCGCATCCGCCCTCGCGTTGGCTGGGAAGACATCCGAAGCGCAGTCAGCTTCCGCCGTGTTGCCGCGCGAATACTACGAACTGCGCGCGTACCACATGCAGACGGGGCCGCAAACGAAGCTGACAGATGCGTATATATCGAATGCGTTGATACCGGCGCTGAATCGGCTGGGGATTTCTCCCGTGGGGGCCTTTACCTTGACGCTGGGTCCGGAGACGCCGACCTTATATGTCCTGCTTCCCTGTCCAAAACTGGAGACGCTGGCGACCGCGCAATTGCGGCTGACGCAGGACCCGACCTTCATGCAGGCGGCGGCGCCTTTCTGGGACGCGCCCGCCAGCGCACCGGCATTTGTACGGATGGAAAGCTCGCTGATGATCGCCTTTGAGGGCTGGCCCAAGCTGGTGGTTCCACCCGTAACGGCGCAGCACGGCAAGCGCATCTTTCAATTGCGCATCTACGAGAGCCCCAGCGACCAGGCGCATGTCCGCAAGGTAGAAATGTTTCATAGCGGCGAGTTCAATGTCTTCCAGCGAGCGGGATTCTGGCCGGTATTTTACGGCGATGTGCTGGTGGGGCCGCGCTTGCCGAAGCTGACGTACATGTTGAGCTATCCGGACCTGGGAGAGATGAATGCGAAATGGGCCGCGTTTGGGGCCGATCCGGAGTGGAAGAAACTGACCAGCTCGCCGCGGTTCAATTTTGAGGAAATTGTCAGCAACATTACCAACCTGGTGCTTACGCCCACCTCATATTCTCAGATATAGGGGCTGCGATCTCCGGCAGGTCGAACGGGCAGAAGGGCAAAGCGCTCGCTCCATTTCAGCCCTTTACTATGCGCTGGATTTGCGCTGATAATAGCGCCAGCAAAAGGGTCCACGGAGGTTGCCATGACAGACAAAATTTCGAGACGAGAATTTCTGGAAAAGTCGGCGGTCGCTGGCGCGGCAGCCGCAGTGTTGGGTAGCCACGCCGCGGAAGCATCCGGGGCCATGCAGACGCGAATACTCGGCAAAACCGGCGCGCGCGTTTCCATTGTTGCGTTTGGCTGCGGCAGCCGTCTCTCAATGTACGGTGGAGAATCTGCGGCCGTCGCTGCGATCAATTTAGCGCTTGATTCCGGTATCAGCTATCTCGACACCGCGTACGGTTACGGGCAGGGACAGAGTGAGACATGGGTCGGCCAAGTCGCCAAGACGCGGCGCAAAGAATTTTTTCTGGCGACCAAGATTGAGCCTCGCGACGGCGACGCGGCGATGCGGATTCTCGAAGGCAGCTTGAAGCGGCTGCAGACCGACCAGATCGATTTGATTCACGTTCATGCGTTGCACAATGCGGACGACCTGGCGAAGGTCGAGGCCAAGGATGGGGTACTGAATGCGCTCTACAAGCTGCGCGAGCAAAAGGTCACCCGCTTCATTGGCATCACCAGCCATTACAATCCGGCGGTGTTGCAAACGGCCATTGAGCGTCACGATTTCGATTGCGTCCAGATGGCGCTGAACGCCGCCATGCAAGGCATGACGAGCGGATCGCACGGAATGGACTTGAATCCATCCATGAGCTCGAGCTTCCAATTGACGGCTTTGCCCACAGCTCGCAAGAAAAACATGGGCATTCTGGCGATGAAGGTGATGGGGCAGGAGGGCCTGCTGGGCAGCGGCCCCAGCAAGAGCGATGCGGCCAATCTGCTGCGGTACACGTTGAGTCTGCCGGTTGCCGCGGCGGTGGTGGGCATGCCGACGCTCGACATGATTCGCCGGAACGCCGCTTTCGGCAGAACGTTCTCCGCTATGTCCGCGGGACAGATGGAAAAATTTTCCGGACGCATGGCCGTCGGCAACAAGCTGGCTCTGGATCTGAAATTCAGCAATCACAGAGACGCGTAGCTACTGCTCGAGTTGTCGGCTTCCTCCGCAGTGATCATTGATATTGATCATTTCTCGTTGGCCCTCATCTGTAAAAAGTGGGGTCCAGGGGAAGTCACTCCTACGCGCTCACAAATCCCCAAGCTTTGGCAACTACAAGAGTGATGACGGCATAAAGGCATCCGTTCAGTAGCGGCATTAATATCATTGCTGTTAGGTATCTGCTTGACTCAGGTAGCCCCAATAGATTGTTGTCTCGGGCCCGCACAGCCTGAATCTTTGTCCCATATGTTGCGGTCACCTGAGTCAAGCAGATACCTAACTCATTGCTTTTTCTCCAGTTATCTGCCAAAAAGGGCACGTTACATAAACCGCCCTCCAATAGACTCGACTGATCCAGCCCTCTGAAACATTGAACAGTACGAACGACAGCATTCCCCAGAACACCGGAACGAGTGCGCCTACAAGAAAGCCAAATAAAAGTTGAGTTTTGAGTCTTTTCATATGTCGAGGCCAATCAGCTTAGGAATTCCGCGATGGCGGCGACGACGCGCTGTTGCTCTTCATCCGTTAACTCAGGAAACATGGGCAACGCTAACACTTCTTTGGCGGCGCGTTCGCTCTCTGGAAATGAGCCTTCGGCATAGCCCAAACCGGCGAAGCATTGTTGCAGATGGAGCGGCATCGGATAGTAGATTTCGGAGCCGATACCACGCTCGACGAGGAATGTTCGCAGGGCATCACGGCGTGGGGCGCGGATCACATATTGGTGAAAGACGTGAGTTCCGCGCGGATCGACATACGGCAGGACGACGCCGCGATCTGGATACGGGCCCGGTTCCGCCAAACCTTGCCCGCTGAATAGATCGGCGTAGACTTTAGCCCGCTCTTGCCGCTGCCGGTTCCAACCTTCAATGTAGCGCAATTTGACCAGCAGCACGGCAGCCTGGATTGTATCGAGGCGACTGTTCCAGCCGACCACTTCGTGAAAATAGCGTTCGCGCATCCCGTGCACGCGGAGGATTCGGGCGCGATCCGCGAAACGGTCGTTTCCAGTGGTCAGCAAGCCAGCATCGCCGTAGGCGCTCAGGTTTTTTGTGGGATAGAAGCTGAAGGCCGCCAAATCCCCGAGACTGCCAGCCGGTCGTCCGTTCCACTTCGCACCAAAGGCCTGAGCAGCGTCTTCGATCAGCAAAAGGTCAAACTTCTGTTTGAGTTGCGTGAATTTGTCCCAGTCGGCACATTGCCCATACAAATGGACCGGCAGAATGGCGCGAACCCGGGTGGATTTCGCCCGGTCCTGCAGCGCCGTCGCGACAGACACCGGATCCAGATTGTAGGTCCTGGGGTCGATGTCGGCCAATAACGGCTGCGCCCCGACGCGCAGAATCGAGCTGACGGTCGAGAAAAAAGTAAATGGGGTGGTCAGGACTGCGTCGCCGGGGTCGATTGCAGCGGCGGCCATCGCCAGCCACAAGGCGTCCGTGCCGGAAGCGCATCCAATGCCATGCGCTACGTCACACAGGGAGGCGGCAGCAGTCTCAAACCGGCGGACTTCTTCGCCTAGAATGAAGTGCTGGCTGTCACAAACCTGCTCGATGGCAGCTATGATTTCCGCGCGGATCGGCTGATATTGCCGAGAAAAGTCCAGCATCGGCACCTTGGCGGGGGAAGTGATGGCGGGGATCGGACTGGACGGCACATTTCATGCTAGCACCGTCCGGAGTTTGCTCGAACGCGAGGGTCATGATGCTATTTTCAGGGGTTGTATATCAGGCAGACTGAACAATAGTTCCGCTGCGGATATCGAATCCCGTCGCCGGCCGTCGAATGAAAAGCGTAAGACCAGGCAAGTCCGTGAAACGCCGGCGCCTGTCCCTGCATCCAAATTGCAAGCCATATTTTGCACGGTACAAGCCGAATTTTGTGCGGTATTTCGATGTTTTCTGGCGATATTGGTAAATTTCATAGACAATACTCGCACGGTGTATTTTGTGCCCGCCAGTGGGCAGAATGGACCGGTATGGCTGTAGAACTTGCAGTTGGGTGTCTGTTCGCCCGCTTTGAGCAACATGCTTTGAACCACTCGTTTAGTACGGCAAGGAGATGACAAATGGAAAGCAAGACAGCACAAAATATTCAGGACACATTTTTGAACACGGTCCGCAAAGATAAATCCCAGATCACCGTTTATCTGGTGAGCGGCGTGAAATTGACGGGACGCATCCGGTCATTTGATAAATATTCCGTTCTGCTGGAAAACAACAATCAGGAGCAGCTCATCTTCAAGCACGCCATTTCCACGGTCGTCAGTGGCAAGCCGGTCCTGATGGCCGAACATCGCCATGGGCCGGTCGGAACGCAAGCCGCCGGAGTGGGGCCTGCCGCGGCCGGGGCGGGCCACGGTCCCGCATCGACTGGGTCGTCAGTGGCCAGCGCTTCAGTGCTGACGCCGTCGAGCATCACGGCTTCGTGACACCATTTGCCCAGTTGCGGGTCCGCACGCCCGCGCATGGTGACGCTGGCAAGACGATCGCATGATCGAATCGTTTGACTCGCAGCGAAGCAGGGATACGGCCCCCGGACAAGACCGGCGGGAACGGACGCTGATCGTCGTATGCGAGTTTACCGGGAAAAAATATCGACAGCGACTCACTCCGTCTGCGCGTCAGGCGAGAAGCGCTGTGCGTGCGATTCTAGAGCAGGAAGAGACTGAGAGCAACGCTGTCCTGCGGCCAAATCCCGACGCCGCCGAAGCTCAAGGCCATGAATTTTCCACGCCGCAAATCTCTGCAGAAGCCGCTGAGTGTCGTGATCTGGCGGTAAGCGCGGGAGCGAACGTCCTGGATGTGATCGTGCAGCGGCGCGATCATCCGGATCCAGCAACGCTCGTCGGCAAAGGCAAACTGGAAGAGATCGGCGCGCTGGCCAAGGCCAGTCGAACCAACCTGATTGTATTCGAGCAGGACCTATCGCCCTCCCAACTGCGCGAACTGGAGCAAGCGCTTCCTTGCCGCGTGATCGATCGCACGCAATTGATCCTGGATATTTTTGCGTCCCATGCAAGGACGCGGGAAGGGCAGTTGCAGGTGGAGCTGGCGCAACTGGAATACATGCTTCCGCGCCTGGCCGGCCGCGGCCGGTCCATGTCTCAATTGGGCGGCGGCATAGGGACGCGCGGACCGGGTGAAACGCAGATAGAAACCGACCGGCGAAAAATTGGCCGCAAGATTCAGGTAATTCGTACCCGACTGGAAGCGGTCCGCAACATTCGTCGCCAGCAGCGGCAACGACGCACCTCTGTCCCGGTGCCGACAGTGGCGCTGGTGGGCTACACGAATGCGGGGAAAAGTACGCTGTTCAATGCCTTGACGCAGGCTGGACAGTTGGAGTCTTCGCGACTGTTTGCGACGCTGGACCCGAAGCTGCACCTGATTACATTGCCATCGCGGCGACGGATTTTGCTATCTGATACCGTGGGATTCATTCGCGCACTGCCGCCGACCCTGGTGAAGGCGTTTCGCGCCACGCTGGAAGAGGTGCAGACCGCCGAAGTACTGATCCATGTGATGGACGCTTCCAGCCCATCGGTGGTTGTGCATCGCCAGGAAGTGGAAAAAATCTTGCGCGAACTGGAAGTCGACAAGAAACCTCGTATTGAGGTGATGAACAAAATCGATCTGCTGCCGGAAGAGGAAAGGGTGAAGAGCAACGACGCGATCGCTGTCTCTGCCCGCGCCAAAACAGGGATGGATGTGCTGCTGGCTGCGCTGGATAAAGCGTTGGAGTCCGATCCGCTGGAAGATCGAGACATGACGGTCCCACAGAGCGAAGGCCGAGTGCTGGCGGCGCTCGATGCCGGAGGAATTATCTCAAACAGAACATTTCAAGGCGATACCGCGCGCCTGCATGTCCAAGGGCCGGCCTCGCTGCTGGGAAAATATCGTAAATATTGGCGCGCTTGATTCGGGCCTGTTCATTTGTTCGAGTGGGATGGAAAGTGAAATGAGCAGACCGGGCACCCGAATGTTGGGCTACTATTCTGGGTGCCCGGCTTGCCGGACCTAGGACTAGGTCCAAGGCTGTTACCCTCCAGTGTAGGCCTCCAGCCCAGGAAGTCAACCGCCAGTTTCTCGAATTTCTCCCTGCCAGTGGAAATTCCTCGTTTGAAATGGGAAGAAATTTTGTTTCAGGGGCGAAATCTCGATTGAAAGCTTGCTGGGGCGAAATCTAGACATATAAATTGGCGGCAGAACTGAAGGTCCGATAGAAAATGAATCCCGCCCGCGAGATTCACATGAAAGAATGATCCTGGCGCGCGAAATGCGACAGGACTTTCCTATTCGCCGGTTTGACACCCCGGCGAGCCCTTTGTTACAACTGAGTGTTCCATCAACAATCAACCAACAATGAATCCATAAGGTTCCCGCGTCGTTCCACTGCTGGCGAATCTGAAACCACGTTCTACAATTACAATGAGTGACCTGTTACAACAGCTTGGAGGACTTGTGCTCGGCGCCGTGCCGACCATGGTCCTGTTTTTGGTCACACTGGCAGCGTACCGTGTTCTGGTCCACACTCCTTTGACGAAGGTCCTGCGGGAACGTTACACAAAGACGCAGGGGGCCATCGAGAGTGCAGCAGCTGCCGTTGCCGCCGCCGAACGGAAGACGATGGAGTACGAAGAGCGTTTGCAGGCGGCGCGAGCGGAAATCTTCCGCGAACTTCACGAACATTTGGAGAAGATTCATGTGGAATCGGAGCTTGCGCTGGCCCAGGCGCGAGCAGCCGCACAGGAACGCACTGCGACAGCCAGGACCGCCATTGAAGACAGTATGCTGGTGGCGAGACGGGAACTGGACGGATTGATTGGCGAGCTTTCCGCGGAAATTTTGAAACGCATTTTGCCTGCTGGAACAGCAGCCTCCCAGGGGCCAACATCGCAGGAGCAAGCCGGATGATTCCTTCTCTTGCGACGTTGCGCTCACGCGTTCTGCAATTACCTGGGCTGCACGCTTTTGTACTCGCCTTCTGCGGATTGTTTCTGCTGTCGTTCGCCGCGCCTCGTGCCCATGCCGCCTTTGCAGGCTCGGCTGCGCAAAGCGCCGCTCCCGCGCAAGGTTCGATGACAACGGCGCAAGTCAAGCATCGGCCACAGCGCAACAAAGAGATTCAGCGGAAAAAGATCGACGACTCCGAAGCCGAGGACGGGGTGAATGTCTATCGGCATTCACCGATGGTGCAAACGCTGGCGCGCATGTTCGGCCTATCCGTCGAAGCGACTTCGCGTTCGTTTGAAATCCTCAACTTCCTGATCGTGATGGGCTTCATCGTCTGGTTTCTGGCGCGGCTTTTGCCCAAAACATTGCGCGGCCGCACACAACGGATTCAGAACCAGTTGCAGCAAGCGCGTACGGTGACGGAGGACGCGAACCGGCGCCTGGCAGGCGTGGAAGAACGGCTGGCGCGTTTGGACATTGAAATTGACGCCATCAAAACGCAGTCACAACAGGAAGCATTGGCGAGAGAGGGCCAGCTTCGTGCCTCGCTGGAGCAGGAGAAGCAGTCGATTCTGGACGCGTCTGCCCAGGAAATCGAGGCAGCCAGCAGCAAGGCGCAGAGTCATCTCAAGCGTTTGACCGCGGAGCTGGCGATTGAACGCGCCAAACATAAAATTGCGCTGACGGCGGAAGCGGACCGTTCGCTGGTGGAAAGCTTTCTGGTGGACCTGGATCGGGAACGTCGAAGCGGCGGGGTGAATTGATGGACGCATTTTCTCTGCAATATGCCCACGCCCTGGCCGATGTTGTTCTGGCCGACAAACTGGACGCCAAGGAAATCGACCGGCAGCTCCGGGATTTTCAGGCAACCTGGACCGACAGCCGGCAACTGCGGGAAGTCTTTCAGAACCCTTCCATCCAACTGGAGACGAAGCTGAAAGTTCTGGATGCGATGGTGCCACGGATCGGCATGCTGAAGCAGGTGCGAAACTTTGTGGCGTTGCTGCTGCAGAACGGTCGCATCCATGCGGTAGAGTCGATCTCCACGGACTACCGAAATGAAGTCAATCGGCGGCTGCATATCAGCGAAGCGGAAATCACCAGCGTTCGCGAACTGAATTCCGAAGAAAAATCGAAGATTGAAGCCAAAGCAGCGGTCTTGGCCGGGCTTGAGATTCGCCCTATCTACAGGCAGGATGCATCTCTGCTGGGGGGCGTGGTCTTGCGCATCGGCGATACTGTTTATGATGGCTCCGTTCGCGGCAGGCTGGAAGATCTGCGCGAAAAGTTGATGGCAGAGTAACCAACCAACCAATAATTTAGGACCTGAACTGGAAGCAGAATGGCGCAGATCAAAGCAGACGAAATTTCGCAGTTACTTCGCGAGCAAATAGAAAACTTCGAGTCGCGCGTTCGCGTCGACGAAGTGGGCACGATCATCTCGCTCGGCGATGGGATCGCCCGCATCCATGGCCTGGACAAAGTGATGGCCGGTGAGATGCTGGAATTTCCCCATGGCGTCGGCGGGCTGGCGATGAACCTGGATGAGGACCAGGTCGGCGCTGTGCTGATGGGCGACTACACCGAGATCAGCGAAGGCAACCAGGTCAAGCGGACCGGCAAGATCATGAGCGTGCCGGTGGGTGACGCGATGATTGGCCGCGTGGTGAATGCTCTCGGCCAACCCATCGACGATAAGGGGCCCATCGCTACCGATCAGTCCTTGCCCGTGGAGCGGCTGGCTCCAGGCGTTATCGATCGCCAGCCCGTGCGGGAGCCGATGTTGACCGGCATCAAAGCGATCGACGCCATGATCCCGATTGGCCGCGGCCAGCGCGAGCTGCTGATTGGCGATCGCCAGACCGGCAAAACCGCTGTCGTGCTCGATACCATCATCAACAACGCGAAAAACAATTTGATCTGCGTGTATTGCGCGATTGGACAGAAGCGCTCGTCCGTGGCGCAGGTAGTGCAGACGTTGACCGATCATGGCGCGATGGCCTACACCATCGTCGTGGTGGCATCGGCTTCCGAGCCGGCGCCGATGCAATATATCGCGCCCTACGCGGCCACTGCGATTGGCGAATTCTTTCGCGACTCCGGCCGCCACGCGCTGGCGATCTACGACGATCTGTCCAAGCATGCCGTTTCCTATCGCGAAATTTCCCTGTTGCTCCGTCGTCCGCCAGGACGCGAAGCCTATCCGGGCGATGTGTTCTATCTTCACTCGCGATTGCTGGAACGCTCGTCCAAGCTGAGCGACAAGCTGGGCGGCGGCTCTTTGACCGCTCTCCCCATTATTGAAACACAGGCGGGCGATGTCTCGGCCTACATTCCCACCAACGTGATCTCCATTACGGACGGCCAGATTTTCCTGGAAACGGACCTGTTCAATTCCGGAATTCGTCCAGCAGTGAACGTCGGTCTGTCGGTAAGCCGCGTCGGATTCTCGGCAGCTGCGAAAGCAACCAAGCAAGTGGGCGCGACGCTGAAACTGGATCTGGCACAGTATCGCGAACTAGCCGCGTTTGCGCAGTTCGGCAGCGACCTGGATAAGGCCACCCTGAACCAGTTGAATCGCGGGCAACGTTTGACAGAACTGTTGAAGCAGCCGCAGTTCCAACCGTTGACGATGGAAAAGCAGGTGGCGATCCTCTATGCCGGAACCAACGGCTTTCTGGATGATGTGAAGGTCGAATATGTTGGCGCGTTTGAAAATGGATTCTATCCGTATATGGAATCTGCGCAGTCGGCAGTTTTGAACGACATCGCGACCAAGAAGGCGCTCGATGACGATTTGAAGAAGCGGCTGAACGCGGCCATTAAGGAGTATAAGCAGAATTTTTTTGCAGACACTCCCGTGGCAAATATCGAGGCCAAGAAAGCGGCCCCGGCGGAAAGTCCCAAGCGGGATGAGCAGGCGCAGGTCGAAGCTGCAGCAGGGAAGCAAGCGTAATCGATGGCGAATGTTCTCGATCTACGACGCCGCATCCGCAGCGTAAAAAATACGCGGCAGATCACCAAGGCCATGAAGATGGTGGCGGCGGCAAAGCTGCGCCGCTCGCAGGAGCGCGCGTTTGAGGCACGTCCGTATGCCAGGATGATCGCCAGCGTGCTGGCATCGCTGGTGCGCCGCATCGATATCTACGATCCAGACACCGGCGAGGCAAAGCATCCTTTGTTGGAGGCGCGCCTGGAAAAGCGCGTCACCGTGGTGATGGTGACGGGCGATAAGGGATTTGCCGGGGCTTTCAACGCGAATGTGCTGAAAGCGACACATCGCTTTATCGACGAGCGGACCGATGTGGACGTCGATTTGGAAATTGTGGGACGCAAAGGGATCGGTGTTTTACGGCGCAGTTATGCGCCGGCGTCCCTTGCCGCTGACGGGCGGTTTACGCAAGGCCCGCAGCCGCGCAATCGCGGGGCGCGCGTGGAGATTACCGGGGAACATGCGGGAATGCTCGACAACCTGACCTTTGAAAAGGCAGCGTGCCTCGCCGATATTTTGGTTGAACGGTACTCTTCCCAGGAAACGGACGCGGTCTATCTGGTTTTCAACGAATTTCAGTCTGTGATTTCTCAGCGCATCGTCGTGGAACGGATTCTGCCGATTGTTGAAGTCGGCAAGCCGGACATCGCGGGCGCTGTCGAGTTGGAGCGGGAACAGCGCGAGGAGATCGCAAGGGCCGCGCAAAGCGCCGGTGTCAGCCTGAAGGCGGAGGACACCCGGCAAGCCGACGAGGAAGCCAGTAAATTTGGCACCGCGCAGGTGGATTACATCTACGAGCAGCAGCCCAGCGAGTTGATGGGGGCGTTGTTGCCGCGCTATATTGCCACGCAACTATTTCACGCAATGCTGGAGTCGGTCGCTGCCGAACACGCGGCCCGCATGACGGCCATGGATGCGGCCACGAACAATGCTTCCGACATGATCGACGCGTACACCCTGACCATGAACCGGCTGCGCCAGGCTGCAATTACCAAAGAGATCATCGAAATTGTCAGCGGCGCGGCCGCGATTTAGGCAGAGTTACTTTTGCAGGACCAACGGAATTTACAAGCAGGCGCAAAGGATTTGGATAACGGATCATGGCAGACAATATTGGACACATCATCAAAGTTGCAGGGCCCGCCGTCGACGTGCAGTTTGACGAAGCGACCATACCGCCCATTTATCAGGCGTTGCGGGTGACCAGCGAAGGATTCGACGTACCGACACCGCTCGACGTCATCGTGGAAGTGCAGCAGCATCTTGGCGAAGGCCGCGTGCGCTGCATCGCGATGGAAGCGACGGAAGGAATGGTGCGCGGCATGAAGGCGCTCGATCTCGGCGGCCCCATCACTGTTCCCGTTGGCCGCGCCACGCTGGGCCGGGTGTTGAACGTGATTGGCCAGCCCGTGGACGAGTTAGGTCCAGTCGATGCCAAGGAGCGTCGCCCCATTCATCGGCCGGCCCCCGCATTTGACGAACAGTCGACGCGGGAAGAAATGTTCGAGACGGGCATCAAGGTCATCGACCTGATCCAGCCATTTTTGAAGGGCGGCAAGACCGGCCTGTTCGGTGGCGCCGGCGTCGGCAAGACCGTTGTCATCCAAGAATTGATCAACAATGTCGCGTCCCAGCACGGCGGCTTTTCTGTATTTGCCGGCGTCGGCGAGCGTACGCGTGAAGGCAACGATCTTTGGCTGGAGTTTCAGGAGTCCGGCGTCATCGACCTGAAACAACCGGAAAAATCGAAGGCTGCATTGATCTATGGCCAGATGACCGAGCCGCCCGGAGCGCGTTTGCGCGTGGCGTTGACCGCATTGACGGTGGCCGAATACTTCCGCGATGAAGAAGGCTCGGACACGTTGCTTTTCATCGACAACATTTTCCGCTTTACGCAGGCCGGATCGGAAGTGTCGACGCTGCTGGGGCGCATGCCTTCCGCGGTAGGTTATCAGCCGAACCTGGCAACGGAAATGGGCGAGTTGCAAGAGCGCATCACGTCCACCAAGAACGGCTCCATCACCTCGGTGCAGGCGGTCTACGTGCCTGCGGACGATTTGACCGATCCTGCCCCAGCGACCACCTTCGCTCATCTGGATGCAACCACCGTGCTGTCGCGTCCGCTGTCGGAGCTCGGCATCTATCCCGCTGTCGATCCATTGGCCTCTACGTCGCGCATTCTGACGCCCCGCATCGTTGGCCAGGAACACTACGATGTCGCCCAGGGCGTGAAGCGGATTTTGCAGCGCTATAAGGACCTGCAGGACATCATTGCAATCCTTGGAATCGATGAATTGTCGGAAGAAGATAAAGTGACCGTCATGCGCGCGCGCAAAGTGCAGAAGTTTCTTTCGCAGCCATTTCACGTTGCAGAGCAGTTCACCGGCATCCAGGGCCGATATGTAAAGGTGGCCGATACGGTCCGCAGCTTCAAAGAAGTCATCGACGGAAAGCATGACGACGTGCCGGAGCAGGCTTTTTACATGAAGGGCGATATTGACGAAGTTCTGGAAGCAGCCGGTAAGATGCAGCAGACCGCATAAAGGCGCTTGGAATCGATGGCGGAAAATAATTCAATTCGTGTCCGGCTGGTAACGCCGGAGAAGATATTCATCGACGGGACGGCGGACTCCGTGTCCTTGCCTTCAGCCTCCGGCTACCTGGAGGTGCTGTATGCGCACGCGCCGCTGCTGGCCGAACTTGGTCCAGGCGAAGTGACAATGCATGGCGGCGACGTTGGCGATCGACAGCTATTTGTCGCGCAGGGTTTTGTTGAAGTGTTGCCGGACCGCGTCACCATCCTTGCCGAAAGCGCGCTTCCACCGGGCGAAATCGATGTCGCTGAAGCGCGCCATAAGTTGGAACGCGGCAAGAAGATGTGGAATGACGCAGGCGACGAAGCCCGGCGCTACGACGAAGCCAATCGAGTCATTCGCGAAGCGGAAGAACGCATCGCAGCCGCCGAACGGGCCGGGAAGTCAGGCTGATTTTGTGGAGTATTTCACTGAGATATGCACGAATCCCTTTCGTGCGGGTTTTTTCAATTGAGTACAGATTGTCTTTCCTAACGTCGAACCATGTGGATCGCGAAGAAAGCGGTCGGTTCCGCATTGCGGCACTGGGCTGCGTCGTTGTAAGTAACAACATGAGAACGCGCGAAATCGCGCGGCCAGTTGCATCTGAGACCTGAGCTCATGTCGCCGCAAGAACAAAGGCCCATCGAGTCCAATGCATTGGATGGGGGGAGTGAGTGCGAATGAAGTTCGCTGGAATGAAGCTTGTCGTCGTCTTCATGGCGGCATTGGTGGGATGGCCCTTGATTGCGCAAGAAAATACTTCTCCTGCCTCGCCGTCCACGGCGCGACCGGTGCGCACAATCGTCATCCAGGCGAAAAAGTACAAGTTTATCCCGGCCGAAATAACGCTACAAAAAGACCAGACCGTGAAGCTGGAACTGACGTCGGACGATGTCGAGCATAGCCTGGAGGTCCCCGGGCTTGGCATCAACAGCGTCATGAAGAAAAGCAAAGTGACAGAGGTAGAGGTCACTCCGACAAAGGTCGGCAACTTCAAGGGGAAGTGCGGAAAGTTTTGCGGCCTCGGCCACGGAAAAATGCGCCTTGCAGTGCATGTGGTCGATTAGAGTTGATTTCCGCTTGTTACAACCACTGGGCGTAACTCAGTGCGGATTCGCATGACTGAAAAGTAGCGCCATTGTGCATCGCTTTCTGGTACGCCAACGCGAAAGCCGACCTAGGAAATCAAACCAGGCGTGAGGTCCATAGCGCCGGTTAGGCTGGCAAGCTTGTCGACGCGGTGGCGCTGACACCAGTCCCGCAACCCGCTGGCGATGCGTTCCACGGCGCGCGGGTCCGCATAACTGGCGGTTCCAACCTGGACCGCAGTGGCTCCTGCCAGCATAAATTCAATCGCGTCTTCCGTTGTCGTTATCCCGCCCATGCCCAGCACCGGAATCGAAACCGCGCGCGAGGCCTGATAGACCATGCGCAGGGCCAAGGGTTTGATGGCTGGCCCTGAGAGCCCACCGGTAATATTGGCCAGGCGAGGGCGCTGCGTCTTGGCGTCGATGGAGATTCCAAGAAACGTGTTGACCAGGGAAAGCGCATCGGCACCAGCATCGGCCGCCGCGCGTGCCATGTCCGCTATGCTGGTCACGTTTGGCGAGAGCTTGACGATGAGCGGCCTGCGAGCCAGCGGCTTGGCGCGTAGCACCAACTCGTACAGCGCCGCCGCGTCGGTGCCGAAGACCATGCCTCCCCGCTCTGTATTCGGACAGGATGCGTTCATCTCATAGGCGACGATGCCTTCGACCGCATTGAGCGCCTCCATGACCGCACAATAATCCTCAACGCAGTCCCCGAAGACATTCGCGATTGCGGGGCAGGGAAGTTTCTGAACTGCTGGCAGCTTCTGCGCAATAAACGCTGCGACACCCATGTTTTGCAATCCAATGGCGTTCAGCATGCCGGCTGCCGTCTCAACGATTCGCGGCGGTGGATTGCCCGGCATCGGCTCTCTGGAAAGGCCTTTCGTCACAAACGCGCCAATGGCATTTAGCGCCACGATGTCTTCAAATTCCACGCCATAGCCAAAGGTGCCGCTGGCGGCGATGACGGGGTTCCGCAGCTCGATGCCGCAGAACCTCACTCGCAAATCCGGCTTTGCGCTGGAGGTCATGGTCGCTGACCGGGGCTTGCTGGCGCACTCTGTGTCGCCGAGGGGGTTGCTGCGGCAGGAGCTGAAGTTTTTCTCGATGGTCGCGATGTTGCCGGGGGTGCGGTCTTGGTCGCAGGCGTTGCCGCTCGTCGCGGTCGCGATGTATCCTCGTGTTTCTTTCGTCGCAGCGACTCGCTCCTGGGTTTCACCTCCACCTCCGGATGAATCGCCTGCGTCAAAATGTGGCCGATGCTGGCAGAGGGTTGATTCACGCCTAGCAGCGCGGCCAGTGTTGCCGCGATATCGACCGGTTGCACCCGCCCACGAAACGTTTCCGCAGTGAACACGGACCCATAGAAGCCCAGTGGTACGTGCCGGTCGTAAGAGTAGGGAGAAAAATGTGTCGCGCCTTTGCCTGAGCCTGGCACCTGGTAGGCGTCTGGAACCAGCATGACATACCAGCCGCCATTGGCCGAATAGCTGTGGGCCATCAGACGGCCAAATTCAGTCGGCGGCAATCCTGGTTGTAACGATGCCAACTGCAGTCGAGTAAAAGTCCGGAAGACACGCGGCGTTGGAGCCACACGTTTCGCGCTGGGTTGGACTGAGTCGTCCGGTACGTTGGCGGAAGGATCGAGACTGGCAATGGCGGCTGGAATGGAATTCTGAATCGCGCGTTCCCCTTCAAGCTCGTTGATGCCGGCACGCTCAAAGGTTGGAACATTGAGGGCGATGTACGGCAGGTCCTGGTCCGGCAGCAAATACTCCAAGTCCTGGCCAGGAGAAAAGCGGTCGTTCATGTTCTTGTTCAGCGCGGCAATGAGAGGTTTCATCGGAATCGTCGCCGCAGGAATTCCGAGTTGTTGCGCGGTCGCGGGCACAGGCGCGACTCCGTGGTCCGCAGTCAACACCAGCCACACGTTCTGGAGGCCGCCGGGAACATTGTGATCGAGCCAGGTAAAAAACTGGTCCAGATTGCCGTCGAGCTGGTCGACCAGTTGCTGTTGATCTGGCGAGTCGGGGCCGACCCGATGACCGAGAATGTCTGTTGAGGAGATGCTGATGGTCAGCACATCGGTCACGTTTCCCCCGCCCAGATTTTCCCCTTGGATCAACGCCTGGGCGAAGTCAAGCTCATATTGGATGGCAGCGTCGGTGGGGCCGACGGTTGAGAAAAAAGATGCGCTGGCGGAAACGCCTGCTGCCGTTCGGGCCTGGGCAGCGCGATCGCTCTGGTTGAACGTGGTCGCCCAATCCGGAAGAGAGGGCATGTAGTAGGTGGACGAAACAAAAGCGCCGGTTTGCGGATCGATCCAGAAGGCGCCATTGGCGGTATGGCCGGCGGTGAGAATTGCGGCACGATCTTTCAATGAAATTCCAAACAGCTTGGACTCCCCTTTGGTGGCCAGGCGGACTTCATCTCCGATGGTCGTTGCCAGCAGATTGCGCGGGGAAGCGCCTTCTCGCGCTGGATTCTGGCCCGTGGCGGGCAGACCGACAATGCTATAGCGCGGATCTTCGACAGAAGTGATGGGTCGCTGGGTGTTCCGCGCCAGGTCCCACCATTCATTGCTGGCGATGCCGTTGCCGTCCGTGTAGGCGCCAGTTGCAATCGCGGAATGTCCGGCCGCTGTGACCAGGTTCGCGTAATCGTAATAGCAGTCCGGAAAATACGCGCCGTGGTCGAGGAACATGTTGAACCCGTTCCCTTTAAAGTCGCTGCGGTATCGCTCCAGGTAATCCTCGCGAAACTGGTCGATCACCAGGATGACGACCAACTTGGGATGGGCATCGTACGCGCTGGCCGCGCATGGGATGCAAGATGAAATCGGAAGCAGGAGAGCGAAGAGGGAGATCCATAGACGTTTGAACATAGCATGTGGATCGCGTGATGCGACTAACACCATGGTAGCAAGACAGGCAGCGATCAGGAAAACAGCCAACTCCAGGATATCGTTGACGATTCGGAAGGGAGTCCGCAAAGCACAGTAAAATCTACAAAGAACGCTTTTGCCAACTTGAGAACGGGAACAGATGACGGAAACCAGCAGCAGAAAAGTAGAGTTGTTCGACACCAGTCTTCGGGACGGGATGCAACAGCCAAACCTCGAAATTTCCGTACAGCACGCTGTCAGTCTGCTGCAGCGCATGGGTGCCTTTGGCGTCCATTACGCGGAAGTCGGTTTCGCGGGCGCAAACCAGTTTGTGGGAGATTTGACCGGCGCTCTTGTTTCGGTCGACACGGGAGCCATGAAGCTCGCTTTGTTCGGCAGAACGCGGGGTCGCGACACCAAGGTGCGG
Source organism: Acidobacteriota bacterium (assembly GCA_021792795.1). Classification (GTDB taxonomy): domain Bacteria; phylum Acidobacteriota; class Terriglobia; order Terriglobales; family Acidobacteriaceae; genus JAKAAZ01. Next base: position 14,288 of record JAJYUB010000019.1, on the reverse strand, counting down.
GAATGGCCGGATGTGCAGTTCATGGTCCGCCACAAACAGCGCGTTCCTGTGGCAGTCGTTGTGGTGAAGTCCAGACTGCTCGATGTCGCCAGGTCGTTGGAAACGACACCGGAAGAAAATCTGCGCATGGCCTACGAAACCATTGCATGCCTGCAGGACCACGGTCTGGAAGTGATCGTAGACCTGGAACACGCCATGGACGCGGCATGCGGCCGGCGGGAAAGCGGCAACCCCTGCGATGCGGATTTTAGCAAACGCAGCTTGGATTACTTTAACCAGATGGTCGCGCAATGCGTCCACCAGAATGTAAGCCGGTTGATTGTTTGCGACACCACGGGCGGCGCTGGCCCGGAAGAAGTGACCCAGACGATGAGCTGCCTTACCTGGGCCTATCCCAATGTTAAATTCGGATTTCATGGCCACACAGACCGCGGTCTTGGAGTGGCCAATACACGGGCCGCCATTTTCGCCGGCGCTGTCCAGATTCAAGGCACTCTTGTGGGAACGGGGGAGCGCTGCGGCAATGTGAACCTGACCACAGTCATCGGCAGTATGCAGTTGAGGGATGAGGCAACGTTTGTCACTCCCGAATCGCTCACCGGGCTTACCAGCCTGGCGCATTCGGCCTACGCATCGTTCGGAATTGAGGTGCCCCACGGCGCTGCGATTGTCGGCCCAGGCGCCTTTGGCACGTGGGCCGGGATGCACGGCAGCAGCGAACGCAAAAACCCAGGCGCTTACCTTTGGTGCGATCCCGCCAAAGTCGGGGCCAGCCCTGTGATTGGGGTCAACAGTCAATCGGGAAAAGCCAACATCATGCTCCTGTCTGAATCGCTGGGCGTTCCTTTGGATTCAAAACAGGCGCAGACGTTCATGGACGCGAACCAGTCGATGATCGACGGCGGCGGCTTCACGGCCAGCGAAGTTTCGTTCCGCCTGGCCTGCATCCGGGTGCTGAAAACGCTGCGCAACGGCTTTAGCGTGAAAAGCTGGAAAGTTGTCGACGAATCGGACGAGTCTGGGAATCGATTCGTGCGCGCCTCCATGTCGTTGTTGCTGGGCGACTCCACCGTGACGGAAACTGCGGCGGAGGGCGCGGGTCCAGTCGATGCGTTGAGCAAAGCGATGCGGCAGGAACTCGAACATTGGTATCCGGTCATCCAACAAATGCGCTTGGAGACGTTCAGCGTGACGGCCATCGACATCTCCGCCCACGACACAGCGGCCCACGTCCGCGTCACGGTCAGCTTTCAAGCCGACGGCCATGAGCCATGGACCACAGCGGGCGTGAGCAGCGATTTGAACCAGGCGGCGCTGATGGCCATCGTCGATGGCTTCCACTATTGGTTGCTGAAAAATCCCGCCGAATGGGCGGCTTCGTGAATGTATTCGGCGAATGTGGGTTGAGTGTGGGTAGCGTTTTGCAGAGCGGGCCGTGCAAGTCCTTTGAAATGTGGTGGCCAGGGAGGGAATTGAATATGGTGCCTAACCTGTTGGCAATAGGTGTCAATCGGAAGAAAGACTTTGATTGATGCCCCCAGGTTGCCCCATATTCGCTTTGCGTCAGTGTAGTTGCAATGTATTGATTGGAAAAGACGCTCTTGCAAGTCTCGATGGCTTTTTGGCGATACCCGCGTACACATGGGTTGACATGGAAACTATAGATCTTAAACGGGTCACGTAGAGTTCCACGGACGCAGCTTGCATCTTGAGGGTCACGGCGGAGGGGCGCGTTGTTCAACAAACCGGAAACGCAGGGTGCAGCCTTCCATGTAGGCTCCGTGGAAATACGCGGACATGAGGGCCACTCTCCTGTGTAGCCGAAACCCATGGCGTCCATGACCAGGAGAAGGTGCAATCTGTCCGACCCATCGCTGCGGAAATCCGGCTCGATTCCGAGCCTGCGATCGCTGGCTCGGCCTGCCTTGAAGGGAGGTTCGCGCACGGAGTTGGTTGCGGCGTTCCTTCATCTCCGCATTTTCCGCCAGGATGCGGTGCAGGCTGCGTATTGAGCAAAGGTAGGTGGCCTTCGTCGAGCAGGATGGCGTTGACCTCCGCCGCATGCTCCCGATGCCCAAAGACTGTGACCACAGCGCTGTCAAGATCGAAGATCAAGCGCGACCTATGTTCGGGCAGGTGGATGAAATTCCGCAGCATGTCGATCGTTCATCCGGTGTATCCCCTGCAAAATCCGTTCCGCGTATCCTTCAAATCCTTCAAACTTTTCCAGGGTCAACGCCGGGCGCAAACCATTCGGCCCAACGACATCGGTATAGGTGGAGAGCGCCACACGGGCCAACGGAACCAAGCCAGCAAAACATCCCTGTAGCGGGGCCATCTCCTCGCACAAAAAAGCGTGAATGCCCGCGACAGAACGGGAAAACCAAGCCATCTTTTTCGGATGTTTTTTTCGACGCACAGCCGGGCCGCCTGCCGTATAGGCTCCAACTGAGTTTCTTTGAGCTTTTGGAAGCGTTCCATGGCCAGGTAAAAATACATAGTGGCGGCATCCGCGGTCACAAATACCTCTCCCGCGTAAAATGATTGATTATTGCATGACCGGAACTTGCGAAGTACGAGTTTTGATTGAAAGATCATTTATCGGAGCATATTGACGACGTCGTGAGGAATTGATTTTCAAGGAAGATTGGGAATTTTCTATGGATGGCTTTTCCTCCAGCGCTGGTTTCATCCCGGAAGAGGATCTGGATGTCATCGTCGTCAGGTCCGGTTCGGCCAGTTCCACACCGGCTATCGCCGCCGCCTAGGCGATTACCGGTCAGGCGATTCGTATCGACGGCGGCTGGTCTGTAAGTGGATGATTGGCGAGTGGATGATTGGCGCTTGCGGAACGGGCGATGGGCATATCTAAAGAGATTTGCGGGAGATTTGCGAATGTCGAAAAAAACAACAGGCTTTTCTGGGCTTGATTGGCTCGGCCCGTTTAACCGGCGCTTTTTTTTGAAAGGCACAGTGGCCTCCACGGTCTGGAGCATGCTGGGCGCGTCCAATGCGTCCAACGCTATTGCGGACTCCACTGCACACACCCTCCCTCCGGTCCCCGGGCTGAGGGACCTGGCCAGCGACCGCATCCTCAATCGTTTCCGCGATCTCTATAGTCCGCCAGCCATACAGAACGAATGGGGATACGTCAAAGCGGCGAAGTCCGTCGCCGGAATCACGGCCCTTTCCTTTCCCCCCTACGCCTGCTGTGGCATTCCGGAGACGGCATGGAGTCCCGGCTATCTGGCGACCTGCGAACTCTATCTGAATGGAGAACTTCTCAATGTGTCGGCCGCTTCGGGCGGCGAAACCAGTTATGTCTGGTACCCGCATCGCATGGTACGGCAGGCGCAGGCGGAGGGCCTCTCGATCACGACCACCACCTTCATGCCTTCAAAGCAGCGGTCTCTGCTTCAATCCATCGTGGTGAAGAACCTGAGCGGCCGCAGAAGGACATTTACACTGGGGTTCGATCTTCGCGCAGCGGTCACGAGAAAATCCGGGGCCTGGTTTGTCAATTCTCCCGGCGAGTCCGATAACCGCATCACCTGGGACGCGGCGCGCGGCTGCCTTATTTTTGAGGCACAGCAAAGCAAGGCTGTGTCCGTGCAGGGATTTCTCCCCAAACCCGACCGGATGGAGAACACGCGCCTTCTAATTTTTGAGGCAGTATTGGGGCCTGGAGAATTGCGCGAATTTCGTTATGCGAATGCCATAGCGGCCGAGAAAACGGAAGCGATCGGCTATTATGGCCGCCTTCAGGCCAACTTTTCCGCACTGCTGCAACAGAATGAAGATGTGTTTGCGGGGCTGGTGAAGGCCGCATTCACTCCGGGCAATTCGGAGTTTTCCGGTCACCTTCCGCAGCTCTTCACCGAGGATGAATCTCTCTGGGATCTCTACTATCGTGGGTTTACGAACCTTCTGTTCGGACGAAGGGCCTCTCCGGATTCCGCCTACGGCACCACGTATCTGACGCTGGGCGGTCGTGTGCTCCCGACCCTCAGCTTTCCATGGGACACGTCGCTCGCTTCCCTTGGCCTCGCGATGCTTGATCCGGGGCCATTACGGCGGCTGATCGAAAATTGGATGGTCCAGGACATGCACCAGCATCTGGCGACCGACTACATCTCCGGGCAGGCGGTTGGTCCCTGGTATGCCGTCAACGATATGGCGATTCTGCGTTGCGCGCAGAATTATCTGCGCGTCACCGGGGACTTCGCATGGCTGCATCGCACGGTCAATGGAAAGCAGGTACTGGAGCGCCTGGTTGACCACGCGCTCTATTGGAAAAAACTCGACCGCTACGGGCATGGTCTGGCGGATTACGGCAAGATTGAAAATCTTCTTGAAGTCGTCAGCACCTATCTGCATGAAGTAGCGGGGATGAATGCCGGCAATGTGAGCGGGATGCGCTTTGTGGCCACTCTGGTCGAACGAGCGGGCGACTCCTCGCGCGCCCGACAGTTGCGTGCGGAAGCCGACGATCTGGCCGGACGCATTAACCGCTTGCTCTATGTGCAGGGCAAGGGATACTGGCGGTGCGGACAGCCGGATGGCAGCTATAACGAAGTCCGGCACTGCTACGATCTTTTGTCGGTCTTCGACAACATGGACCAGGACCTGAGCGATAAGCAAAAGCGCGAGATGGGCCGTTTCTTCTGGACTGAGCTGCACAATCCGGTGTGGATGCGGGCCCTTTCCGCCGGCGATGCGGACGCGACCTGGAACATCCGGCCCGATCATAGCTCGATCGGCGCCTATCCTTCCTGGCCTCCCATGACCGCGAAAGGACTGCTGCGCATCGACTCCTCGCCCGAGATGGCATCCCAGCTCGCATCCTGGATCAAGCAACTGGGAAAGGCGGGAAACCAGGGACCCTTCGGCCAGGCGCACTTCATCGAACCGGTGTTTACATCTGTGCAGGGAGGGGCGCGCAAGTCTCCCGACGATGCGCCGTACCTGAACGACTGGTGCTGCATTGCAGCGGGCAGCTTCATAGACATGGTGATCGACTCCATTTTTGGGGCCGACCTTACGCTGCACGATGGAATCCAGGTGACATCCCGGTTGGAACACTTTGACCCACAGGCGCGACTGGTGAACCTGCTCTATCAGGGAAAGAACTTTTCGATCTCTGGGAATGGGGCCCAGCCAATCTGATTTCTGTGATTTCGGATTGTCAGGCGGAGTCTTTCATACGGCAGGCAATAGTACCGGGTTACATGGAGCTTACCGGGCGCATGGAACCAAGGAATTTTCTACAGCGGAGATTGGCAATATTATCTATGTTCCATAATAGAAGAAGTTATTGGTTGTTTTATTTATATGGTAAATTATATTTGATTCTTTCAGTGTATTTCAATCAAATATGGTTTGGCCGTTGCCGTCGCAACTGTGTCCGCAAGGTCGAGGAATTCTAATGGCAGAGAGTACCGCGTCAAGCGTTGCATCGCTGGCTCCGGCCGGAACAATGAACGCGAGTTTTACCCTGCCTATGAAATTCACCCGGAAATCCGAACCTTCTCTATTGCCTGCTTCTCATGCGAAAGAAAAGGACACTGGAGAACTTCTCCCGCTCCGGCACCCGCGCCTATTAGGGTTTGGCTGTGCTCATGGCATGTTTGTGGTTCGGCAGCCCCTTGCTCTACGGCGCAGCCAGCGAAAAACTGGGCGGACTCGGGCGATCCTCGGATGGCCAGTCTTTATGTCCATGGTCGTGCTCGTGGCCAGTGTTCTGGGGCCCATGACGGGCGAGTGGAAAAACACCGGGAAAATGCTGTGGCGTATTCAACTCGTCGGGGTGGCCATCCTGGTGATCGCGGTGGTTGTCCTGTCCCGCGCGCGCCAACCGGCATAGGAGAAATACCGGAGCTATTTTGCGGATGAGATGGAAAGAGAATCTAACAATGTACGATAAAGCACCCTATATCGCCGTATCTTCTTCCGCCCGCGACTGCTACTCCGGGTGGGAACGCATCGGGCTGGCCTTGCATGCGGCAGTCGCGGGGCGTTTGGCGGCGGGCGGACCGCAAACTGTGTGCGTCGAGTGCTATCCCGGGGTAGCGATCCAGGAGGCGCGGGGGCGGCTCGAAGTCATCTTGCAGCCGACGCGGGTAATTTCGACCGAGCGTCTGTTCTTGTCTACTGCGGAACTGAACCGGCGGATGGAACCGCTGCTGACCGACGATCCGGTCTTCGGCGTGATGAACACCATCGAAATCAAAGACTACTTCGATCTGGAAAAACTGGAGGCTGCCGAGCGCGAAGTCGAGGAGTCCCGAAATGGAATCGTTTTGGTGATCGGTGTCGGCGCGGCTCTGGTGGTGCCACGGCCTGATCTGCTGATTTACGCGGACCTTGCGCGCTGGGAGATTCAACGGCGGCAGCGGCGCGGCGAAATCGGCAACCTGGGCGCGGGCAATGTCGATGAATTGCCGTCGCTCAAATACAAGCGCGCATTTTTTCTGGATTGGCGCGCCGCCGACCGGCTCAAGCAGACATTATTGGCAGAGATCGATTTCGTTTTAGACACGAACGATCCTCGGCTTCCAAAGATGATCTCCGGTGAAGCGATGCGCGGGGGGCTGCGGATGGCCGTGCGAGGCCCTTTTCGGGTAGTCCCGTTCTTCGATCCAGGTCCTTGGGGCGGCCATTGGATGGAGGAGGTTTTCGATCTGCCACGGGATGTTCCCAACTATGCGTGGTGCTTCGATTGTGTTCCGGAAGAAAACAGCCTGTTGCTCGGATTCGGCGATGCGCGAGTGGAGATTCCATCGCTCAATCTCGTCTACACCCAGCCCCGGGAGTTGCTCGGGGACAATATTTATGAACACTTCGGGGCCGAGTTTCCGATTCGGTTCGATTTACTCGACACGGTCGGCGGCGGCAACCTCTCTTTGCAGGTTCATCCGCTCACCCAGTATGTGCAAGAGAGATTTGGCCTGTTTTATACCCAGGACGAGAGCTATTACCTGCTGGACGCCAAAGACAGCGCTTGCGTCTATCTGGGAACGAAAGAAAATATCGACCCCGCAGCCATGCTCTGCGACCTGAAGGCCGCGCAACGGGTTGGCGGCAACTTCAACGCGGACCTGTACGTGAATCAATGGCCGGCGAAGATGCACGATCATTTCTTGATCCCGGCCGGGACGGTGCATTGCTCCGGCCGCGACAGCATGGTGCTCGAGATCAGCGCGACTCCTTATATTTTTACGTTCAAGCTATGGGACTGGGGCCGCGTGGGATTGGATGGTCGGCCCCGGCCCATTCACCTGGAGCGCGGCGCGGCGAACATTCAGTGGGACCGCACGACGGAGTGGGTGCGCCGCTCTCTTATAAATCGTATCGAGCCGCTCTCGAGCGGCGACGACTGGCATGAGGAGCGGACAGGGCTGCACGAGTTTGAATTTATTGAGACGCGTCGCCACTGGTTCACTGGCGCCGTGCCCCATGACACTTGCGGCACCGTGAATGTCCTGAACCTGGTGGAGGGCCGGCAAGCCGTGGTCGAAAGCCCCATGGGTGCATTTCAACCGTTTGTGGTCAATTATGCGGAGACGTTCATCGTCCCGGCCCAGGTGGGCCCGTATACCATCCGTCCATGCGGCTTTGCCGAAGGGACGCAGTGCGCGACCATCAAGGCTTTTGTCCGTCCGCAGAGGTGAACCCACGTATCGGACCTGGCTTCAAATACAATCGTCGCAGACGTGTGCCGGAGACAATTCTGAGACACACGGCTTGCCATTGCATTTCATGATGACGTGCAGGCCAGAGTGGTCTCCGAATGGACAGCCAAGTCATTGGGAGATTGCATTCGGATGGAGGCGGTGAAGTGAGAGAGCGGACGCAACCAGGGAGTGCTCCTTCGGACGCAAACGGGACTTCAGGAAAGCCGTCGAACAAACAGCAGTCGCGTCTCACAGCGATCCTGACAAAACTTCAGCAAACGGGCACAGTCACGGTCGACTCACTCAGCGAAGATCTGACCGTTTCCCCGGTGACTGTCCGGCGGGACCTGGATCAGTTGGCTTCGGATGGACTGTTGCAGCGCACCCACGGGGGCGCCGTGTCGATTGAGCCGCTTTTTTACGAGCCATTCAAGAACGATCGCTCCTTCCAGGCACAGCTCGAAAGATTTGCCGACGAAAAACGGCGCATCGGGCGTGCAGCGGCTGCGCTGATCCAGACCGGGGAAACCATTGCCCTTTCTCCTGGCACCACTACCATGGAGGTCATCCGTGGACTGCCATTGAACCGGAACATTACGGTGATCACCAACACCGTCAATATCGCGATGGAACTCTCCAAGCGTAAGGACCTGAATGTTTTCGTGACCGGCGGTCACCTGCATGGAGACTGGTTTTCGTTGGTGGGACCCGCAGCGACTCAAAGCCTTGAGCGCATGCTTGCCCACACCATGTTCATCGGAGTCGATGGGATCGACATGGAAATGGGAATGAGTTCTCTGAGCCATGAAGAGGCCAATGTGATCGCAGCCATGGTGAGAATCGCCCGGCGCCGCATTGTCGTCGCCGACCATAGCAAGATCGGCGTGGTGGCTGGATGGCGCATCTGCCAGATCAAAGACCTGCACATTCTCATCACCGACACGGGCGCCACCGAAGAGATGGTTGCCCCTTTCCGCCGCCTTGGCATTGAAGTGATCCAGGTGTGACTTCGAAAATGATCTGCTTCGCCTGGACGTCTATCGGCTCCTCTTCCGGTCAGCAGCGGGATGGCCCCCCAGCAGCGCGGCATTGTTGCCAAGTTTCGCCGCACGCGCCTGCACCTTCCCCCAGGGGGCCCCGGAATGGTCTAGCCGAAGTTCGTCACGAAAGAGGCCGCAGATGGGCTAAGTGGTTCAGAATCAGTTCAGGCTACTGCCGAGTCTGCACTACATTTGTGTTGCAATCGAAGATGTTCGGGCAGGCTGATTCCGAGCTGCCGGAGCAAAGACTTCTGCTCGGCTGTTGGCTCGGTGATCCGCCGCAGCCGGATCTCGCGGCCATCGGTAGTGGGCAGAACGATGTCGGCGCACCAACGCCAAGTTCAAGCCGAACAGCCAGAGGCGGAGCACGTATTGCCGCGCGTCCACCTCGTAATTGGGTTGCTGAAGCGCTGGATGTTGGGAACGCACCAAGGAGCCATTGGCAATGCGTACCTGGACGACTATCTGAACGAGTTCACCTTCCGTTTTAACCGCCGCACATCGGCTTCACGCGGCAAGCTGTTCTATCGATTGGCACAACAAGCCGTTCAGATTAAGCCAATTCCGTTTGCAAAACTTGTCAAACCACAACCGGTTGGGCCCGGTGGCGTCAAATAGATAGCTAGTATTCCGAAAACGTGCTGTCTGAGGTTCCGGGCCATTCGTTCACAATGCCGGGCAGCGACCATCCGGCGGCCTCGGCCTCCGCATATTCGAATGCGCCACAGGCAGCCGTTTGGCAGCAGCGCCACAGGACAGTGCGCCGCAACGGTCCGTTACGGTTCCAATTTCGGTATCGGCATGGGGACCTGAATGAAGTGTGGATAGTAAATGCTGTAATTTGTGGCGAGTTTGGGCACATCCATCGTGTTACAGACGTAGGTGAAGTCCAGCTCGTCCGGCGATTCGAATTCCGGATGTTCCTTGCCTGCGTAACAAAATGTGTCTTTGTCGCGCTTGGCTCCCGGCAGCATTTCCGGAATGCGATAAATCGCTTGCGGCTCGCTCCACGGGCCAGTGAGGGTGGGGGCTGATCGCAGAACCACTTTATCGGAGAAGCCGTATGGGTCGAGCATCACCGCAAGCCACTTCTTCAGCGCAGGATGGTAACGGATGGACAGCTCCGTACTTCCCGTCTTCATCACCTGCTTAGCGTTGGCCGGAACAAATCCTGGTTTCCATTGGCCGTCCGCCGTCAGATACTCAAGATGCTTCTTCGGGTTGTTGAGTCCTTTCAGCGGAATGCGGGTGATCAATAGCGGTCGACTGCCGGACTCATAAAGTGCGAACAGGTTGACATACTTTCCGTCCACCACGGTTGTAGCGGAGGGATAGGCCTTGACCCCATCGGGGACCAGAGGAAAATATTGGACAGTCCAGTGCTGAGGGTCGCGATCGAGATGGCTGATGCGGGCCAGGTCGGAACCGCAGGTGGCGAAGTCCATCGCCCACGGGCTGGCCTGTTTCGCATGCTCGATACAGAGCAGCGTGATCCACAAATCGCCTTTGTCCACGAAGCCGTCCATTGCCCAGTACCAGTGCTCCGGATTTTGGGGCGAAAAGAAACTCTCGGCTTGGTCCTGCGGCCCGCGTCGAATCACATACTGCAGGTGAAAATTGCCCTGGGTGTCGCAGGTGGAGATGCCCAGGCTGTTATGCACCATCCGCGGCGCGCTGCCAGCGACAAAACGGTTCTTTCCATAGAGCGTGTCGCCGAAGATCCAAATATCGCGGCCGCCGGGCAATGGAATGGAATAGGCGGCATCCGCCCCCTGCCATCCCAGCGAATTGTTCTGTTCCAACTTGAATTGAGGCGTGCAGGTTGCGGCAAGGCAGAGTGTGGAAAAGCTGCCGGCAAGCAGCATCGGCAGAACAACGGAGCGGAGTGTTCGCACTAAACCAGGCCCCCTTCTACTTGTTTTGCAACGGGCTGACGATCACCGTCAGCCCCCGCGGGTTCGTTGTGCTTTAAAAGATGAACTTGACTGAGAGTTGTATTTGGCGTGCGGTCCCATTGCCGATTTGGTTCGTGTCGGCGCCGGCAATGGTCGCGCTGGAGGTCCCGAATCCCGACCAGACGCCGTTTGAGAGTGTGCGAGTATTGGGCGTACAAACCCCCGACGTTGCGCTGGGATAGGCAACAGCGCTGCAAATCCCCGTGTCGATGTTCGAGAAGTTGGGATGATTCAGGATGTTGAAGGTGTCCGCCCGAAACTGCATATTGAGTTTTTGAGTAAGGACGAAATTCTTCATCCCGGACAAATCCCACTGGAAAAACGCCGGGCCACGAAGAGAGTTACGGCCGATATTGCCGATAGTCGTGGGATCTCCCCACACTCCGTCAAAACCCGGCTCCAGTGTAAACGCGCTGATGTTGTAGCTCGAACTTGGCCAACTGGCGTTGGCGGCCTTCAGAGGCACGCCGGGGACAGAATCAGGCCGCATGTAGTTCCCAAAGAAGCCCGAGGTCACCTCCACATTTTGTGCCAGCCCCGAGCGGGTTTGCAGGATACTGGAGGCCTGCCATCCGCCGAGGACCTCGCGGACCAGCCGACTGGTGCCTCTCGGGTCGGGAAGGCTATAAACCACGCTGGCGGTAAGGTTGTGCCGCGTGTCCCAATCTCCGCTGCTGCGGTCGAGGTTGATATTGAATGGGTCTGAAAAACCCGCAAAAACGTTCACCTCGTCATCGATTTCGTGCGACCAGACGTAATTTGCCTCGAGATCGAGCCGCCCAATGTTTCTTTGCAGTTGGACCTGTAATGCGTTGTAGTTGGAGAACAGAATGTTGGGCATGTAGTTCTCGTTCTGGTAGGGCACGCCCTGCGCCGCCAGTCGCCGGTTCACATTGGAGTTGGGATTTGAAGGGTTAAGGTTGATTCCCTGAAAGGCCACCCCAGCCTGCGTGTGCTGCACTTTGTTGCCGACGTAATTGATCGTCAGGACGGTACCCTGCGCGAGCTGCTGCTGAATCCCGAACAGCCAGTTGGTCGAATACGGATCTTTCGGGTTCGTCGGGAATATAAATACGTTTTGGTTGCTCGGCAGCAGCGGCGGATTCGGAGTGGGATAGGAGATCGAGGGAACGGTGCCGCCAAACAGCGTCAGGTTGAAAAGGGTGTCGGTGATGGTCGCGTTCGCCGGCATATTGTCCGCCAAAGTGTTCGGAGAAGGTTGCATGGGCATATAAAACAGGCCGCCGTAGCCATGGAGCACGGTCTTTCCTTGGCCCGTCGGGTCCCAGGCGAAACCGATGCGGGGCGCAACGTCAGTTCTTGGAGCGCTGTATGCGTTTGCGCCTGCGGGGCCGAAAGTCTGGGTCGCATAGTCGAATTGCCGCTGGTCGCCGTGGGCGACATTCCAGGTAGTGTTGTAGTCGTAACGCAGGCCGAGATTGACCGAAAGATTGTTGTTCACTCTCCAGTCGTCCTGCACATAGAGGTCCCAGTTCGAGCTATCGTTGCCGATCGATCCAGGAGTCCCCTCCTTCTCCAGCGCGAAAGGAAAGTTGGTTTCGAGGCTAGGAAAACTGTAGTACTCGTAGCTCTCGATCGGCCTCAGCCACGTGTTCAGTCGGTTCAAGCGGATTTGCGCGCCAAACTTTAGCATATGGGCGCCCGCTGTTTTCGTCACGTTGTCGAACAACTCAGGCAAGGTATTCGCATTGGTCTGGTTGAAGCTCTGCGCTCCCGGCAAGGCGCCGAGATTGGTAAAGAAGCCGGCAATCGCGAAATAGGGAGTGCCCGTGTTCGACGCCGTATTGGAATGGAAGCGGTTCGCCGACAAGCTGAATTCATTGAGTAGCGTCGGACTGAAGGTGTGCGTCCAATTGAACACGGTCAGTTGCGTGGTCAGCGCCTGAGGAGAAACCTGCCCCTGATTGGTGCCGTACGTGTCAGTGGTAAGAGAGTTGTTGATGTTATAACGGAACATCGCCTGGTCGCTGTTGCTGAAGTGATAGTCGAGCCTGACCGAGCCGGTATCTTCGCGCACCGTATCGGGAAGATCGACAGGCGTGAAGACCAGGTCGTAGGTGCCGCTGTCCGGATAGCGCGTGTCGTAGGCGCAGGTCGCCGTCGTCGAACCTAGACCGCAGCCTGCGGGCAGCGGCGGCATCATTGCCAGAATGGGCGCCATGGAAGGCACGAACTGCGATCGTACATAGGCGCTGGGGACCTCGTAGGTGGGCTCGATGTTCGTCAGGTGCGTGCGGTCCCCCTCGTAGTTCACGAAGTAGAAGACTTTGCTGCGGACGATCGGGCCGCTGAGGTTGCCACCAAACTGATTCAGTTTCAGCGGCTGGATGGGGCCGGTGTTATTGAAATAATCCCTGGCGTCCAGAGCGTCGTTGCGGAGGTATTCATACGCCGTACCGTGGAGGAAGTCAGTACCTGATTTTGTGATGATATTCATCTGCGGGCCCAGCGAGAAGCCGTTCTCCGCGCTGTAGCCGCTGTTGGCGAAGTCGATCTCTTGGATGCTGTCTATGCTCGAGCGCGTAATGCGGGCCCCCTCCTGACCTTCGGTTTCCAGGAAGCCGTTCACATCGCCGCGGTTCGCTGCCTGCCCGTCCACTGTAATGTTCAGTCCGGTAAAGATGTTATCCAGCCCGTTGACGCTGCCCTGAAAGTAGGCCGTCGAGTCCACGGAGCCGGGCGATATCTCGAGAAAATCGCTCACATCTCTGCCATTGACAGGCAGGTTGGCCACCTGAGTTGTGTTCAGCGTCATGCCGGAAGTGCTCGAAGAGGTGTCGACTGTCGTGGGCGTGCCTGTGACCTTGACTGTCTCGCTGTTCGCCGCCACCTTCAGGGTCAGATTCACGCGGATCGTCGCGCTCACCGTCAGCACTAAGGAGCCGGTCGTAGACTTGCCGAAACCGCCCGCCGTTGCCGCAACCACGTAGTGTCCGAAGGGCAGGGCCGACGCCACGAAACTCCCGCCGCTGCCAGTCTGCAAAACCGTCTCGATTCCGGTGTCTACATTGGTTATCGTTACGCTGGCGTTGGGGACAACGGCCCCGGATGGGTCGGTAACCGACCCCACAATCGTACCAGTGTCGAATTGCGCCCAGACTGGCATGCGCAGCGCGAAACAAATCATGGCCAGAATCGCAATTTGCAGGATGGTTCGAGTTGCGCGGCCCTTAGAAGAACTTCTCTCGGAAAAACTTTTTTTGCGGCTTCGTTGCGTGCTGCGTCCAGCTTTCATTGCTTGCCCCCTCCGAAAACTTTCAGATTGCCTGACTCTTCATGTTTTCGCCTTCCGAAGCGCATCATATGTCATCTATTTCGCTGTAGTCAATCTTTTTATAGTTGTTTTTAGCTATAAACAATACAGGCGATGTTCTTTTTTTGGCGAAAACGTATACATGTTGACCTTTCTGGGGGTGCTTCGGTGGAATGGCGCGCAGGAAAGGCTAAAATTGCGCCAGAAAACAACTGGCTGCTAGGTGTGTGTCGGGCATAGATTTGCGACGGAGGGTATAGCGTGGGCAGCAGGTTCTGTTTTAAGTTCGAAGCATGGGCCAGAACTTCATTGCTGACACGGTCAACCAGACGCTGCTGTTTCCCCC
>JAJYUB010000082.1 GCA_021792795.1 Acidobacteriota bacterium | reverse complement strand
CTCTGTTTCTGCCTCGCCGCAGCCAAAAAATAACCATCGCGACTCTCCTCTTCCGGCCCAAACCCGGCCATCTCCAAGACTCCACTCCGGATTCGGCTTAATCTCCTACTCGGTTCCGGAATCGCTGCCCTACTACAGTCTGGCTGCCGTAGGGGCCGTTGAATACGATATGCTTTCTAGCGGGTATGCTAGGAGTTCCGCCTGCCTCCAACGATCGCACGCAAGAACCAGGCGTGAGGGGAGCAGGGAAACGGAATGGGAAGCCGGCCCCAGGGAAGGGGATTGAAAATGAAAGTTCTACACGTAGTGGGCGCGCGGCCGAACTTTATGAAGGCGGCCCCGGTGTACCGCGCGCTAGCGCGGAGCGGGCACGAACAGAGGCTAGTGCATACCGGCCAGCACTATGACGCCTTGATGTCGGATGTGTTTTTCAAGGCCCTGGAGATCCCTGACCCAGATGAAAGCCTTGACGTCGGTTCAGGATCGCACGCCCAGCAGACGGCCGCGATCATGAGTCGATTTGAGCCGGTTGTGCTGGCGCGCAAGCCCGACATCGTACTGGTGTACGGCGATGTCAATTCCACGGTTGCGGCGGCGCTGGTTTGCTCCAAGATCGGAATTCGCATCGGGCATGTCGAGGCGGGGCTCCGCTCCTTCGACCGCTCGATGCCGGAAGAGATCAACCGCCTGATTACCGATCAGCTTGCAGACTTCCTCTTTACTCCGTCGATCGATGGCGATGAGAACCTTGCGCGCGAGGGCATTGCAACGGAAAAGGTCTTTCTGGTTGGCAATGTGATGATCGATACCCTCATTCAATTCCTGCCGAAGGCTGACGATATCTTTCCGGAACTCAAAGACAAGCTATCGCTGAAATCTTTCGGATTGATCACTCTTCATCGTCCGGCAAATGTCGATGAGGAGTCGACTTTTTTGCCGATGTTGCAGGCGCTTGACAGCTTGAGCGAGAAACTCCCCTTAATTTTTCCGGTTCATCCGAGAACTCGTCGGAAATGGTCGGCGCAGTTGGAGCGGTGCAGCCCGAATCTTCGAGTCATCGATCCGCTTGGATACCTGGAGTTTCTTGCTCTCCAGAAGAATGCCACGGTTGTTATCACGGACTCGGGTGGTATACAGGAGGAGACCACCTATCTGGGTACCCCGTGCCTGACTTTGCGTGAGAATACGGAGCGGCCGATCACCGTGACCCAGGGCACAAATGTCTTGATCGGGCGCAATTGGAATTTGCTCCGGTCGCGGTTTGACGACGTCCTGAATGGCGGCCGCAAGCATGAGTGCAGGCCGCCGCTATGGGACGGTAAAGCGTCGGACCGAATTGCCGGTATTCTTGCTCGGCTGATTCCTTAGCTCTGCGCCGTCGATGGCACGAAAAAGAATTGCCAGTTATCGATGCAGGATGTTTTGACAGAGATGAAAAGCCCGACCCAACGAAGCGTGCCTTCCAGCAGCTTCGACAACAGATAACAACGAGACCCGTCAATGGACTTTCCTCGCCACGCAGAAATCTGGCTTTTACCATACCTGAAGGACAGGGCGCGGAGACGCATGCGACCCTCAAAGCCGAAGCGCGCCTGGGTTGCCATTGCCGACCACTACGAACCGCTGGGGATGAGCGCCTCCATCGGAACTGCGCTTGACCGGGTTGCGCAATGGCGCGACAAGTGGCCGCGCATTGCGGGGGACGCTCCCCGAGACGCCGCGGGCCAGTGCCCACAGTACAGCTTTTTCTATCCGCAAGAGGAGTATCGACGAGATCTGCTCGACGGCATCGCCGAGATGGTACGCCTGTGCGTAGGCGACGTGGAAGTGCATATGCATCACGACAATGAGCGGCGCGAGTCCTTCATTCAAAAAGTTACGGAATACTGCGAACGTCTGACCTGCGATCATGGCCTTCTTCGCCAGCGGGACGGCCGAACCGTCTTCGGTTTTGTCCATGGGAACTGGGCCCTGGACAACTCGCGGCCGGATGGCAAGTTGTGTGGCCTGAATGGGGAAATTGCGCTGCTGCGCGATCTGGGCTGCTATGCCGATTTCACCATGCCATCAGCCCCCTCTGCTACGCAGGGACGAGTTGTGAACCAGATTTATTGGTGTACCAGCAATCTCGATCATCGTCCGCGGTCCTTCGATCGCGGAGTCGAAGCCACAGTTGGCGGAGGACAGCGCGGCGACTTGTTGATGATCACCGGCCCGCTTGGCCTGCGTTTTGGAGGACGGATGAAACCGCGAGTCGAGACGGGAGAGATTGCGGGCTACGACATGCCGACTCCTGCTCGAGTGCATCGGTGGTTCGATCTTTCTCCTACGATTGGCGACGATCTTTTTCTGAAGCTCTACACGCATGGCGCTGCGGAGAGGAATCTCGGCCCGCTGCTGAACGGGGGTCTTGGCAACCTGTTTCGGTGGCTGGCGGAGGAAGCGGAGCGGCGGGCGATCGAGATCCACTGGGCGACCGCCTGGCAAATGTTTCAGGCTGCCGAAGCGCTGATTTTACCTGACAAGATCGTCTCTCCCGCGGGAAGTTGTGTGACAGAAGGCAGCCGATGAATCCACTCAATGTTCTTTTGGTTTCTTATGCATTTCCTCCGATGGGAGGCACAGGAGTGATGCGGGCCTCCAGCCTGGCACGATATTTTCCCGCTGAAGAAATCCGGCTCGATGTCTTGACCGCGCGCAATGCGTCCGCGGTCGGCTCCGAGCCTGCTTTGCTGAAGGAGATACCCAGCCAAGTCACTATTCATCGGGCCTTAACGCTGGATCTGCCCTTTGGCATCCGGAAGCGTATCAAGAGGCTGGTCTCGCGATCGAAGCCGGCTGCCGGTGGGGGCGCCAGTTCATCTGGCCCCAGCAAACCAGGGTTCCTGAAGCGAATTCTACAGAACGCCCTCCAGCCTGACCCCCAGGTGGCTTGGCTCCCGGCGCTCACGCGCGCCGCGCGCCGTATCGTCAGGACGAGGAATATTGACGTTGTGCTTATCACGGCCCCTCCTTTTTCCACCCTTCTTCTGGTCGAAAAGCTCCGGAAGGAGTTTCCTCGCCTTGCCATCGTAATCGACTTTCGGGATGAGTGGCTCACGACCAACTTCGATCTCGTCAGTTTCCTGTTCACCTCCAGCGAGCGAAGTCGCAAAATAGCTCAAAGGGCCGAAGCCAGCGCCGTGAGAAATGCAACCGCAGTGGTTGCGGTGACGGAGGCGGCGCGGCGCGAAATTCGCAATCGGTACCCGCAGGAGCGGGACAGTAAGTTTCATCTGGTCCCGAATGGTTTCGATGCCACCAGACTGCGCCGCTTTGCGTCCTTGCCAACGCCCCAATGCGACAGCCAAATTGTTGTCACCTACGTCGGAACCGTTTACTCCTCAACTGAGCCAACCGCTCTGGTCCAAGCCATCCAATCGTTGCCTGCGGAAGTGAAGTCCAGATTCCGGCTTCGCTTTATCGGCCATATCGAGGAGCCCCGTTTCCGTGAGGTCCTCCTGCAACTCGGTGACATGGTGGAACTGAGAGGCTTTCTGCCGCAACGTGAAGCGCTGGTTGCCATGAACGAGACCGATTATGTCTTGCTGATCAACCACGATCCCCTCAACGTCGGAGGTAAATTCTACGACTACGTCGGTGGAGGCAAGCCCATTCTTGGGGCGATTCATGCGGAGGGCGAGACGCGCCGCCTGTTCGATGAGTTGCGGGCTGGATGGTGGGCTGGGAACCGCGATGTCGAGGGCATCCGCCAACTATTCATCGATGCCGCAGCTCGCGGCAAATCGCTCGCTGGCGCTTTTCAGCCCGATCTCGAAAAGATAGCGCGGTATGAACGCAAGGCCCTGGCGCAGCGCTACGCTAGCTTGCTGCACTCTATCGTCGGTCGGCAGCGCGAAGCCGAAGCACAATGTGCGATCGCCGAAATCGGCGGAAAGGTGCAGTAGGGTGCTCAGGATTGCGGTCGTCACCGCGCATTTTCCAAGTTCGGGAGAGCCCACGAAAGGGCGGCCCGCATATCAGACGCTACGCGTCCTTGCAAGCCAATACGACGTGCAGGTGTTCTATCCCCACGCCGCGTATCCATCCTTGTTCAAGCCGAAGAGCCGAACTTACGGCGGCCTCGATGCTAACTTCAGCCTGCCGGATGTGAAGGCGGGTTATTACGATTACCCTGTGTTGCCGATGGTGTCGCGACCGTTCAACGGCTGGAACGCGGGTCGCGTTCTGCTGCCTCACGTGCGCAATTTCGCTCCCGATCTGATTTTCAGTTATTTTCTGTACCCGGATGGATATGCCGCCGTTCAGATCGGCAAGGCGCTCTCAGTTCCAGTGATTGTGATGGGAGTTGGATCCGATGTGCACAGCATCGGCGACCAGTTTTCGAAGATGCATACGCGCACGGTAATGCGGGAAGCGGATTTCGTGCTGGGCATCAGCGAAGATCTGCGCCAAAGATGTGTCGCCATGGGCGCGCCGCCGGAGAAGACGCGAGCCATCGTCAGCGGCTGCGATCTCTCCGTCTTCCGCGCCAGGGACCGCGTTGAAGCGAGGAAGAAGCTGCGCATCGATCCGGCTTCGGAAGCCATCGTCTACATTGGCCGCATGGATCCGAAGAAGGGACTTCTCGAACTGGTGGAAGCGGCGGCGGCACTGCATTCAGCAAGGCCCAATCTGCACGTGTATATGGTCGGCGACGGGCCAGACAGACCCCTGATCGAGAACGCGATTCAAGCCAAAGACGCAACCGGCTATATTCACGCGTTACGCGGTTGCACCTTCGACGAGGTCGCTGACTGGATGGCTGCCGCCGATGTAGCGACCCTGCCAAGTTATATGGAAGGTTGCCCCAACGTTATTCTGGAGGCGCTCGCATGCGGCCGACCCGTGGTTGCCACCAATGTCGGGGGCATCCCGGAGATCATGAGCGACGAGTGCGGGTGCCTGATAGCTCCTCGCGATTCCGGGGCACTGGCCGCAGCCCTTGCATCGGTCCTTGATAGAACATGGGATGCAAAGAGTATCTCCGCACAATGGGGCCGAAGCTGGGAAGCAGTCGCGTCGGAACTGACGGAGATATTCACATCCGTTCTATCCACCCGCAAGGCGAAGGCGAATGCCCGGTAAGACGATGGAGCGCTCTGAGGACGCCTTTGCATGACCATTGTGCGCAGGCTCGCTCGATGGCTCTATCGGTTGCTCGCAGCCATTGGGCTCATCACAGTGCTGGCGATTTCGACCCCCATTGTGTCATGGTGGGCACGGGCCTACTCCGGTTCGATCGACCAGCCGAGAGGGGATGTCCTCATTCTGTTGAGCGCCGCAGCCGATGACGCCAACGGCATATCGTATTCCTCTTACTGGCGGGCGCGAATGGCAGTGCTTGCATGGAAAACCGGGAGCTTCAAGACAGTTGTGGTCAGCGGCAGAAGCGGCCCAGGCATCCTCAACTTCCTGGTGGCGGAAGGCGTGCCCCGCAAGGCGATAATTACAGAGTCGCGCTCGACCAGCACGCGAGAAAATGCCCTTGATACCGCCGGCCTGATCCGGAATATGCCCGGCAAAAAGGTGCTGCTCACCAGCGATTTCCACATGTACCGGGCGATTCGAGTCTTTCGCAAAGTTGGAATTACGGTCACCCCGATGGCAGTCCCGGATGTGCTGCACGACACTCAGAATTGGAGCGGACGTTTTTCAGGGTTCGAGATTATGCTGATCGAGACTGCGAAGATCGCATATTACAGGCTTCGCGGTTGGATTGTATTCTAACTCGCGTTCAACGGGTCCGAATCTGCCCTAACCTGCGATGGACCGTCTCGTGCGTTTGATGTCTCACGACGAAGCCCGCTTCGGCCATGGTGCCGGTTCCGCTTCTTCTCCCTGGGTCACTTCCCGCATGGTTACCTTTGATTGCGTTACGGAAATCGCGGGATTTCTTTTGACATGGCGTAGGATGAAGCATTGCGGTAGATGAACCACTGCGGTAGATGAAACCTTGGGATAAATGCCTGCGGTACCGACCAAGAATCCCTCGCCACCAGATGCAATGGGTCCGGCTATCCTATCTTCTTTGCTGACTGTCAGTCGCAAATTAGCGCGCGGATTCCTCGGCGTTCCACCACGCTCGTCAGGCGCGAGAAGGAACTTTAACCAACCATTATTTTTACGGGGAGCTAGTCTCACAGAGAATCGGGCAGTTGACAAGCACGCACAAGGAGATGGCCATGCAGGTTCCGGACAAACACAGTTCACATATCGTCGTTCTCGACGCTGACCGGGCGATCCTGGCTTATATTCGCGATGTTCTCGCGGACCGCTTCAGTGTGAGCCTGTTCACCGACGCCGCGGAACTCTGCCGGAGCTTGAGCGAGTCTCCGGCGCCGGACCTGCTCCTGATGGACTGGCAGATTGGCGAAGATGAAGGTGAGAAGAACGCGCTCAGTCTGCTGGCAAAGGTTCGCGCCTCCAAGCCATCGCTTCCGATCATCATGCTGGCTTGTTCAGCGGAATTGAAGGAAGTCGTGGCGGCGACGCGGATGGGTGCAGCCGACATCATCCTGAAGCCGTTTCGAAAAAGCGATCTTGACCTTGCTGTACAGCAGTGCCTCGAGGCATTAGGAAAGCGGCCCGCCGCCGATGAAGCGACGGAAATCCCTCTGGATGGGAACACATCTTTTGTGAGGTCGTGCGAGCGGATGCGGGAGATCGAGTCCCAATGCAAGCTGGTCGCTGGCACCGATATCCCCGTTCTTGTCCTCGGAGAGAGCGGCACCGGCAAGGAAGTCGCGGCCAGATTGATACACAAGATGTCTTCCCGCAGCCAGCGCGCCTTCCTCAAGGTGAACTGCGTGGCGATGCCTGCCGATCTGCTCGAAAGTGAACTCTTCGGCTATGAACAGGGTGCCTTTACCGGCGCTGTCAAACCCAAACCCGGGAAATTCGAGGTTTGCAATAACGGCACTATCTTCCTGGACGAGATTGGCGAAATGCCGCCTGCTTTGCAGGCCAAGCTGTTACAGGTGCTTCAAGATGGGAGTTTCTCGCGCCTTGGCAGCCGATCCAGCGTTCGAGTCGACGTGCGCGTGATCGCCGCGACAAACATCGACATCAAAGAGGCGATAGCGAACAAAACATTTCGCGAGGACCTCTACTATCGCTTGAATGGATTTACGGTCAAAATGCCCCCGCTGCGCGAGCGCCCCGAAGAGATTCCGGTCCTGGCCCAACACTTTATGCGCAAGGCGGCCGCCAGGTACGATTGCGATCCGCTGCCCATTTCTCCTGCGCTGACGCACGCCCTGACCGGCCACGCATGGCCCGGAAATCTTCGTGAATTGGAGAATACAATCAAGCGTTATCTCGTTTTGGCCAACGAACAGGCGATTGTCGACGAGTTGAGCGCGCTGCGGAGCGCGACATTGCCTGCGCCGAACGTTGAGGCTGCTGGAGGCAACGCAAACCTGAAGCATTTCGTCCGGACGGTGACGGGCAATGTCGAATCGGCCGCTATCGCGCAGTCGCTGGAGGGCAGGGGCTGGAACCGCAAGGCGACAGCAAGCGACTTGCAGATCAGCTACAAGTCCCTGCTCTACAAGATCAAACGGTACAATCTCAGTCCGCCGGAGAAGCAGCACAGTTTCGATCAGGCGTAAGGATCTGGCCCGTTGGCGGCTGGCCGCTATTCCCGAGTGCTGAGAAGATGATGCACCGGGTCCGGAATCGGAACGATCGAGCCTTACGAAGCCGCCGATCTCTGTCGGGTTAAAGCGTGCCGGATCGGCCCTAGCCAATGGCAATTCAGGCCAGGCGGATCGAGCCGGGTTGCCTCGGAGGGTCTGCGCCTCACCGCACTCTTCTACTGCAAAATGCCCCGACTGATAGGCACCCTGAAGTTATCGGGGACATGCCACTGGTCCAAAACGAAGGTGGCATTGACATCATGCGTCTTCTCCGTATCATCGAGATACGGAGAGGACGCTCCATCGAACGACCAGATTGAATCCAACAGCGAGAAAGTTTCTTCCATCATGAGCCAGACCGATATGCCCCAGCCGGAAAAGGTCGTGATCCAGTTCGGGACCAGGATGATCAAAGGATACCTGGAACCGCCGCCGTGGAACACCATTGAGGAACTGTTGAGCAACGCTCCGCCCAGTTGCCCTGAGTCCTTTCGTATACGCCGTCTGGAATCGGATGTTGTCGAGGAGATTTCAGTCCAGGACGTGAAGGCCGTCTTCTATGTCCACAGCTTCGACGGCGACTCGGTACGCAGCCATATCAATTTTCATACCAGGACGCCCATTGTGAGCGGGATCTGGATGCGGCTGCAATTCCTGGATGGCGAAGTGATGGAGGGAATTGTGCACAACTCCATGCGCTATCTGGTAGACCCGGGATTTTTTCTGCTGCCTACCGATCCCGGCAGCAACAACAAGCTCGTGTACGTGCTGAAGCGATGGCTTGCCGATCATCGCGTACTGGGTTTGCGGAAACTCTAAGGGGCGGACGCAGGCCCCCTGACAATCGAATAATCCAGGATCTTCGCGGCAACTCCCGTCATATCCACCGAGATTTGCTCCGTGCGGACCGCTTGGCCCTGGCATCGTATCCGGCAACAGGTGGAAAGCGTAATTTCCGGCGGCAATTCGGCCACAAATTCAAAATCGCGACCGAGCAGAGTTCCATCGTCCATGGCCAGATAGAAAAATACTCCTCGGTTGCTCATGTCCCTGGTGTAGGCCGAGACCTCGCGGCCTGCAACCATCACAGTGAGGGGCACACTCAGCTTGTAGCGCTGGCTTTCCCGCCGCTCGTCCGGCACTGTCAAGTCTTCTGTCATGGGCCCCGATCCACGAATGCCATCGCTCACTGTGGAATGTGGTCGGCAGCCGCCTCAAAAACCTGCGAACCTCGGACTCCATTCGGAGCCGTCGCCCGAAAGTGCCGACGTGTATCACCACAACTATATATCTATATCATCATCTATCCATTGAGAATTTCAACAATACCGCAATTTCAATGCCGAATCATTACCTGCAATAACGGACCACCGAGGGGCAAATCGCGAGCTCATGCGCGATGCGGTGGGTAAGAGATGGATACGCCTGTCCTGATCGCGCAACTTCTCGATCCCGCCTATCGCGTCCTGAATGACAGGCCGAAATGCACCCGATGGATTCGGCTGCCGCCGATGCACCGCATCTCCCTTACAGGTACGGCTGACCATGGATGGAAAAATCCCATTCAGCGAACCGATTTGGGGGTTGACAGCGCAGACAGAGGAGGCCGAAAAAAACGAGGCTTGCGGACAGTGGGATGTCACAAACAACTTCCACCGATCCATCGCCCCGATTCCGCGATGGGCCCTGTCTATCTATATCCAATCCAGGGCCCATCGCGTTCGTTCAACCATTCACTCGATCCAGGAGGTCAGGTTCGATCCGTTCCCGCGCGCAGCCTCGTCGATTACGCGCTCAAGACCGGGTGAGAGACTGGCTTGACAGCCTTCCGGCGGAAGAGCAGAAAGGCCATGCCAAGGAGCCCCGTGCCCAGCAGCAGCAGCGAGGGCGGCTCAGGCGTCAAGGCGAGGTTCGTCCGTAGCACCGCAGGCGCTCCGTTGACCTCGCTGTACCAGAGAGAGAAGGTTTTCGGGCCGCTCGAGCCATGCCACTGGAACGACTGAGTCGACCCATTGCTGGGATTGCCTGTATAGGAACCGGGAGCCCATATCCAAGTGCCGCCGACCTCGAGATACATCCCATCGTCGTGGGTCACGGAGTAGGTCGCTCCGTTCTGGAGATAGGTCATGCCGGTGAAATCCATGACGTCGTTGTTGATGCCACCGGTCGTGGTATTGCCGCCGAGAAGAGACCCACTGTACGTCTGATTGCTGCCCGTGATGTAGCGGACAGTGTTATTGTTCGGAAATGAGGTGTAACCGGGGTACGAGTGTCCGGTGGATCCCGTCGTCAGGAAACCAGTGAGGTTGTTGTCGGTGCTGCTAAAGAAATTGATGCTGTTGCTGGGATCGGTTATCGTGCCAGTGATGCCGGGAGTGCCGCCGGGTATCGTGAACGACGGACTCGTGAACGAGGCGGTGCCCGCCCAGACACTAAAGTTCAAGCTGCTGTCTGCTCGGGCCGTCCCCGCTAGAAACGCCGGGATGGCGAGTACAGCTGCGACTGCGATTAGGTTGCGGAACTTCATTTTCATAAAAAGCCTCCTGGATATGTGTACCCGGTGGGTCGCGGGGATGATCCGTGTTGCTTCCGGGGCCATTCTCGAAACGTCGGGTGTTTGCCCCTGCTGCCAGGGACGCTAACTACTATGCACTTCAGAGACCAAACTTCTAGTGCCAAGGATCAGCTACATAGAGAGCATTGCCGAGGGAGATGCGCAAAACCTTGCAGAGCCAGTGGAAGCAATTGGGGCTTCTTCCGGGAGCCCGAGCAGCCCTGAACGGAAAAGCGGCGGGCCGTATCGACGGCCCGCCGCTTTTCCGTTCCAACCATTCACTCGATCTAAAGAGTCAGGTTCGATCCGTTCCGCGCACAGCCGCGTCGATTATGCGCTCAAGACCTGGTGAGAGACCGGCTTCACAGCCTTCCGGCGGAAGAGCAGGAAGGCCATGCCAAGAAGCCCTGTGCCCAGCAGCAGCAGCGAGGGGGGTTCAGGCGTTAGGCTAAGATTGCCAGTGTCGTTAATTGTCCAGTTCCCGCCGAACATTCCGTACCCCGGGTTCACAGGCTCGTTCGAGAAAAGCCCGACGCCCAGGCCACCGTTCATTTGGAACAGGAAAAGGCCGTTGTCGTCGATCAACTGGCTGGAAAATGGGTAGAGAAAACTGTCGGTGTTGGTCAGGATCAGTTCGGTTCCGCCACCGGTCTGGAAAACGCCTGTTCCAGGATTCTGGACGAATACCCCGGTTCCGTCCAGAGGACCCGATAACGGGCCGCAGTTGTTGCACGCAGGAGCACCGCTGAGCGTAATGTTTCCGCTGGTGATGTCGTATACGCCAACGGCTGTCTGGATACCGGTGAGGGTGCCTGTGGCGAAGACGCCGTCGTTGCCGACGTAGGTATAGCCAAAGGTTGAATCGGCTTTTGCAGTTAATGGTACAGCGGCAAGGGCCATTGCTAACGCGAGTAAAGCTACATTACGAAATTTTATTTTCACAAAAGCCTCCTGGATGTGTGTTACCAGTGGGTTGCGGGGATGGTCCGTGTTGCTTCCGGGGCCACTCTCAAAACGTCGGGTGTTTGCCCCTGCTGCCAGGGACGCTAACTACTCTGCACTTCAAAGACCAAACTTCTAGTGCCAAGGATCAGCTACATAGAGAGCATTGCCGAGGGAGATGCGCAAAACCTTGCAAAGCCAGTGGAAGCAATTGGGGCTTCTTCCGGGAGCCCGGAGCTTAACGCAAACGCGGTGGGTGCGAAACAACCGTCCGGCCTGGCCGCATACGCCAACTCATAAGGGGAACCGAGTTGAGCTGCCGATGCAGGCCCTCGCAGCCAAGAGGCGACGCGACTGTAACAAGGGGTCAAAAGCAAGGATGAAACCTGGGGGCCATGCGCCAGTATTAAAACCCATCGTGCTGAGGTCGCCACGGCGACCGATCCAGGGTATTGCGTTTTTTCTGAAACAATCGCGAGATCCTTCGCTTCACTTCGTTCCGCTCAGGACGGCACCATATTGTTTTGGTGGAGGGCGCCAACAGAGCCAACGCCTCTCCACGGCCCCAGGTTTGAGGCGTAGAGAGGCTTCCGCATCGAATGCTTCGCGCTTACGCCAGCAAAAGCTTCGCCTTGAATGCCCCCGCAAGAAAGAGCAGCCCTGTTCCCAGCAGCAGCAGCGAAGGAGGTTCCGGAATGACCGGAACAATCGAGGTCTGTGGAATGCCGGACACGTCGATCCCCGGAGTGGTTCCGAAGGAGAACACGGCGCTATCTACGTTGGTGCTCATGGTGACACCGGAAACGTCAAGTAGGAATGTAGCGGTTCCGTCAGTAAAAGGATTGTGAGGGCCGTTGCCCGCAATGGAGCCGTTGGCATTGGAGTACATCCCCCCGGATCCGGAGGGTCCGATGATCAAATCCTTGGGTTGACCGTATGCGTAAGGGCAACCGCACCTGTAAAAAGGGTTTGGGCTGTGATGGACTCTGAGTATGGACACAGAGTCGGGAGTAGCGGTTCGTGGTCGTCGCAATCGTGAGGAAGTCGAGCAACTGGT
>JAJYUB010000081.1 GCA_021792795.1 Acidobacteriota bacterium | reverse complement strand
AACGATCAGGCTGCCAAACAGCTTGGTGAACCTCTCCATCGGTCGCCTCCCTTTGCTCTCGTCGGGATAACAAGATCATCGGACAGGCGACCGCTGGTTTCAAAATTTCAAATATCTTTGGCTAGGTATTGGTTAACGAGCAGATTCTAATGCACCATCTTACTCGAAACGGCGGCTTGGGCTTTTTTCCATGCCGGAATATCATCAAAGTTCCAATGCGCAACGTCTGCACACTTGGTCTCCGGTAAGGAGAACCAGTTTAGCGCCTTGAGATTCATCGCCGACGTGGTGACGCTCAAGCTTAGGGCGGAACTGATAGTGGCGCCATATTTCTGGCAGAGCGTTAGAATCTGAGAGCTGTCGTCGCACTGGCCGATCCCAACAACTCCGTTTTCGTTTCTCCAGCCAGCAATCAAAGAAAATGCGGTCGGATGACAAATGCCACAGAGATCATCATAAAGCTGTCTATACATCTCGCGCTTATCTTCTGGTAGGCCGATGGCGTTTCTATAGTCCTTAGGCTCAAGAGCCATGTGGCTGTCCGGAGACATTTCTCGTTCTGTTTTTGCGACTTTTCGGGCATATATGAAGTGTATGAGACGGTCTTCTAATTCACCACTGACGTAGCCCTTATCTTGCAGTTTTCCCGCTAGCGCGGATTCGATCTGGCTTCGATTACCTGCAAGCGTTGGGAGTACCGCTCCCAGAGAATAGTGTGCATCCTGGGCGCTCTCGAGCAGTCCGCGTAAGCCTGCGGCGAACGCTAGGAAATTCGCGGGCGTCGCAAAGGCGCGGACACATGCAGCCTGCCACTTTTGGTGTCTCATGATGTTGAGAGCTGATGCCAATATACGCGGTAGAGGATTTCCCTCCAATAAATTCGGTTTACTTCGGACAGACGTCCGGAATGAGCGATTGCTTGAAATTCGCCAACATCCATGAATTCAAATCGCTTGCCTATAAAGCCGCCTTCAAGCTCCTCGCTGAGATGCGCCGCTACGGCTCCCATCGACCCGAATAAGGTGGCACCGACCGGATGAGCCTTCTCTATATCGTCAACACATTGCTTCTTCACCACCACTCTGTGCTCCATAGAGGCCATCATTCAAAGTACACCAGCGACAGGTTTAGCAACTCATGTACTGAATGCCCCACAGTATAGAGGAGCAATCTGCTTCCAAAACAGCCACCGAGCCGCGCTGATTCAGATGCGCCTCTTATTGCGAGAACCAACAGCCATCAAAACAGCCATCGAATAAAAATAGCCACCTGTCATCGGTGGCTTATTTTGCTGGATGTTATTGATTTATTTGGTGCCGGGAGGGGGGTCGAACCCCCACGAGGTTGCCCTCGGCGGATTTTGAGTCCGCTGCGTCTGCCAGTTCCGCCATCCCGGCGTGGGTGACAGAGTCGATTCTAAACGAATGCGCGGTGATCCTAAGAAACTGATCGGAAAGACGCGGGTTCAGGTTGGGGAAGCAGCGTGGAATCCATCGATTTTCTCTGAACTCCTTACACCCGCGGTCCCCGGAGCGCCCGCGCAGAGGGCAAATGATCGCGCCGGAATGCAGCGCGTGTACCGAGATTTTGTGCGATGGCTACTTGCGTTGCGCCGCCATGGCATCTAACGCCAGGTTCAACTCCAGCACGTTTACACAGGGCTCGCCAAGAACTCCAAATTGCCTTGGTTCAATATGCGCCTTGACCAGTTGCGCCACCTGATCTTTGGGCAGTCCGCGAACTTGCGCGACCGAGGCGACCTGGTACTCAGCAGCGGCCACGGTGATGTCTGGATCCAACCCTGAGCCGGAGGTCGTGACCAGATCGATGGGAACGTTGGTGTGCGCATTTTCATGCTGCGCTTCCCGGGTTTGCCACGCATGCACGCTTTGGTCGACACGCGCGATCAACGTTGCATTCGTCGGGCCGAGGTTCGAGCCGGAGGAGTTTGCGGCATCGTACCCTGTACCGGCGGCGGAGGGACGGCCATTAAAGTAGCCCGGCCCGGTAAAGGATTGCCCAATCAATTTGGAACCAACAACAACGCCATCTTTTGCGATGAGTTCGCCGTTGGCTTTCGCCGGCATCAGCAAGTGCGCCAGCCCGGTGACGGCAAGCGGGTAGCCAAGTCCAAGCAGGACGGTCGTCACCAGAGTATACAAACACGCCGTGATGAATTGTTTCCGCATATCGGTCCTCAAATAAGGTGCATGGCCGTAATCGCCATGTCGATCAGCTTGATGCCTAGGAATGGAAGCACGATCCCTCCCAGGCCATAGAGCAGCAGGTTGTTGCGCAGCAGGACTTCCGCGTTCATCGGTCGATATTTCACGCCGCGCAGCGCCAGCGGGATGAGCGCGACAATAATCAGCGCATTGAAGATGACGGCGGACAGGATGGCCGACTGCGGGGTGCGCAGATGCATGATATTCAACGCAGCCAGCACGGGAAACGTTGCGGCAAACATTGCAGGAATGATGGCGAAATACTTGGCGACATCGTTGGCGATGGAAAATGTGGTCAGGGCGCCTCGGGTCATCAAAAGCTGCTTGCCGATTTCGACGATTTCGATCAGCTTGGTGGGATTGGAATCCAGGTCCACCATGTTGCCGGCTTCCTTAGCGGCCTGCGTGCCGGTGTTCATCGCGACGCCGACATCGGCCTGGGCCAGCGCTGGAGCATCGTTGGTGCCGTCGCCGGTCATCGCCACCAGCTTGCCTTCGGCTTGCTCGCGACGAATCAGGTCCATCTTGTCTTTAGGTTTCGCCTCGGCCAGAAAATCGTCCACGCCGGCTTCGCGAGCGATTGCCGCCGCGGTGAGCGGGTTGTCGCCGGTGATCATAATGGTGCGAATGCCCATGGCTCGCAGTTGCGCGAAGCGTTCGCGCATCCCGCCCTTGACAATGTCTTTCAGATGGATGACGCCCAGGGCGCGATTGTTTTCGGCGACGACCAAAGGCGTGCCGCCGCTGCGCGCGATTCCCTCCACATCGGCGCGGACCTCATCGGCCAGGATGCCGCCGGAAGCCTGTAGATAAGCTGCAATGGATTCGGCTGCGCCCTTGCGGATGGTGCGGCCATCGACGTTGATGCCGGACATGCGGGTGGTTGCACTGAAGGGAACAAACTCCGCGTGCATGGTTGCCAGGTCGCGCCCACGCAGCCCATAGGTCTCTTTCGCCAGCACGACGATGGAGCGGCCTTCCGGAGTCTCGTCTGCCAGCGAGGAAAGTTGTGCGGCGTCGGCAAGCTGGTCCTTGCTGACGCCTGGAGCCGCCAAAAATTCCGTGGCCTGTCGGTTGCCGAAGGTGATGGTTCCCGTCTTGTCGAGGAGAAGTGTGTTCACGTCGCCGGCGGCTTCCACGGCGCGGCCAGACATGGCCAGCACGTTGTGCTGGACCAGGCGGTCCATGCCAGCAATGCCGATGGCGGAAAGAAGGCCGCCGATGGTGGTTGGAATGAGGCAAACCAGCAGCGATACCAGCACGAAGACGGTCTGCGGCGAATGCGAATAGATCGCGATGGGCTGCAACGTGACGACTGCCAACAAAAAAATGATGGTCAGGCCGGCCAGCAGAATGTTCAGAGCGATTTCATTGGGGGTTTTCTGCCGTTCCGCGCCTTCGACCAGGGCAATCATCTTATCGATGAAGGTTTCGCCGGGGTTGGAGGTGATGCGAATTTTAATCTGATCGGACAGGACCCGCGTACCTCCCGTGACCGCCGAGCGGTCTCCTCCTGACTCTCGAATGACTGGAGCGGATTCGCCCGTGATGGCGGACTCATCGACCGACGCGACGCCGTCGATGATTTCGCCGTCTCCGGGAATCATTTCGCCCGCGGACACAATGACGATGTCTCCTGAGCGGAGTTTGGAACTGGGAAGCTGCACGATGACGCCTTTTTCATTCAGCCGATTCGCCATGGTCTCGGACTTGGCCCGGCGCAGCGCGTCCGCCTGCGCTTTGCCGCGGCCTTCCGCCATGGCTTCGGCAAAATTTGCGAACAGGACGGTGAACCAGAGCCAGAGAGTGATCTGAAGATCGAAGCGGGAGGCCACTCCATGGAAACGAAAATCCCGCACCAGCAGCAGCGAGGTAATGACGCTGCCGATTTCGACGACGAACATCACGGGATTCTTCATCATGTTCCATGGGCTCAGCTTGCGTAAAGAATCGACCAATGCGCGCTGGGTGATCTGCGCGTCCCAGAGCGATCGTTGATGCGTGTTTTTCGATTTCGCCATATTGCTTTCTCCGAACCATGCCCTGCCTAGAAAGTTTTTCCTGCATACATCAGAAGGTGTTCCAGGATTGGACCCAGCGTCAATGCTGGAAAGAAGGTCAACGCGCCAACGATGACAATTACTCCAGTCAGAAGAATGGTGAACAACGGCGTGGTCACAGGGAACGTCCCCGCGGATGCCGGAGCGATTTTTTTCCGGGCCAGGTTTCCAGCCACGGCCAGCATGGGGACGATCATCAGGAAACGCCCGCACAGCATTACGATCGCGAGGGTGAGGTTGTAATAGTTTGTGTTGGCATTCAGGCCGGCAAAGGCCGAGCCGTTGTTACCGGCCGCGGACGTGAAGGCATACAGGACCTCCGAGAGACCATGCGGGCCAGCGTTCGCCAGGCTACTGAGCCCGAGATGCGGCAGCAAGACGGTCACCGCAGTGAAGCCCAAGATGAGCAACGGGAAGACCAGCACGTACAGCATGGCCATCTTGACGTCGTACGCCTCGATTTTTTTGCCGAGATACTCCGGCGTTCGACCGACCATCAGTCCGGCGATAAAGACGGAGAGAATGACGAAGATCAACATGCCGTACAGTCCCGCACCCACTCCGCCGAAGATGATTTCTCCCAGCATGATGTTGACCATGGGAACCATGCCTCCGAGAGGGGTAAACGAGTCGTGCATGCCATTTACCGCTCCGCAACTGGCGTCGGTGGTCACGGTAGCGAACAGTGCGGAGTTTGCAATTCCGAAGCGGACTTCCTTGCCCTCCATATTGCCGCCGGCCTGTGTCGCCGAGGTTTGTTGCGCCACTCCATGCATCAGTGGGTTGCCGCGCGCCTCGGCCCAATAGGCGGTGGTTACGCCGGCGAAAAACAAGATTCCCATGGCCGCAAAAACCGCCCAGCCATGGCGCGGAGAGTGCGTCATGTGCCCCATCGTGACGGTCAGTCCCGCAGCAATTGCGAAGATGGCGAGCATCTCCAGCAGGTTGGAAAATGGCGTGGGATTCTCAAATGGATGGGCGCTGTTGGTGTTGAAAAAGCCGCCGCCATTGGTTCCCAGCATTTTGATGGCTTCCTGCGACGCCACTGGGCCTTGCGCAATGGTTTGCGTGGCGACGGTTTGGGTGACGGACCTTCCGGCGCTGTCCTGCGTCACAACCTTCTGCGATTCCAGCAGGCGGGCAGTGTCGTAGGGACGCAGGTTCTGCACCACTCCCTGCGATACAAGCGCGAGCGCAAACACAATGGAGATGGGCAGGAGCACCCACAGGATCGCGCGCGTCGCATCGACCCAGAAATTGCCGAGAGTGTTTTGTTCGCGACGGCTGATGCCACGAACCATCGCAATGGCCAGCGCCATGCCTACGGCGGCCGACGTGAAGTTATGGTAGGCAAGCCCGGCCATCTGGGTCAGATAGCTCATCGTTGTTTCTGGCACATAGGATTGCCAATTGGTGTTGGCGGTAAAAGACGCCGCCGTGTTCAGCGCCAGAACGGCCGGAACATTGGGCCAGTGTTGCGGGTTCCATGGAAGCCATGTCTGCACGCGCTCGATGAGGTATAAGACAAGCATGGAGACGAGGCTAAACAGCAGCATCGCGATTCCGTATTCCGTCCAGCGCATCTCCTTGTCGGCTTCGACGCCAGTCAACCGATAGAGAAGGCGTTCGATGGGGGCCAGCAGGGGGTCGAGAAATGTCTTGCGGCGCTCAAAAACGTCCGCCATGTAGATGCCGAGCGGCCGCGCGATCAACACGATCAGCAGAAAAAACAGCGCGATCTGAAACCATCCATTTTCGGTCATGGCTAAAATTTCTCCGGGCGCAGCAAGGCAAATACCAGATAGACCAGCAACGTTGCCGAGATGACAAGTAGAACGATGTCTTCGATATGCATGCTGTTACCTCAAGCGCTCGCACGCGAGCGTATATCCAATTGCCAATGAGAAAAATAAAAGGGCCAAAAAAACCATCCAAATGTCAATCATTGTGTCTCTCCTATTGCCCGGGCAACGTTAAAACATAAATCCGGTTTCAACCACGCCTCGTGTCTGATTGGAGTTTAAATTTTTTGGGCCGAATGCATCGCCCGGCGTGTAGTTTGCGGCTTGTGTAACGGAAAGCTCTCCCCGCACAAAGAATGCTTTCTTTTGATAGGTTGGCGTCAAGGTGAGCGACCATGCTCGACTGCCTGGGCCATACAACAAATTGACAGCGCCGTTATGAATACTGCCAGTGCTGGAGATATACTCCACTCGCCCAGCCATGGTCAGGTAATGGGCAAGGCTATAACTACCCAGCACCGCTTCGCCTTGGGTTGCCGTCGCGCGGTCCACGCCAATCTTCACATCCAGGGGAACATAGGTGTATTGGAAATAGGGCTCGATCATCCACCGCTTGGCGGTATGGGTGTAGATGAGGTCGTAGATGTCGCTGTTGTTTTGATACAGCGGCGTTGCAAAACTCGAATAAGCGGTACGTCCTAGATTGCCGCTAGCCACAACCTCAACAATATTGGCTGCATTCGCGGTGTAGGTCAACTCGCCGTCAAGCCAGTTATAGCGGTTGGAATAAAAGCCGTCGTTCCAGGACAGCGAGCTACTGAGCTTGCCCTTCGTGTAATTCACCTGGATCCCACGATTGACAGCGTTTTCCTGGTTCCACAGCAGTCCTCTTTCGATATTCAGGTTTTCAAAGGTAAATGTGTCCTCCGCCCCAATCAACGTTGGTAACTTGCCGATGAGAAAGGAGAAATTACCTTTCGGGACCAATTTCAGATATGCCTGCGGCAAAGCTCCGAAATAATTGCTGACAGTATTGCGAGTGGAAAGAAGCGGCACGCCCAATGCAGGAAGATTGTAGGCGCCCGCCTGTAGAAAAAACTGCATCAGTCCGCTGGTTTTCTGAATGAATATCTGTCCATTGCCGACATCCGCGCGCGCGGCTTGATCGCTGGAGACGGGGTGGCCCTGCCAGTAGCCGAAGCCGCTGAGAATGCCAGTTACATCCAACTTCCCAAGCGGCCCTGCGTCCAACGTTCTGGGAGAGGCAGTACTGAGGGAGCCGACCATCGCCGGCGACGCAAGTGGAGCTGCAGGTGCAGCGTCAGCGGGGGCTGCTTGCGGCGCGGTCACCAAGCCAATCTGTTTGGCATTTGCGTCCGCCGCGGGCTGTCCGCCAGTTTGCGCACGCGTGGTTGCGCCGGGGAATAAGCCGAGGGCAAGGACCGCCAATAGCGTCTTTTTACTCCCAGGCATGATGTGGTCCGCATTGTCTAGCGGAAACACATACCTGTTCTTTCTTTTCAAAGGGTCTGCCGCTTGGGTACGAGCAAATCCACGGTAACAAAATAGCAAAAAAACTATCGCCGCCACGCAGCCCGTTCCAGCTAAGAATGTCGCCAACATAATTGCCTGCCCAGTTCGGATGTTTTCGAACTGCAATTAGTTCACACCTCTGGGCATAAAAAAGGCATAAGGAGGTCATAAAAAAGTTATAAGGAAGGATTGGAGGGCGACTGTTCCGGGACAAAGCGATATCCCACCCAGGGTTCGGTCAGGATATAGCGCGGCCCATCGCGCGGTTCGATCTTGCGGCGAAGTTGTGCGATGAGAACGCGCAAGGATTCCGGCTGGTCCACGTTGTAGCCACCCCAGACAGCAACCATCAGCGCGCGGCGGGTGATCACTCGATCCGGAGAGAGCGACAGGACATGCAGCAGATCGAATTCTTTAGGGGTGAGATGGACTTCTGTTCCGCGCACAAACACCTGGCGCGATCCTGGATCGATGCGGAAATCTCCGGCCACAACTTCCGCTGTTTTGTTTTCCGCCGCCGCGTGCTTTGGCCGTCGCAGGGCCGCTCGAATCCTGGCGAGAAGCTCATTGATCTGGAAGGGCTTGGTCACATAGTCGTCGGCCCCGGCGTCGAGAGCTTCCACTTTCATCTTCTCCTGGCTGCGGACAGACAGCACCAGGATGGGAACGCTGGATTGTTTTCGAATGGCGCGGCAAAGCTCCACTCCATCCATATTCGGCATGGAAAGGTCGGTGACGATCAATTCGGCGGGCCAGTTTTTCAACACGGCGAGAGCCGATTCTCCATCCGCCGCCGATTTCACGCGATACCCCTGGGCGGTGCATGCCATGGAAAGCACGCGGACGATCTGGGCTTCATCATCCACGATGAGAATTCTTGCAGGCTCTGCGATATCGCGACGCATGGCGGTCAGATCTGTCATCGGCCGCTCAATGCTGCTCCTGGGTCACAATATGCACATCGACGTTGGGAGCTTCGCGGAGCAGCCGCTGAATCGCCATGAAATAGAGATAGTTTCGCCAGCCCCGGACCGCCGAGCGGCCGATGATGATCTGGGTGATGCGATGTTCGCGCACAAAGTCAGCGATCGAGCTGGCAACCTTTCCACCTTGCACATGGAAAATCCGGGCCGAAAGATTTTCCGCAAAGCGCAGATTCGCCGCCAGGCTTCGGCCTTTCTCTTCTATTGCATCGTCGGGTAAATCGACGTGCAAAATGTAAAACTCCGCGTCCATGCCTTCGGCCATGCGGGCGCCGCGAGCGATCAACTGCTGCGACGCAGGATTGGAACTGATGCACACCGCGACCCGCTCCTGGACAACCCAATCCTGGCCCAGTTGTTTTCGGCGCAGGTAAGCGTCTAGATTCTGATCGACGGCATGGGTGACCCGCTTCAGCGCCAGTTCTCGCAGGGCAAGAAGGTTCCCGCGGCGGAAAAAATTGGCCAGCGATCGTTCAATCCGCTCGGCGGGATAAATGTCTCCGCGGCGCATGCGGGTCTGCAACGCTTCCGGGGTAACGTCGACCAAAACAACCTCGTCGGCGCGGTCCAGCACCCAGTCTGGGACTGTTTCCCGCACGTTCACGCCAGTGATGCTCTGCACCGTGGGGGCCAGGCTCTCCACGTGCTGCACATTCAGCGCGGACATGACGTCGATGCGGTTTTGCAGCAGTTCCAGAACGTCCTCATAGCGTTTTTCGTGTTTGCTTCCGGGAATGTTGGTGTGCGCGAGTTCGTCGACCAGCACCACCTGCGGTTTCCGTGCCAGCACCGCTTGCAAATCGAGTTCTTCAAAGAACGTGCCCTTGTATTCAAGCCGGCGGGTCGGGACCGCTTCCAACTGGCTGGCCAGCTCAATGACGCGAGGTCGTTGATGGGTCTCAATGAATCCGATTACCACGTCTTCGTCGCGCTTCCTGCGGCGAATGGCTTCGCTGAGCATATTGAAGGTTTTGCCGACACCCGGAGCATAGCCCAGGAAGACCTTGAAAATGCCCGAGGTCTTTTCCGGTGCGGCGGCTTCCAGCCACTGTTCGGGTGTCTTGATCGGCTTTACGTTTCCGGCCTGGGGGCTCATCTCTTACGCGACCTGAGTAGAATTGGGATGGTGCAGCCACATAGTACATCTCCGATATTGCGGTATACGGCGTCCGCGCTGGCCGTGGCGCTGATCGTCTGGATATATTTTTCCATGCTGCATGTCAATCACACCACAGTTTCTCTTACATTATTGTTATACGTTCTATTTATTGCCGGGCGATGGGGACTTTCCAACGCGATTTTTACTTCCGTCCTCGCTACTTTGGCGATCAATTTTTTCTTTCTTCCGCCGATTGGGAAGTTCACCGTTGCCGATCCGGAGAACTGGGTTTCTCTCGGCGCTTTCCTGGTGACCGCAGTCCTGTCCAGCCGGCTTTCCGATCGTGTCCGCGACGAAGCGAAAGAGGCCAAGAGTCAACGGGTGGAAATGGAGCGGCTGTACGACTTCAGCCGGCAGTTGCTCACAACCGATAATATCCTCGATTTGTTGAATTCCATTCCCAGGATCATTACAGCCACGTTTTTTACCGAGGGCACAGCGCTGCTGGTGAATTCCAGAAGCAGTGTCTACCATTCCGGCAGGAGCAGCGAGCAGATCAGCGACGAAATGCTTCGTTCCGCCTCGCGCGAGAGGGACATTCAGAGAAACGACGAGAAGCGAATATGTCTGGTCCCGCTGATGATGGGGCTTCGGCCCATCGGTGCGTTGGGCATCCTCGGCAAGTGTCCGTCGAGGCAAAGTGTGGAGGCGCTGGGCAGCATGGTGGCCATTGCAGTGGAGCGCGCCGGGGCCGTCGAGCAATTAGGCAAGACCGAGGCCGCTCGTGAGAGTGAACGCATCCGCAGCGCGCTGCTGGATTCCGTAACTCATGAGCTGCGCACGCCTCTTACGTCGATCATGGGCGCGGTCAGCAGTCTGCGCTCAGAATTGCAGTTGAACGTACAGGAGCGAAACGAGTTGCTGTCCATCATCGACGAAGAGAGCGGACGCCTCAATCGATTGATTGAAGAAGCGGTTGAGATGGCGCAGTTGGATGCCCATGAAGTCCAGCTAGACCTGCAGCTTCACCCGGTGGGGGAACTGGTGGATCAAGCGGTCAGGAATGCCCAGGAAATTGTTGCGGCGCACCCGGTCACCGTGCGTCTGCCCAATGACCTGCGTCCAGTCTTTTTCGATTTGCGCATGATAGAAAAGGTGCTGCATCACCTGCTGGAAAATGCCGCGAAATATTCTCCTCCGGGCAGCCCAATCTTTATCAGCGCGGAAGAGACCAAGGACGCGCTGGTGGTGAGCGTGGCCGATCGCGGCGTTGGAATTGGAATGCTGGAGAAGAGCTTTATCTTCGACAAGTTTTATCGCGGCACCGGGCAACGCTATCAGGTGCATGGGACCGGCATGGGACTCGCCATTGCCAAGGCAATCGTAGAGGCGCACGGCGGTACGATCAGCGTAACCAGCCAGGTTGGACATGGTTCCGTGTTTTCCTTTGAGCTTCCGGTTCAGTCGCGAACTTCCGGGCCCGCGCATACCAATTAGTTCTTGCGGCAATCGTCTTGGACCCGCGAAGGCGTTGCTGCGCCATTCAGCGTGGGTTGCAGTGTTTCTCCACGCCAAAGAGGCGGCCAAGACGCATGCGCAAGTGGGTCGCAACATCGATTGGAGAGGGTTCGACTCCCCCGCAGTGCGGCTGCTATCCTAGACATTCAACGGCACGCGGGCCGCCGAACCGAGAGTTCCCGGCCTATCTTCCACAAACCCTAAGGAGAAAGATCCATGCAACGCAAAGCAAGCGCTAGATGGCAGGGCACGCTGAAAGACGGCAAAGGGGCCATTTCCACGGAGAGCGGAGTATTGAAAGATACCGCGTATTCGTTTCATACCCGGTTTGAAGACGGCAAAGGGACCAACCCGGAAGAGTTGATTGCCGCCGCCCACGCCGGTTGTTTTACGATGGCGCTGAGCGGCCAGTTGACCAAAGCGAATTTGACCCCCGAGTCGCTGGAAACCACTGCGGAACTGACGCTGGAAATGCTCTCGACGGGCCCCACAGTGACAAAAATTCATCTGACGACCCACGCCAAAGTGCCAGGAGCAAGCAGAGAAGCGTTTGCGACCGCGGCGAATGAGGCGAAGGTCAACTGCCCGATCTCGCGCCTGCTGAAGGCGGCCGAAATTACGCTGGATGCACAACTGGCCTGATTACAGGGCTAGTCGCTCGACGCGCTAGCTGTGCATGCGGATGTACTCTCGCAGTTGTTGATGGATCTTCAATGCCTGCTGTGCTCCCCCATCCAGCAGGCATATCCATTCCTTCACCGGCCCCTCGGTGTCTGCCGTGGTCAACAGATATCCGGCCTGCAACACAATTTCCAGCGCGTTGCTCAGGTCATGCATCAGCCGGCGGACCTCCGCGGAAAGTTCCGGGGGGATTCTCGGGGGATTGGAGAGTGAAGGGTCCGTCATGCGGCAGCCTTTCGGGATGGATTTTTGTGGATGGTCACTGGCCGATGGTAAAGGCACGCTGGAACAAAGGGGCGAAACCCCAGAATACTCGCGCGCGACACGATTGCAAATTGGGGCCGGGCTTCAGGCCAGCGATTCCGGAACCGAGTAGGAGATTAAGCCGAATCCGGAGTGGAGTCTTGGAGATGGCCGGGTTTGGGCCGGAAGAGGAGAGTCGCGATGGTTATTTTTTGGCTGCGGCGAGGCAGAAACAGAG
>JAJYUB010000080.1 GCA_021792795.1 Acidobacteriota bacterium | reverse complement strand
AGCGAAGGGGGAAACAGCAGCGTCTGGTTGACCGTGTCAGCAATGAAGTTCTGGCCCATGCTTCGAACTTAAAACAGAACCTGCTGCCCACGCTATACCCTCCGTCGCAAATCTATGCCCGACACACGCCTAGCCGCAAAAGACGCGGCGAGCATGGGGCACCCGGCACCCGGATTCTCTCTGTTTTCATGAAACCCGCAGGGCCCTCCACTTCGCTGCAATTTGGCGTATGGCAGGTCGTTCAATCC
Source organism: Acidobacteriota bacterium (assembly GCA_021792795.1). Taxonomy (GTDB): domain Bacteria; phylum Acidobacteriota; class Terriglobia; order Terriglobales; family Acidobacteriaceae; genus JAKAAZ01. The sequence goes on along the minus strand of JAJYUB010000080.1, from coordinate 12,303 downwards.
CACTCAAGCCAAACGACGGCTTGGATGGGCCACCCGAAAATTTTCCCACCCTGGCCGCAAAAGACGCGGCGAGGACTGATTTTGTCGGTGAGGGCTGGAGAATCCCAGGTCTCAGAATCGAGACCTGGGGCACCCGGCGGGAGGGTCGAAAGCGCGGGGACGAAAGTCGCGCGGCGGTACAACTGTGGTTCCGGCGCGGCATTTTCCCGGCCCCAAAATGAGGGGGGATGATGTAGGCTCATCCTCGTGGAGATTCAAGAGAATATCCTTTTGGCCCCGTACACCACCTTTCGCATTGGCGGCCCGGCACGCTGGTTTATGGAGGCGACCAGCGAGACCGAATTGGCCGAGGCGGTGTCGTTTGCGCGGGAGAAAAATGCGCCGCTGTTTGTGCTGGGAGGCGGCAGCAATCTGCTGGTGTCGGACAAGGGCTTTCCCGGGGCGGTGGTCCGGGTGGCGAACCGAGGCATTCGCCAGGACCTGGAGGGCGCGTACAGCGTGTTTACCGCCGCCGCCGGCGAAGACTGGGACGACTTTGTTTCGAATGTAGTGGAGCAGGATTTTGCCGGCGTGGAGTGCATGGCGGGAATTCCGGGCACAGTGGGCGGAACGCCGGTGCAGAATGTCGGCGCATACGGGCAGGAAGTGGCGTCGACGATCGTTGCGGTGCGGGCGCTGGACCGCACGACGTTGAAGATGGTGGACTTTGCCGCCGCGCAGTGCCAGTTCGGTTATCGCAGAAGCATTTTCAACAGTACCGGACGCGACCGCTACATTGTGACGGAAGTTGGCTATCGGCTGAAACTGCACGGCGCTCCACGCCTTGCGTACCAGGACCTGGCGCGCGCATTTTCCGGCTGGACCGAGGGCCCCACGCTGAAGCAGGCGAGCGAAACGGTGCGCAGTATTCGACAGCAGAAGGGAATGCTGCTGGTCGAGGGCGATCCGGACTGCCGCAGCGCCGGTTCGTTTTTTAAGAACCCGGTGGTGTCGGAATCGCACCTGGCGGACATTTCCGCGCGTGTGGTGAAGGAAGCGCATCGCGCGGGCTTGATGCTGACCGAGCCGATTCCGCATTTCGCCGCCGATCCTGGATCGGTGAAGCTGCTGGCCGGATGGTTGATTGAACAAGCCGGATTTCCGAAGGGGTTTGCGCTGGGGGCGGCGGCGGTTTCCAGCCGGCACACGCTGGCGATTGTGAATCGCGGGGACGCGACGGCAAAGGAGATTCTGGCGCTGCGCGATGAGATTCGCAAGAGGGTATTGGCGCAGTTTGGAATTTGCCTGGAACAGGAGCCGGTGTATCTAGGCGTATGACCGCATGATTTTTTCTGTGAGGGCTGGAGAACCCCAGGTCTCAGAATCGAGACCTGGAGCACCCAGATTCTCTCTCACGATGAGGGAACGGCCCCCAGCATTTGCAACAGTCGCTCGCGCTCTTGCGATAGGACCTGCTCGGGCGCGCCCTGGGCGGTGATGCGTCCATCTTCCATGGTCAGCACTTCATCCCCAGCCGTGAAAGCCTCTTCCAGATTGTGAGTGACGGTCAGGACGGGGATGCCGCGCTGGCGGGCCCACTGATGCAGGTTCTGCGAGATTCGCTGGCGGCTTGGCGCATCGAGCGCCGCGAAGGGTTCATCCAGCAGCAAAATGGAAGGATTCGCCGCCAGCGTTCGGGCAATGGCGACGCGCTGCAATTGTCCGCCGGAGAGCTGGCGCGGCCAGCGCGCGGCCAGCGTTTCCGCTTCGACAACTTCAAGCAGGCGGGCGATTTTTTCTTTCTGTGCCGATCGTTCTGTTCCACGCAGCGCGAAGGCGACATTGCCTGCCGCCGTGAGATGCGGGAAGACGGCCGGGTCCTGCATGACCAGGCCGACGCGACGTTTTTCCGCGGGGAGGAAAATTCGGGGCTGACTCCCATGCATTGTGTTGCAGACGATGGTGCCGTGCAATTCGATGGTGGCCACGTCGGGCTTGAGCAGGCCGGCGATGGCGCGCAGCAGGGAAGATTTGCCGGAGCCGGACGGGCCGAAGACGACGGTGCGCTGCGCGTGGGCGGCGAAGGCGAGATGCAGATGAAATCCAGCGCCGCCGTGATGAAAGCGGTGCTCGATGTGCATGGTGAGCCAAGGCGTGCTGGGCGGGTTTGGACTTGGGGTGTCAGACAAGGTCGCCGCTCCTTGCATTTCGTGCCGGGCGCTGGCTGTAGAGCAGCATCAACGCGACCAGGCAAATTCCGAGCAGGAAAAGCGCGGTGCGGTTGGCCTGGGCGTATTGAAAGTCCTGTACCTGGTCGTAGAGGGCGATGGAGAGGGTGCGGGTGGCTCCGGGGAGATTGCCGCCGATCATGAGGACGACGCCGAATTCGCCGATGGTGTGGGCGAAGCTCAACACGCTGGCGGTGACGAGCGAGCCGCGCGAGAGCGGCAGGACGACGCGCAGCATTCTGTCGCAGCGTCCGCTGCCGAGCGTGGCGGCGGCGTCGAGCATGGAGCGATCGACAGCGGCAAAGCCGGCGGCGAGGGGCTGCACGGCGAAGGGCAAGCTGTAGATGACCGAGCCGACGACCAATCCGGCAAAAGAGAAGGCCAGCGGATGGCCGAGAAGGTGCGTGAGGACGCGACCGAATGCGGTGCGTGGACCGAGGGCGACCAGCAGATAGAAGCCGAGGACGGTGGGCGGCAGCACGATGGGCAGGGCGCAGACGGCCTGGACGAAGACCTTGGCGCGGCTGCCGGTAAAGGCGAGCCAATAGGCCAGCGGCACGGCGAGCACCAGCAGGATGCCAGTGGTGACCAGCGCGAGGCGAAGCGTCAATAGCAGTGCGACAGTGTCCATCTGGGTCTTTTCTTGTTGCTTCGCGTCACTGCCTTGTAGGTTCGAGGCCGCTTGCTGCCAGTTGGCGGCGGGCGGCAGTGGATTGCAGATAGTGGAGAAAATCTTGCGCTGCGGGCTTGTCGGCTGCGTTGCGGAGAACGACCGCTCCTTGCAGGATGGGCGGGTAGGCGGTGACCGGCACCGGGACAAAGTTGCCTGCCTGCCGCATCGTGGACGTGATGGCGATGGTTTTCGAGATCAAGGCGCAGTCTGCGTTTCCGGATTGCGCGAATTGCGCGGCCTGGGCGATGTTCTCCGCGAAGACGAGTTTTGGTTGCAGCGCGGCGGCGAGGCCGAGGGAGTGGATGGCGGCCATGGCGGCTGCGCCGTAGGGCGCATGGACGGGATCGGCGACGGCGATGCGATGGACGGAGGGGCTGGTGAGCGATTGCATGGTGAGCGGCCGCGGCAAAATTCCTTTGCTGGCCCAGAGCACCAGCGATCCTTGCGCGTAGGTGACGGGAGCGGGTTCGATCGCAAGGTTGGCGGCGACGACCTTTTGCGGGAAGGCGAGGTTGGCGGCGAGAAATAGATCGTAGGGCGCGCCGTTCAGGATTTGCGCGGCCAAGGTGGCGGAAGAGGCGTAGGAGACTTCCACTTTGGCGCCGGAAGATTGCTCGAAATTGCGGATGAAGGCGGGGAGAACGGGTTGCAGGTCGGCGGCGGCGGCAATGCGCAGGGTCTTTGTTTGCGCGGGCAAGAACATTGCGGGGAGCAGGAGCGCGCAGAGCAAGAACAATGATTTTAGGGAACGGAGAATCCCAGGTCTCAAAATCGAGACCTGGGGCACCCAAATGCCGGCACAAGAACAATCGTTGCGAGACCTAAACCGCTCTAGGAATTTACGAACCGGATTAGACACGGACCACCATCACTTCCGTCGCCTTGATAAGGGCGGCCGCTTTGATGCCGGGGCGCAATTGCAGCTCGCGGGCCGCGTCGGCAGTGATGATCGAGGTGATGCATTGGTCGCCGATGGCGATCTTGACCTGCGCCAGCAGGCCGTTGAAGCGCACCTCCAAGATTTTTCCGGACAACTGATTGCGGCCGCTGACGGAGGAGGCGAGTTTCTTCTGCTGGGGCGCGGCGGGCGATCCGGGATGCAGCAGGGCCTGGATGTCGCGTTCGTGAATGCGGTAATGGCCGCCGGGAGTTTTTACCGCGCGCAACTTGCCGCGATAGAGCCACTGCTTAATGGTTGGGTAGGAGATGCCGAGGCGCTCGGCGGCATCGCGTGGAGTATACAGGTCTGGCATGGAAAACAGTGTATACGAAACTATACGATCTTTGCATCGGTGAAAGTATGCGAATTATGCGAGGGCGGGCCGTCGCGCGCGATGCAGCCGCGCGGAAAGGCAATTCTTCCAATCCCACTCAAGCAAAAAGCGGCTTGAACGGGCCACCGTCGGTCCTGGATACTTCGCTGCCCTCAGAATGACAGGCCCTGTTTCACGCCTCTTTGGCGTGGATGCCCAGGGCCTTCATCTTGCGATAGAGATGGCTGCGTTCCAGGCCGAGAATTTCGGCGGCGCGACTGACGTTGCCATGGCAGTCTTCCAGTTTGCGCAGGATGTAGTCGCGTTCGTAGGCTTCGCGCGCCTGTTGCAGGGAAGAAAACTCCTCGGCATGGCGGCCGGCGCCGCGCGCCGCCAAGACCGGCAGGTGCTTGCGTTCGATGCGCGAGACCTGGGGATTCAAAATCATGACGCGCTCCAGGATATTTTTCAACTCGCGCACATTGCCGGGCCAATGATGCAGTTGCAGCGCGGCCAGGGCATCGGCGGAGATTTCCATTCTTGGGCGGCCGTATTGCCGGCCGAATTGGCGCAGCAATTCAGTCGCGAGCAGGGGAATGTCTTCCTTCCGTTCGCGCAATGGCGGCACATAGAACGGAATGACGTTCAGCCGGTAAAAAAGATCTTCGCGGAAATTTCCTTTGGCAATCTCCTCTTCGAGGTTTTTGTTGGTCGCGGCAATCAGGCGGACATCGATGCGGATTGGCAGGGCCGCGCCGACGGGGGTGAACTGCTGCTCATCCAAGGCGCGCAGCACCTTGGCCTGGGTCTTCAGGCTCATGTCGCCGACTTCGTCGAGGAACAGGGTGCCGCTGTCGGCGCGCTCGAAGGTGCCGCGCTTTTCCGGGGGACCTCCTGGCAGAGCGCTGTGGCGATAGCCGAAGAGTTCGGCTTCAATGTAGTCCTCTGGGATGGCGGCGCAATTCAATTCGACGAAGACGCGATCGGCGCGCTGGCTTTCCGCATGCATGGCGCGGGCGATGACTTCTTTTCCCGTTCCGGACTCGCCATAGATCAAGACGCGGCCGTTGGTGGGCGCCATCAGGCGAATCTGCTGCCGCAACGCCTTGACGGAAACGCTTTCTCCGGTGACGCGGGCGTGCGCCGTCAGTTGCTGCTGAAACTCGCGATTCTCGATGCGCAAGCGTCGCGCCTCGACCGCGTTTTTCAGGATGATGAGGGTGCGCTCCAGTGAAAGCGGCTTCTCGAGGAAGTCGTACGCGCCCAGCTTGGTGGCCCGCACGGCGGTTTCGATCGTGCCATGTCCAGAGACGATGATGACCTCGGGGCCGGCGACAGCATCGAAGCTCAGGATTTGCCGCAGGACATCGAGACCGTCGCGGTCGGGCAGCCAGATATCGAGCAGCACAGCATCGAAAATCGCATCGCGGACCAGATCCAGCCCCTCCGCCGCGGTGCCGGCAGTGGTGACGGCGTAGCCTTCCTCGGCGAGGATCGCTTCCAGGGTGCTGCGAATGTCCGGTTCGTCGTCGACCACCAGGATGTGGTTCATCCTTCAACCACGCTGGCGGATGGCGAGGCGAGTTCCGCCACGGCAGGGGAGTCGGCAAACGGGACCATGACGACAAAGCGGGCGCCGGCGGGAGAATTTTTTTCCACGTGGATGTTGCCTTGATGTTCCTGGACGATCTTGGCGGCAATGGAAAGGCCGAGGCCGGTGCCGCGACGGCGGGTCGAGAAAAAGGGGAGGAAGAGGCGCTCACGGGTCTCGTCGGTGATGCCGTGACCGGTGTCGGCAATCACGATTTCAGCCATGGTCTGGGCTTCGTTGGTTGCGGTCTGCACGGTGAGGAGGCGCAGCAGGCTGGACTGCATCGCTTCCGCCGCGTTGTCGATGAGATTGCTGAAGGCCCGTTTTAAGGCTTCCGCGTCGGCCAGTACGGGCGGGAGATTGGCCGCAAGGCGCAGCCGGACCTCAATGCCTTCCAGTCTGCCCGCGAACAGCGCCAACGTGTTCTCCACAACTCGATTGAGATCGATGGGTTTTCGATTGGCGGCGGGGAAGTCGGCCAGGGCGGCAAACTGATCGACCAACTGCCGCAATGTCTCGACCGAGGAGCGGATCACCTCGGTCGCGCTGCGCAGGACCTGGGAAGAATCCTCGGTGAGGCCGCGGTCAATGTGGCGTTCAATCCGTTCAGCGGAAAGCGCGATAGGGGTGAGAGGGTTCTTGATTTCATGGGCGACGCGCTGGGCGACTTCCTTCCAGGCCATTTGCTTTTGCGCGCGCAGCACGTCGGTGACATTGTCGATCACCACCAGATGTCCATGCACGGAGCCGCGCAACTGGGTCACGGTAAAGATCAAATGCAAGGGGCCGCGAGGGCTTTGCGCTTCAATCTCGGTCGATGCGGCGGACAGGCGGCGACTGCGGCGCAGGACGCGTCCAATTTCATGGGCGGATTCAGGTGGAAACAGGGATTGAATGGGCTGGCCTTCAATGGGGAGTTCGCCGAGTGGATCGAGCATCTCGCAGAAAGCGCGATTGGCCTGCAAGATTCGCAAGTCGTTGTCGAGCGTCGCGACGCCGCTGGGAATGGTTTCCAGCACGGTTTCCAGTTCGCGGCGCCGCTCGTCGATGGCGGCGTTGGCCTCGGAAAGCTTGTAGGTGGAGGATTCGAGCTGGGCGCGGCTGTTCTCAAGGTCGGTCGCCATGTGGTTGAAGGAACGCATCAGTTCGCCGAGTTCACCCGAGGCGGCAACGTCGACGCGAGAGCCGTAATCCCCGGATGCCATGGCGTCCATGGCATCGGCGAGCGCTTCCACTGGCCGGGTGATCTGCTTGGAGAGAAACAGGGCAAGCCAACTGCTGACAAAGAGGGTCAAGCCTGTCAGCAGCAGCAGGACCAGCAGATAGGTTTGTCGGACCCGCCTGCGCGCCCGCAACAGGGCCCAGTATCTTTCCGTGCCGCTTTCAATATCGTGGACCGCGACGCCCACATCGGGGGGCAGGGGCAAGCCAACGACGATGACCATGCCATTCTGCGACGGAGCATTGCCGACAGAATAAGTCGACTGGCCGATCCTCAACAGGGGGTCATCGGTGCGGTCGGCGGCCTGCAGTATCTCGTCGGTCAGCGACACTTGTGCCGGCATCGCCTGCGCTTGCTCGTTGGGTTGGACGCTGGAAAGCAGGCTCACCGAATCGCCGTCGGCGGGAAGTTGGTATCGATCGATCACTTTTCCATCGCGGTAGATGACAACGAATCCGCCCTGGAGGGTGACTTTATGGCGGCGAAAAAGGTCCAGCAGCGGTTTTTGGTTTGCCGAGAGATGGGCAGAGTTGAGAGCGGGTTCGTGGGCGAGGGATTCCGCCTCTGCACGGGCATTGTCGGCGGCGTAACGGGACATCTCCATCGCCAACTGCATGGATTCATCGCGCAGATGAACCACAGGCTGCGAAAACCAGCGATCGATCGACCGATTCATCAACAAATAGTTAAACGACAACATGAAAAATGCGGGCACCACGGAGAGCAGCAGCGCGCCCAGCAACATGCGGGCCCGCAGGCGTGAGCCAAGGACGCGGCTTTGTCCGCTGGCATAGAGCTTCAAAATATTTCGCAGCAGCAGGACGACCAGTATCAGGAACAGCAGGAAGCTGAGTCCAGACAGCGCCGTGAACAACAGGATGGAGCCGCTATTGTCCGGCGACAGGAATTTCAGGTTGAAGGCATTTTCCGCGACCAGGAAAAGCAGAATGACCAGCGCAAGCGAACCCAATACCACCACGGCCGTTCGTCGGTTGCTGGTTTCCATCCCGGTTGGCCCTCTCAAAAGAGATTATAGGTTCGGGAATGGACCGCGGGAGGTCTTTTTCAGGCTGCGAGGGGTCCTGTTGTCGATGGAAGATCCATGTCTGGTCGAACCAAAATCTTCTCCAATATAATCCTTGACAGTCGTACTGAACGGGACAAGTTCGCCGACGTGGAGGCTTTATGACGCGCAAATTACATTTTATTTCTCCGGTCCTGGTGTTGGCGCTGGTTGCAATGGTTTTTCTAAGCGCCGGATGCAATAAAAAACCGACCGACGCCCAGCTTGCCGCCAACGTGCAGAAACAAATTGGGGCCGATCCAGCGCTGCAGGGCCAGCCGATCGCAGTCAGCGCCAGTAACGGCGCGGTGACGCTGAACGGCACGGTGAATGGACCGGGATCGCGCGAACTGGCGGGCAACGATGCCTCGAAGGTAGCGGGAGTGAAGACGGTCGTGAACAATTTGACCATGGCAGGCGGCCCGAATCCCAGTGGAGCGCCGATGGATGGCCAGCCACCGCAGAGCTACTCCGGGATGCCGCCGCCCCCGCCGCCTCCTTCCATGAATGGCCAGCCGCAGCAGGGTGGCCCTGGCATGCCGCCTCCTTCTGGATACCAAGGGGCACCCCCGCCGCCACAGGGCGCCCAGTCCATCGTTGTTCCCGCGGGAACCAGGGTCCGGGTACGACTGGGGCAGACGCTTTCCACCAGAGGGAACCAGACGGGCGATCCATTTTCTGGAACACTGGTCAGCCCGATTGTCGTCAACGGACAAACGGTCATTCCCGCAGGCGGGCGCGCGCGAGGAGTGGTCACGGAGGCGCAAAGCCTGGGCCGTTTTAAGGGCCAGGCCGTGCTGGCCATCCGTTTGGACAGCCTGAGCGCAAATGGACAGACATATATGGTGCGGACCAGTCGCGTGGAGCGGGTGGAACAGGGGAAGGGCAAACGTTCGGCCATTTTGACTGGCGGGGGCGCGGGCCTGGGCGCGATCATTGGCGGACTGGCCGGCGGCGGCAAGGGCGCGCTGATTGGCGGTCTGCTGGGCGGCGGCGGCGGCGCAGCGGGGAGCGCGTTCACGGGGAACAAGGACCTGGTGATCCCGGCTGAAAGCATCCTTACTTTCGACCTGGAACGTAGTTTGACGGTCAACCAATAGGCCGGCTTGCATCTAACCGGCAGGGCAGAGGATCGGTATGAGGAGCTTGCGATGAAGACGCGAAGGTGGCAACATTTCATGGCCATGGCGTTGATTGGGGATGGGGTGATGGCGATTGTGCGGCCCCACCGAGACGCGCAGGCATGGAACGTCGGGCCGAAGCCGTGGCGTGGCCTGATGCGCTACATGGCCGATCATCCCACGCTGACACGCTGCGTCGGGGTGGCGCAGGTGGTGGCCGGGGTCGCGTGGGCGACGAGGGAAGAGAAGAGTCTGGAGAAATAGGCCCTGTTCTTTGCGATGCGACGGACCGACACGCGGCAACACACAAAGAGAAGTCCGCGAAATTGCATCGTGGACGAGGTTGATTCCAGTGGAAATGTTTCTTAGGGTGGGGCAATGAATTTTGAGGTGCGGGAATTGCGGGCGGAGGACATTCCCCGGATTGTGGCGACGGACGGCGGGGCGGTCTGGCACGGAGGGGCGAAGAAGTGGGACCAGCGTCTGGCGGAGCAAGCCGGCGGCAAGCGCCTGGTCCTGGTTGCGGTGAACGCAGCCGACATTTTGGGGTATGGGGCAGTGCTGTGGGCTTCCGGACACGCGCCGTTTCGCGAGGCAGGCATCCCGGAGATGATGGACGTGATGGTGGCGGAACGAGGCCGGAACCAGGGCGTCGGGACGCGGCTGATTCATGCGCTGGAAGAGCGGGCACGAGCAGCGAACTACAAGAAAATTGGCGTGGCCGTCGGACACTTCAGTGACTATGAGGCGGCGCAGAGGCTCTATCTCCACCTGGGATATGCGGCCTACGGGGAAGATATCGACTCCGGTGGCGCATCGGCGCCAGCCGACGAAAAGGGCAGAGTGGATGACGATTTGGTGCTGTGGCTGGTGAAGGAACTGGAGGCTGAGTAAAGGATTCGCTGTTGGCTCAGGCGGCTTCTGCGGTGAGTTTGAGGCCGATGGCCTTGGTAACGGCAACAAGCGTCGACAGGCGAGGATTGCCCTTGGCCGACAGGGCGCGATAGAGACTTTCGCGCTCGATTCCGGCGGCCTTGGCGACTTTCGCAATGCCGCCTCTGGACTCGGCAATCTGCCGCAAGACAAGGAGAAGCACTCGCGGATCGTCCTCGTCTTGGAGCGCGGCGCGAAGATACTCGGCGGCAAACTTCGGATCGTCGCCGAAGCTCGCGAACGATGGCCTGGTTGTGCGAGATGCTGGCTGGATTTCACTGTTCGATTGCGACTTATAAATCACAACCATCAAGATTGAACAGGCTTCGGGCACAAAGCCTGAATATTTTCATGTAACTACACAAAACAATTATAGTATTGACATGCGTGATTCTATTCGAGTGGGATGAGGCCAAAGCGGAAAGCAATCGACGCAAGCACGGCGTCAGCTTTGACCTTGCTGCGGAAGTCTTCGACGATCCCTACGCGGTGGCCGAACGGGATCGATTCGAAGGCGGTGAGCTTCGATGGCAGACCATCGGAACGGTCGAAGGCATCGTTGTACTGCTCATGGGCCACACCGTGCAAGAGGAAGAATCCGATGAAATCGTCCGCATCATTACCGCGCGAAAGGCCACGAGAAAGGAGCGCGAACGCTATGAAGAAAATCGTAAGAAAAACGATGGCTGAGTGCAAGACAACGCCGGGCCGCAGTCGGGAATTGGCGAAGCTCGCCGCGATGCCGGACAGCGAGATCGATGTATCTGACCTGCCGGAGCTGACGGGGAAGTTTTGGCGGAATGCCGTGGCTAATCCGTTCTATCGACCGGTGAAGAAGCAGATCACGTTGAGGATCGACGCGGATATTCTGGCTTGGCTGCGACAGCGGGGGGCGGAGGGGTATCAGTCCCGGCTGAATGCTTTGCTTCGAAGCGCGATGCTGCGCGATTTGGAGGGCAAGCGCAAGCGGGCCTGAGAGGATGAGGATGGGTTCGGGTGGAGAAAGGACTTCCCACATCTCAAAAGCGAGATGCGGGGCACACGGATTGGGATATGGGTTGGCTGCTGAATCTACCCCACGCAAGCCAACAAACGGATTGAATGAGGCCACCCGTCCAATAGGGCCGGATCAACCACGGAGAAGCTGGAGTTCGTCCTTGGCTTACGCTTCGTCAATTGCCTTGGGCGTTAGAAATCTCGGGACCCCCAGCTAAAGTTGCGTGCAGATTTTTGCGGCGTAGAATTTCGATTGTATCTCCCACATTGAAATGCTATGCCTGCCAAACGCTCCAGCATTCCTCCCAGTCTTACAGCACTCGCCGGACTGCGCGTTGCGGTCGGCGTGCTGTTTCTCATCTTCGCGGAATACAAGGTCCTGGGCACGCAGTTCACCCTCGGAGGCATGGAAATTTGGGTCCATCGCTTTCTACAGGAGGGCGCCTACCCTTTCATGGTTCCAACCCTCAGAAACTTTGTTCTGCCCCATGCACGCGTGCTGGCCTTCCTCGTCGCCTACGGAGAGTTGGCCATCGGCCTGTCGCTGCTGCTCGGAATCATGGTCCGGCCCGCCAGCGCGTGTGGGTCCGTCTACATGCTCTTGCTGCTGTTTTCGTCGAATTACCCTGGGCCGCATGCAGCTTTCTGGCAATACTTCGGGGCATCGCTCGACCACTCGGTGCTGGCGCTGTGCTTTGCTGCATTCGCATTTGCACGCCCGGACGAGATACTTTCCGTTCACCGCTGGGTGAAGCCGAGCTCGCGCAAATGAAAGATGAAATGTTTTGGAGGGGTATCAGTCCCGGCTGAATGCGCTGCTGCACAGCTTGATGCTGCGAGACATTGGAGAGCAAGCGCAAGCGGGCCTGAGCCGGGAAAGTTCGCGAATACATACCGAACGCGAGTCATTCTGAATGGAGGTCTCCGCGGCGAGCGGATTGAAGAATCCAGAGGGGAATGGCGGCGTAGTCGAGTTGAATTTCGTCTGGATTCTTCGCTACGCACAGAATGACTCTCTTTTTTTCCGAGAATTTTGATGTGGGGCGCGCAGATTTGGATGTGGGGGTCGGTTGCATCTAGCCCACTCAAGCCAAAGAACGGCTTGAATGGGCCACCCGCCATCGTTCTTTCCGGCTTTGCGACGCCGATCGCCAACATGCCGCGGATTGTGCAGTACATTACATTGCTCGATCCGCTCCGATATTTCCTGATCGTGTTGCGCGGCAGCTTCCTCGAAGGCGCGG
>JAJYUB010000018.1 GCA_021792795.1 Acidobacteriota bacterium | reverse complement strand
CATCCAGCAACACCAAAGCTCGTCTGCGCCGGTCCTCCAGAAGATCGGCGCTCCCCTTCAATCTCGGCATAGGTATTTTGCTCCTCAATACCTATTATTGCATTATTTATGCAGAGAACAATAAGGACAAGCGGGTGCTGACATGGGAGCAATTGTGGCTGGCGTTGGCAAAGAGCGAAAGGAGGGATCGGATTTTGCTGATGATGGATTTGACCGAAGCGCTCCGTCCAAGCGAGTTGTTCGCTCTGCGCTGGCGTTCCTTCGATGATTGCAATAAGTTGTCGATCACCGAAACCGTTTATCGCGGACAGATCCGACCGTTTGGCAAAACGGAAAAGAGCCTCGGTGACATTCACCTGCCAGATGGCCTCGCTACCGAATTGTTACAGTGGAAACGGGAGTGCCCGGACGACTCGGCGGACGCATTCATCTTTGCTGACTCGAGAGGAGGCGCAATGGATACGGGGAACTATCGCAACCGCGTTCTCAAGCCTCTCGCCGAAAAGCTCGGATTTCCCAAACTGACATTCCAGATTCTGCGACGCACGATGGCGACACAGGCGCAGACGATGGGTTCGGTGAAGGACATTCAATCGCATCTGCGGCACTCCAAGCCTGATACGACGGCCAACGAGTACATGCAGGAGCTCCCGGAGAGCGTGAAAAGGATGGTTGGATCAGTTTTCTTGATGCTGATGAAAGGAGGTAAATCGCGCAAGTGTACGAAGCGTTTGCTACCAAAAGCTACCAACAGACACGCGAAGCATGCTGCAAGTGATTGCAAATATGGTAGGCACGAGGAGACTCGAACTCCTGACCTCTACCGTGTCAAGGTAGCGCTCTAACCAACTGAGCTACGCGCCTACAAGCGCTCTGTCGATTCTAATGCCAGCGAGGGGCGCGGGCAACCTTGGATTCCTGCGGCCTCCGATTTCGCAGGTTGCGTTAGGATAAATCAGGACATCCCCATTCTCGCGCTTCGCCAATTACGCGCATTACCGAACCAGCTCACGTTGCTTCGGCTATCCATTGTGCCGTTTCTTGTTCTTTCGATTCTGGATGCACACTACCATCGCGCGTTTATTTTAATGGTGGTTGCCGGCGTCAGCGACGGACTGGATGGCGCCCTGGCGCGCATCTTTCGCCAGCGAACGGAGCTTGGTTCCTATCTGGATCCCATTGCGGACAAGTTGCTGTTGAGCACGCTTTTTCTGGTCCTGACGCATGTCGGCCTGGTTTCGCTGCGGATCACCGTCATGGTCTTTAGCCGGGACGTGGGCATCGTGATTATCTCGGCGCTGTTGTACGCGACGACGGGGACGCGCGATTTTCATCCCAGTTGGTTGGGCAAGGCAAACACAGTGGCCCAGATTCTCGCCGTCTGCTCCGTGGTGCTGGCACAGACGCATCCCGCGTATTGGGTGTTATGGACACGACACACGGCGCTGCAAGCTACCCTGTGGCTGACGGTGTTCTCCGGATTTCATTATCTGTGGCGCAGCGGCCGCAGGCTGGGCTCTCCCGTGGAAACCGAAGCGGGCGTGCGCGGGTAGTGGGGACCATTCTAGCCGTTGTGATCGGCTTGATTGTGGGCCGGTGCGTCGCGCACATCGTAGATTCGTTGCAGGGCACGGCCCTTTGCCGATCATCTTGCAATGGCTGGCCGGTCATTCTTCCGGCTGCTCGATGTTCTTCAGGCTCTTCTCTTCGATGGCCATATCTGTAAATTCGTGCGAGTCGAAGACCTCGCCGCATTCCAGACATTCGACAAATTCGGCATCTTCTTCGCGGGTCAGTACGCGCACGCGTGGGTGTTTGCAGGCTTCCATGGCAAATGGTTTCGATGCGGGAGTGTCCCGGTTGCGCCAGTGTCCCGTAAGTGCAGGTCGTTTGTCAAAAGAAAATTTACCGAACCCGAAGAATCTGCCACGCGCATCGTCACGAGCACAACCAATCCTTGCCCATGAAGGGATGTTTGCGGAACCACAATTTCCTCGATCGGCGCTTGGCTCTTTTCCGTTCTTCTGGTGGAATGCTAGGCAGATGACCCCGCTGCCTCCTCTGTCGCTGGCAATCCAAACAGATACCGATTTCCTGCTCCGCAGGCATCTGGTTGCATCCTTCCACGATGACCGGGTCCACGCGAGTTTTGAAAAAATATTCGCCGACATTCCTACAGATTTGCGCAATGTAAAGCCGCCCGGACAGCCGTTTACGCTGTGGCAGCTACTCGTGCATCTGCGATTGTGCGTTGTTGACTTTCTGGATGCCTGCAGGATTTTCGGATATGTCGAACTGCCAGTGCCGGAAGGATTTTGGCCGGATGAAAATGCAGTTGCGGACGACGCCTCGTGGGACGCAGATCTGGCCGGATATCACGCTGCCATGCGCGAATTCGAGGTGCTACTGCTCGACCCATCGACGGACTTGTTCACGCCTATCCCAGGAAGCGATGGCCGCACCATTCTGCGCCAGGCGTTAGGCTGTCTGGATCACAACGCCTATCATCTGGGCCAGGCGCTGTTGGTGCGGAGACTTTTAGGAATCTGGCCGGAATGATTGCATCCGTCAGACGGCGATTCTTAGAAATGCCAGACCAGGCCAGTGGAAATGCGCGCAAAGGAATTGGGAACGCCGTGGATTTCAGGCGAGCCAGAGTTGAAGTTTGTGTGCAGCATACCGCCGTCAACTCGAAACGCCAAGCGTGGCGTGATTTGCCGATCGTATCCGGCGCCCACAAACGCAGCAAAGGAATTATTTGAGGTGGTGTAAGGGGTAAGCCCGTCGCTGTTGATGTGCCCGAATCCTACCTGCCCCTCAATGAATGGACGATTTTTGCCGAACGTCCACGTGTATTGCGGGCCCACAAGCAAGAAGATGGGTCTTTGCGGCGAGCCGAGGCTGGTGCCGTAGTAGCCGGAGACATCTACTTTCACGCCCAGTCTGTGCCACGAACTATTGTCCAGTTTGTGCCAGGCTCGAAAAGCCAGTCCGGCATCCCAACCGTTCAGAGGTACATGAGAGGTTCCTGGAAAACTGTAATCGTTGAACGAGTTCGAAAGAAAACTGTAGCCGCCGAATAAATCGTATCGGTTGTAGCTCGCCGCATCGGAACCGGCCTTCTGCGCCGAAAGGGCACGTGGAAGAGCGATGCACAGCCACAATGAACCAGCTACCTGGAATCGCGAGCAGCGCATTCGCACCTCTTAATTGACTAAGAGATAAACCGTCACATTATCAATCGTTTTGGCAGCGGGAATGCTCCTTGCAACTCGGACTGAAAGAGTCCTATAATAAATTTGCCGAGGAAATATCCGCGAACCGGGGCTTGATGATGTCCCTTCGTGGGTCACAGGCACAAAACTATGCTGCGTCTCACCAAAAAATCGGACTATGCGCTGATGGCGCTGAAGCACCTTGCCGAGCATCCCGGCAATCCGACGCAGAGCGCCAAGGACATGGCGGAGGCGTATCACATTCCTCCTCCGTTGCTGGCCAAAATTTTGCAGACATTGGCCCGCTCCGGCCTGGTGATTTCGCACGCTGGACTGCACGGCGGCTATTCGCTGGCCCGTCCGGCGAGCGAAATTACCGCGTTCGAGGTGATTCGCTCGATTGAAGGGCCGCTGTTCATTGCGTCCTGCACCACCAGCCATGGCGACTGCGATCTGCTGAGTTCCTGCATTGTGAAAGAGCCGCTGCGAAAGTTGAACGACACGATCCGCGATTTGTTGAACGATATGCGCATCTCCGATCTCTGCGACGAATCTAAATTGGGAGCCTCGGGATATGCGCGCAGTGGGCAAGCCAGTTCGTTAGTGACATTAGGCCGTATCATGTCGCGCGCGTAGCGGGAGAAGTACTACAAAGTTTTTTGTCGAACAGAGGAGCCTCAATGAGTACCGTTCTAAGTGAGCCGAAATTGCCCGCCGGAGTGAAGTTGCCAATCTACATGGATAACCATGCCACCACGCCGCTCGACCCGCGCGTACTGGAGACGATGCTTCCGTTTTTCACGAACAAATTTGGAAACGCCGCCAGCCGCAACCACTCCTTTGGATGGGAAGCGGAAAAGGCAGTGGACCTGGCCCGAGAACAGATTGCCAAATTGATTGGCGCGACGGCGAAGGAAATCATTTTCACCTCAGGCGCGACCGAGAGCAACAACCTGGCGATCAAGGGGATTGGCGAGATGTACCGCGAACGCGGCAATCACATCATCACCCAGGTGACCGAACATAAAGCGGTGCTGGATACCTGTAAGCGGATGGAGAAGCTGGGCTACCGCGTCACTTATCTGCCGGTGAATGCCGATGGCTTGATTGAGATGGACGATTTAAAGCGCGCCATCGATGACAAAACGATTCTCGTCACCATCATGTTCGCGAATAACGAAATTGGCGTCATCCAGCCGATTGAAGAAATTGGCAAGCTGTGTCACGAGCGCGGCATCCTGTTCCATACCGATGCGGTGCAGGCCGTCGGAAAGATTCCCGTCGATGTGAATGCGATGAACATTGATGTCCTCTCGCTTTCCGGACACAAAATCTACGGCCCCAAGGGTGTCGGTGCGCTGTATGTTCGCCGTCGCAATCCGCGGGTGCAGATTGCCGCGCAGATGGACGGCGGCGGTCACGAGCGCGGCATGCGTTCCGGCACTTTGAATGTTCCAGGCATTGTTGGCCTGGGGATGGCGTGTGAGATTGCTCGACTGGAGATGGCCGAAGAAGCGGCCAAGCTGATCGCCATGCGCGATCGCCTGCGGAAAAAGCTCGAGTCCAATCTGGATTTCATCCATTTGAACGGTTCCATGGAGCATCACCTGCCGGGAAATCTGAACATGAGCTTTATCCACGTGGAAGGCGAATCGCTGCTGATGGGCATCAACGACATTGCGGTTTCAAGCGGCTCCGCCTGTACCTCCGCGACGCTGGAACCATCCTATGTATTGAAGGCGCTTGGCTTGGGCGACGATGTGGCGCATAGCTCCATTCGCTTCGGGCTGGGACGGTTCAACACGCCCGCCGAAGTGGATTACGTTGCCGACAAAGTGATCGACGTGGTGCAGAAACTGCGCGAGCTTTCGCCGCTGTATGAGATGGCGAAAGAGGGCATCGATCTGACGAAGGTCCAGTGGCAGGCGCACTAAGACTGCGCGCAAGTTTTTCAAGTTTACAGTATTTTGGAGGAAGTATGGCATACAGCGACAAGGTAATTGAGCACTACAACAATCCGCGCAACGTCGGTCAGATGGACAAGAACAGCACAGAAGTTGGCACGGGACTGGTCGGCGCTCCAGAGTGCGGCGACGTGATGCGGCTCCAGATTAAAGTGAATCCGGAGACGCGCGTCATCGAAGACGCCAAGTTCAAGACCTTCGGGTGCGGTTCGGCGATTGCTTCTTCCTCACTGGCAACGGAGTGGGTGAAGGGCAAGACGGTGGACGAAGCGCTGGAGATCAAGAACACTGACATTGTGAAAGAGTTGGCGCTTCCGCCGGTGAAGATCCACTGTTCGGTGCTGGCGGAAGATGCGATTCGCGCCGCCATCGGCGACTGGAAGAAGAAGAATGTCGCGGTGGGTGAGCAGGCTTCGGCGCAGGTCGCTGTGGCGGCGAACTAAGTCGACGGCGCGGCAGGCAGGGGATTGGGGGCCGCTTCGGCACGGATAGGATGAGGGAGATGAGCGCGTTGGAACCAGTTACGATCAGCACGTCGGGTCAGACAAAGGGCCAATCCGAAGGCGCATCCAATGGGCACGCTGGCGAAATTTCCTTGGCGCCGAATTCACCGCAGAAGGGAATTCACGTGACTGATCGCGCGTTGAAGCGGATTCGAGCAGCGATGGCGAAAGAGAAAATCGCTCCCGATCAAGGCGGTCTGCGACTCGGAGTGCAGGGTGGTGGATGTTCCGGGCTCAGCTACAACATTCGCTTCGATACCCAACCGCGCGAACGCGACCGCGTCTATGACTACGATGGGGTGCGCGTTTTCGTCGATCCAAAATCGTTTATTTATCTGAACGGCATGACGCTGGACTATGAAGAAACGTTGATGCGCCAAGGCTTCAACTTCATCAATCCGAACTCTACCAAATCGTGCGGTTGCGGATCTTCTTTTTCTGGTTAACGCCGGGCCGCCTGTTGGAAGCTAACGCCGTGGTGCGGGGATGGCAGGCGAAGGTTCGGATATTCAATCAGCCAAGAGAGCATGCATGACAATCGTCGCCGAACCATCGAAGAAAATTGTTTGCTGGTCGTGCGGCGGCGACAATGACGCAGACACGCAATTTTGCGCCAACTGCGGCAAGCTGCAGCCATATACGCCGACTGACTATTTTGCATTCTTCGGCCTGCCGCGCCGATTCCAGTTGGATACGGCTGCGCTGGAAAAGCAGTTTTACCGATTGAGCCGGAAGTTTCATCCAGACTTGTATGCTCGCGCCAGTGCTGAGGAGCAACGATGGAGCCTGGAGAAAAGTTCCGTGTTGAACGATGCCTGGCGCACGTTGCGTGATCCGCTGGCGCGGACGGAGTACATGTTGGGCCTTGCGGGGATTCGCTTGGAAGTGCAGTCGCGCGATGCTTCCGACCGAGCGGTAGAAAATGGGACGGCCAAGCAGCAAGTGGTTCCGCCGGACCTGCTGGAAGAAGTTTTCGAATTGAACATGCAGTTGGAAGAAATGCGCATGGCCAAGGCCAGCGGGTCGGATGATCCGGAGACGCGGGGAAGTCTCGAAGCCGCAAGACAGAATTTTGATGCGCAGCTGAAGGCAAGCGAGCAGGACCTGCATCGACTGTGGAGCGAATGGGATGCGGCTGCTGAAGCGGATGACGGAAGTACGCAACAGGCTGCTCAACAAAGAATGGTCGACTTGCTGAATCGGCGCAGCTATATTCGCAACCTGATGCGCGACGTGGAAGCGGCGCTGAAGAGCTAGCAACGGCATCTCTGGAAATGGAATCTACGAAGTATGGCGGATGAACGAGTAGTAGGCATCGATCTGGGCACGACCAACTCGCTGATCGCTTTTATGCAAGGCGACCAGCCGGTGGTCATTCCCGGAGAAGACGGCTCCAATCTGGTCCCCTCAGTGGTTGCGCTGTCGGCGGATGACCGCTTTGTCGTTGGCAATGCCGCGCGAAAGAACCTGCTGGAGACTCCGGACCGCGCAGTGTATTCCGTGAAACGCTTGATGGGCCGCGGGGTTGAAGATGTTCACGACGAGTTGAAGTTTTTTCCTTTTCGTCTGGCGGATGACCTGGCCGCAGGCGAAGTGCTTCGCATCAAATTAGGCACCCGCGAACTGACCCCGCCGGAAGTGTCCGCCTATATCCTTCGTCAGCTAAAGCTAAATGCCGAGCGCTTTTTTGGTCCCGGCGTCGCCATCAAAAAAGCTGTGATCACGGTCCCCGCATACTTCAACGATACCCAGCGCCAGGCGACCAAGGATGCTGGAAGAATTGCCGGCCTCGAAGTTCTGCGTCTGGTGAATGAACCCACGGCGGCGGCGCTCGCCTATGGCTTGGACAGGCAAAAAGACGGCATTGTTGCGGTGTACGACCTTGGCGGCGGCACGTTCGATATTTCGATCCTGAAATTGCACAACGGCATCTTCGAAGTAATTGCCACGAATGGCGACACCCACCTGGGCGGCGATGATATCGACAACCTTTTAATCGCCATTGCGCTTGAAGATATTTCCGGCGACCTGGGTCTTGATGTGCGGCACAGTGGAGAAGCAATCCAGGCAATTCGCAAAGCAGTCATCGACGCGAAAATTGCCCTGTCGGCGGAAAATTTCACTACGCTCGACATTACCTTGCCAGACGGACAACGCTATCAGCGCGAGGTCACGCGCGAACAATATGAGCAGTTGATTCGCCCCGTCATCGACCGCACCATCGCGCCTTGCAGGCAGGCCATTCAGGACGCAGGCATCGAAATCGAGGAAATCGGCGAGGTCGTTTTGGTCGGTGGATCGACTCGGATTCCCCTGGTACGCAAATTGGTGGACGATGTTTTCGAACTGGCAGCTCGCGGGAAAAAGCCTCACGCGGAAATGAATCCCGACGAAGTGGTCGCACTGGGAGCCGCAGTGCAGGCCAACATTCTCGCGGGAGATTCCTCGGCCACCGACGACATGCTGTTGCTGGACGTGACGCCGTTGTCGCTGGGCATTGAGGCGCTGGGAGGCGTCGTGGCGCGGATCATCCAGCGCAACTCTACCATTCCCGCGTCTGCCACCGAGCACTTCACCACCGGCATCGACGGCCAGACCAATGTCGCCATCCACGTATTGCAAGGGGAGCGCGAGTTGGCGAAAGATTGTCGATCGCTGGCGCGATTTGATCTCAAGGGGATTCCTCCAATGACGGCTGGGATGCCGCGGATTGAAGTGAAGTTCCTGATCGACGCCAACGGCATCCTCCGCGTAACGGCACTGGAGCAACGCAGCGGCAAGCAGTCGGAAATTGAAGTCAAGCCTACCTATGGGTTGACAGACGAGCAGGTTGAGGCCATGATCCTGGATTCCTTCGATCATGCTGAGGAAGATTTCCGCGAGCGGCAACTTATCGAAGCCAAGAGCGAGGCCGAGACGATCCTGATCGCAGTGGAAAAAGCCCCGTCAAGCCCTGCATGGACGCTGTTGCGCCCGGACGAAGTCGCCCGCATCCATACGACGCGCACGGCGCTGGAAGAGGCGCGTTGCGGCAACGACTACCATGCGATTCGCGGCGCCATCGATGCGTTGGACCGTGCGACCAGAAACTTCGCGGAGTTGCAAATGGACGTGGCGGTCGGCTCCGTGATGAAGGGAAGGACCATGGATGCCGCCGGCCAGCGAATGGGCAAAGGGCCAGCCGCGCATCATCCAATGGCCGCTGCTGAATTTGAAGCGATACCGAAAGAATCTGAAGTTTAAAACAACCGAGAGCACGCTATGGCACATACGACAAGTCCTGAAACTGAGAAGCCGATCGATCTATCCAAGCCACCCGCAGCGGGAATGGTCCGCGTCACATTCCTTCCCGAAGGCCGCACGGTCGAGTTCAAATACGGTACGATGCCGTACGATCATCATGGCAAGCCGATGTCGTTTCTCGACGTGGCGGAAAATTACGGCATCTTCCTCGACCACGCATGCGGCGGCGCCTGCGCTTGTACCACTTGTCATCTTTGGATCAAAGAGGGCGCATCGGGAATCAGCGAGCCGGATGACGACGAGTTGGATCGCATGGAAACGGCCGCGGATGTGCAGTTGAATTCTCGCCTGGGCTGCCAGGCCATCATCACCGACCCGGGAAGCTACGTTGTCGAAATTCCCAAGTGGAACCGCAATTACGTTTCCGAAGGTAAGCCGCTGTCGCTGGCGGAAGAAAAACAAGCGCCCTCAAATCCCTGACATAATGTTGTCAAGCCACAAGGGAGTGTGCCGTGCCACAGATTACCTGGAACGATGCGGAAGAAATTGGAATCCAGTTGCAGGAGAAATTTCCTGAGACGGACCCGTTGACGGTGCGATTTACTGAACTGCATCGCTTTGTGACGGAGCTGCCAGGCTTTGCCGACGATCCTCAAAAGTCCAACGAGGCAAAGCTGGAAGCCATCCAGATGGCCTGGTATGAAGAGTGGAAAGACGCGCAGGGCTGACGCCACCGCCAATCAGCGCCATACCTGCGCGAGGTTCTTGCCCCCTGCTTGCGACCTCATGTTGGTTTTGGGTGCTGCGAAAGTGCCCGTCCCCTCTGCTTGACAACGCAATCCCCTAATACTCAGGATGTACATAATATGTAGTCTGCCAGCCTGGCTACGGGTGCAGTTCGGTTGCTCCTCGCGATTTTCTCGCTGGCATTTGGTGCTTGGAAAATCCGGCGTCGCACCAGGGAACGACTTCGCGCATTCCGGCGTATCCATCGTATGCGTCTTTATCGGACGCCGCGTGGCTCACCGTTCGCATTTGGACAGTATGTCCGAAAATGAACGGCAGCTCGCCAAGTCGGTGACCGAGATGCGGAATCATCTATAACGAGTTGTTACAGATGCGATTCGAGAATGTAGATTCCTGATTGGAAGTCCAAGTGCAGTTGTTACTCTGAACTCATTTCCCTTGAGGGCAAGATCTGGATGAAGCAGTTTGAATCTTTTCGGCTGGACACCTCGAACGAATGCCTCTGGCAAAACAAGGCGCAGATCAATCTTCCGCCAAAGCCGTTCGCTGTCCTGCGATATTTGGTGGAGAATCCGGGCAGATTGATCACCCATGACGAACTGCTGGATGCGCTTTGGCCGGAAACCTATGTACAGCCCCAGGTGTTGCGGACGTACATGCTGGACCTGCGAAAGGTCCTGGGAGACGATCCAGCGCGCCCGCGGTTTATCCAGACGTTGCCGAAGCGCGGCTATTGTTTTGTCGCACTGGTCGCGGATACGGGCGCACCAGAGTCCGGCGCAGCCTATATAAGTGAAGCGCAGCCTGCGGTTTTCGACGGAGTTGTAGGACGCGAGCAGGAACTGATTCGCTTGAAGACGCTTGCGCAGGCACTGGCATGCGGGCAGCGGCAAACCGTCTTCGTCACCGGTGCCACAGGGATAGGGAAGACTGCGCTGGTGGAGGCGGCATGCCGCCAGATGATCGCCATGTTGTCGGCCAACGTGGCCTGCGGTCAGTGCGTCGAAGGACTCAGCAAGAAGGAGGACTACTACGCCGTAACGGAAGCCCTGCGGCAGTTGCGTGCTTCCGCATGTGGTGAGATGGCGACCCGGATTCTCGCCAGTATCGCGCCGGCATGGCTGGCTGCGCTTGGCCGGGAACCTGAATCAACAACCGTCGACGCGCGATCGATGCAGCCGAAGGCGCCCGGAGACCTTTGTCGAGCGTTGGAGGAACTGGCAAAAGAAAAAGCGCTCGTCCTCGTCTTCGAGGATCTGCAGTGGGCGAACGATTCCACGTTGGAGTTGATATCGGCCCTGGCACGGCGACGTACGCCGGCAAAGTTGATGGTCCTGGCGACCTACAGTTCCCATTGCACATCCGCGGAACATCCTCTGAAAGCGTTGAAGCAAGACCTGGTGCTGCATCGGCAGTGTGCGGAGTTGGCGTTAGCGCCGCTGGCCAAGACAGCGGTCCGACAAGTATTGAGCAGGGAACTGGAACAAGAAATGCTGCCTCCCGGTTTGGATACATTTGTCTATCGGCACTCCGAAGGCAATCCGCTGTTTGTCCTTGCCCTGCTGAGGCACCTTATCTCCGAGCATTTTCTGATGCGCGACGGCGCAGACGGTTCCGGTCGATGGGAGCAGCGTGCGCCCTTTCCGGACATGGAAACCGGTGTGCCGCAGGAACTGGAGCAGTTGATCGATCCGGAAATTGAACGGCTGCCTCCAACCGAACAGCGCATCCTGGAAGCAGCCAGTCTGATGCGTGTTGTGTTTCCCGCGTGGGCGGTCGCGGCCGTGCTGGAACAAGATCGGACCGAAATCGAGGAGGCATGCGACAAGCTGGCGCGACGCTTATGTTTTGTGCATCGCGCCGGGCACGACGAACTCCCGGATGGCACGCGTTCGGACTTCTACGCATTTGCGCATGGACTCTACCGCGAAGTTTTGTACCAGAAGCAGACTGCATCGCGTCGTGCGAAAGGACATATGCGAATTGCGGAGCGGTTGGGCGAACTGTTCGCAGGGCGCGAGGACAACGTGGCGCGAGAGATGGCGATGCATTACGAAGCGGCCGGCAACTGGAAGCGCGCGACGACTGCGCTGCGAACCGCGGCGCGCCACGCCCATCAACGGCAGGCGCACGCAGAAGCCGCGCAGTTGCTGCAGCATGGCCTGGCAATCTCAGAAAATCTGAATGAAGCCGAGCGCCGGGTCATTGAGCAGGAGATTCAGTCCGAGTTGGAGATGGCACGGGGCGCAATGGAGGGCGCGAAACAGCCGCCGAAGCCGCCGGAAGAAATTGACGGATTCTGGATGGGAACTTGACAACTTTATTTTTGCCAGTCGCTACTGTGGTGGACATAGGCAGGAGGTACCACATATGCGATCCAAACTTCATACCGTTCTGGCGTCAGCAGTATTGATGGCGACAGCAGCTTTGGCAACCAACTCCGCGAAGGCGGAAACGATTCTTCGAATTCCTTTCAGCTTCACGGTTGCCGGCAAGATTTGCCCCGCTGGCCGCTATACCGTGAAGGAAAACGCGATTGGCAGCTACGTGACGCTGACCAATGAGGACTCCAGCCGCGTCTTCACATGGACGCTCGGTCCCGGCAACCAGGACCCCACCGACAACAACGTCGTACTGAAGTTTGACGTGGCCGGGCAGACGCACCTGCTTCGATCGGTTCAAATCGGGCCGATGATTACGTCTGTGCTGGATCGTAATGTCCAGGACGCCGAATATGCGACCGCTCGACGCTTGGCACACCGGAGCCGCTAGATCGATTCTGGATTGTTGCGCGGCAAGCTGAGGCAACATAGAAAATGTCCAATAGGGAGGGCGCATCGATTCTTCGATGGCCCTCTCGTTGGTTTTCGTGTGGCGCACGCAAGCCATCTGCCCAACATGTGTTTCCTGTGCGGCCATCTTGAACCATAAACGCCATCCACTGTCAGTTTGCTGCCTTCAGTGCAGCGCCGAGCACAAAGCCATTCTGACTATATTGTGAGTTCCCGGTCGGCCACGGATTGGTGGCGTGGTTCCCTGAGTGTCGAACTTATCCATGGCAAGTTTTGCGCTTGCCGCAACTTCAGATCGTAGACTGGAACAATGGACGCTTTGCCAAGATTTGATGTTGAAGGTCAGGTCGCGCTGGTGACAGGTGCAGCGCGTGGGTTGGGGCGGGCGATTGCATTGGCCCTGGCGGAGGCGGGCGCGGATGTCGCCCTGGGTCTCCGGCAGCTCGGCAACGATGGCGGACTCGCGCGGGAGATCGTTGCCCTCGGTCGCCGGGCATTGCCGCTGCAAATGGACATGATGGATCTACAGCAGATCCGTCGTGCTGTCGAGGACACCGAGCGATACTTCGGCAAGCTTGACATTCTGGTGAACAATGCCGGAATCGCCCCTGACAACTTTGCGGAAAATGTGACGGAAGAGGACTTCGACCGAACCCTCGCGATCAACCTCAAGGGGACCTTCTTCGCCAGTCAAGCGGCAGGTCGCGTGATGATCCGGCAGAAACGTGGCTGCATCATCAACATGGGTTCGCAGGCAGGTTTTGCAGCATTGCCCACTGAGTCCGTCTACTGCATGACCAAGGCAGGTATCAGTCACCTGACCAAGTGTCTCGCTGTGGAGTGGGGCAAATACAACATCCGCGTGAATGCTGTGGCCCCGACATTTATCCACACGCCGGGTACTGAGCCGGCGCTCTCCGATCCCGCGTTTCGAGCCGAGGTGATCCAGAACATTGCCGCGCTGCATCGCATTGGCGAGCCCATCGAAGTTGCCGGGGCCGTGGTTTTCCTGGCATCTCCTGCCGCTTCGCTGATTACCGGTCAGACTCTGCTGATCGATGGAGGATGGACCGCGCGATAGCGAATTGAGGGTGCAGCGAAAGTGTTAGGAATTTTGCTCCCCGGCGGGAACTTCATACCGCCGCGGCATCAAGATGCTTTCAGGAGATTTGCAAGTTGCATCGCCAGCCCCGAATCCGAAGAGTGAAAATCGGGCGATGACAACTGGGGGGAAGCTTCATGCGAATGGACCCTCCAATAGCTGGAACATCATCAGCATATCGGCGTGAGGCTGCGACGGTGGTTCAGACGCTCAGGACGCGGACGCCGGCCTTTTCAAAAGCAGCCACGGCGTCGTCGGGGATACCGTCGTCGGTAATCAAGACATCGATGGCTGCAGCCGGGCAGATGATGATCGGACTGATCATGCCAACCTTACTGGAATCGGCCACGACGACGACGTGCTTGGTCTGACGCGTCATGGCGCGAAAGACCGCGGCCTCATCCGCTTCGATGGTGGTTGCCCCGCGCTCCGGATCGACACCGCAGACGCCGACAAAGACCCGGTCCATCACGACTACGTTCAACGATTCGATGGCCGCCGGCCCAATCAGCGAGAACGCCCCTTGCCAGCGCATGCGACCGCCTGTCAGGGTGGTGTCCAAACCCGCGCTGCTGCTCAACTCCATGGCAATATTGACGGCGTTGGTAATGATGTGGAGGTTGCTGCGATGGCGAAGGCATTGTGCTACCTGCGTGGTCGTCGTCCCGGCTGTAATGCCTACCGTTTCGTTCTCCTGTACCATGTCCGCCGCCGCCTGCGCGATTCGCTGCTTCTCTTTTGCGAAACGCTCCTCGCGTACCCCAAATGAGGCGTCGAAGCGGAAAGGCTCATAGACGGCGTGGCCTGCCAGCATGGCGCCGCCGTGGGTGCGATGGACCAGTCCGCGTTCTTCCAGTCGTACCAGATCGCGGCGCACGCTTGCGGGCGACATTTTCAGGATCACCGTCAATTCATCGACGGATGTCCGGCCGTGGTGGAGAAGCAGCCGCAGAATTTCCTTGGCGCGCTTGTCGATCTTGGAAGATACAACCGCGGCGGAAGGCCCAATTTCGCCGGATGCAGTGAAATGCGTGTTATTCGTAAACACCCTGGAGAACTCCGCTCGAGATTTTATTCAGCGCTTCGCGCAACCCACGTACATTCTCTTCGAGAACGACGTAGCGCGCAAATTCATCATTGGCCACCGCGCCCAGTTTCAGGGAATGGTTCCGGAAGGTGACGGGACTGCGTGTTTTGATCCTCAAGGAGCAATGGAATTCCGTGGCGCGGGTACGCAGAGCGATTTTGCGGATGTTCTCCTGGCGGATTCCGCCGCCCACCATGATATGGATCCTTCCTTTTGCAGCGTCGATCAGGTGCGTGACCCGATCGGCGCCCTGGGTAACTGTCTGCATGCCGCCAGAGGTCAGGATGCGGTGCGCGCCCGTCTGGATGACTCGCTCCAGCGACCCATCCAGATCGGCGGACATATCGAAAGCGCGATGAAACGTCACTTGCATGGGGTGGGCCAGGCGGACCAGTTCTCGGGTCCGTTCCACATCGACCTGGCCCTCCTTGTCGAGCAAGCCGAGAACAATCCCGTCCGCTCCCAGTTCCTTGACCCGGAGGACGTCCGCTTGCATCACTCCGTATTCATGGTCCGTGTAGAAGGAGTCCCCGCCCCTGGGCCGCACCATCACAAACACGTCGATTCCGACGTGCTTGCGAACTGCCTGGATCAGGCCGGCACTCGGCGTAATGCCGCCCTCGTTCAGATCGCTGCACAATTCAATCCGCTGCGCTCCTCCCGCTTCGGACGCGAGCGCCGATTCCACGGAATCCACACAAATCTCGAGCATCATGTTCTTCATTCGTGTCCAAACAAAAAACATTCGGACATCTGCGCGGAAACTGCTTTCGCTTTCGCGCAGAAATCCGAATGTTGAGGAAGCGGCTCCCTTGCTGCCATCGTAGTAAGGAAGCCGAAATCAGCGAGCATGTCCCAACCTCAAGATCAAGCGGCCTTCAGCTAAAAGGTAAACTCCGCCGTGAGCTGAAGGATGCGGGGGTTCCACAACGAAACGTTGCCGTAGGTCGGGTTGATCAACGATCCAAAATTCGTATCGGTGACCGTCGAATCTGGAAATACTTGCCCCGGATTGGCATGCCAGGTTGATCCGAGATTGAAGAACTCCGCGCGCGTAATCAAGACCCGCTGTCCGCCCAGATTGGTGGTTTTCCCGAAGCTGGCATCCAGGTTGGTGAAGTAGGGCCCGCGTTCCGGACTTTTGTTGGTATTGCCATAACGGCCCAACTCCGGTGTGGAGTACTTGGAGGTGTCGAAGTAGCGCCGCAGCGTACTCTTGAATCCCGGAGTCGTTTGGAAGGTGGAGTTGGCCAGGAACCGGCTGCCATAAAATTCAGCCATCTGGTCCGCGGAGGGGTTCCCATAGATGGCGAACGGGAAGCCGCTGGCCAGTTGATAGACCCCGCTCGCAGTCCAACCGGAACTGAGCATGTCCAGGCCCTTCTTATGAATCAGGTGGTCCGGGACCTGATACGCATACGTGGCAACAAAACGATTGGTCTGGTCGGAGGCCGCCAGTCCATACTCCTTGTAAGGATTGTGCGGGTTCTGGATCAGGCTTGGCTCGCCGTCGATGAGGTTGATGCCGGAAGTGAGGTCCATGGTCTTCGAGTATGTGTAATTCAGGTGGTAGACCAAGCCATGCCATGGACGCTGGATCAACTGCACCTGCAGCGCATTGTAGCTGGACGAGAAGCCGTTGATATTGGCGTAGAAGTACGGCGGCATGTTCTTGAACGGAGTGCGCGTGTCAATCGGCTGGAAGTTCGGGTCCGAGAGGCAGCCTGCGTTGCCGCCGGTCGCCTGGGAAATATCGGCCAGTGAGTTGCAAGTATCTCCGGCCACGGTCGGTGGCGTGCCGGCCCCAACAATGTCCTGGCTGGGCTGGCGCCGTCCGGCGTCTCCTACATACCCGACATCCAGCATTAACGACTCTGTCAACGAGTATTCGGTGTCAAGGTTCCATTGATAATCGTAAGGATTATGGTTGGTTGGCCAGTTCACCTGGTTGTACGGGAACAGGTACGATGGCAGGCTGAAGCTTTGATCGGCGGTAATCGGAGGTGACCACAGGTTCTTCAGCACCGCTGTGGACTGTGTTTCTTGCCCGGTTGTGTTGGCATAGGGGGCTGCCGCCTTGTTGTATATGCTGTTTTTATCGAACTGGGTACCGTCGTAGTAGCGGTTGTAGAGGCCGTAGAAGATGCCAAACCCACCGCGGAGGACGAACTTGCTGTTCCAAAATGATGGGTTGTAGGCAAAGCCAACGCGGGGAGCGAAGTCCTTGTTATCGATCGGTACCAATGTATCGCTGGCGCCGCAGCCTAAATACTGTGGGCTGCCCCCTGCCGCCAGAATCGAAGTAGGAAAGGCGCAGTTGGCCCACACCAATTGTCCGCCATTATTGGGGTTGAAAGCATAGCCGCTGGCATCTTTGGAATGAAAGTTTGGTGGCCTTTCCCAGCGCAGGCCGGCGTTTAAGGTGAGATGGTTCGAGACGTGGATGTTGTCCTGGAAATAAAGGTTCCAGTTAACGCCCCAAAGGATGTAGTCGTCTGTCCCCAGCGGAGGTGGCCCGCTGGCCGAATTCGGGTCGCCCAGCGCAAAGTCCGCAGCCGCATTTCCTGCGTAAGGGAGATTAGGATTTACCACGCCATTGCTGCTCCAGGCCTGTCCGGCAAAGCCTGGAACAAGCGACGTATATTGCCCATTGAAGTTGAGGGACCCCGTCCCCAGGTAATTGTCGAGTTCAAAAAGCTGGATCCGGCGGGCGTCGATGCCGAAGTCCATATTGTGTCGTCCGCGGACCAGCGTGACTGTATCGACTCCCTGATAGATATTGTCCACATACGTCGTCGGTTCCCCGCCGCCGATACAGTAGTAATTGAAAAGGCAGGTCCCGGGCAGATCGTAGGTGGCCGGGTTCGGCACGCTATTGGCAAAACCGACCAATGCGGAAAGGTTTGGACCGTATGCCGTGCTGGGCCCTGTCAGGAAATGGTCGCGGCTATACCCAAGCGTAGCCTGGTTCAATGTGTTTGGATTGAAAACATGGCTCCATGTGCCGCCAAAAAGTTTGGGCCTCGCATAGGTTGTGCCGCCTTGGCCAAAGGAGATGCTGCTGCTTTCCTGGGACAGATTCCCCATGTTTCCAGTCAGGAAAACATGGTCGCTCTTTCCAAAATATTGGTCGAACCGCACCGTTTCCACGTCCGTCCTTTTGGTTGTTTCCGTGTTGGCGGAATAGTCAAAGCAGCCGGTTGTAATGCTTTGTGCGTCCGTGCAGTTTGGATTGTTCGGTGTGTTGAAGTAGGTTGCCATTTTCGCAGCAACAGGATCCAACTGCGTGGTGGGGATTTGATTTCCCGCGAATGGCGTGCGGATGATTGGAGAATTTGTGGGGCTTAAGGGGAGGCCGGAGTTATATGCGGGATTCGGAACGGTCGTCAGTGGATTGTAGATCGGATAGGGCCATGCGCTGAAGTCTCCGCTCAATTCCGCTGCGGATGGCGAGAGAACGGAAGATGGGCTATTTGTGGCGTTGTAACGCCCCCCATCGTAGGCGACAAACCAGAAGGTGCGGTTCTTTCCGTTGTACAGGAATGGGACATCGAGTGGACCGCCGCCTGCGCCTCCGAACTGGTTCTGGCTGTAGGGTGTACTCAACGGTATATGGCTGCCGGTAATCCTGTTCTGGGCCGCTACGTACTGGTTGTCGGGCTGCAAATCGTTGTTCTGAAACGTCTCATACAATTCACCATGCAACTGGTTGGTGCCGGATTTGATCGCCACGTTTACCTGGGCGACGCCTGGGCCATACTCCGCGCCATACATGCCGTTCATCATTTTAAATTCCTGAATGGCGCTCTCAGTCGGGATGTTGATTGGCACGCTGAAGAAATAATCGGCATCGTAAACGCCATCGACGCTGTAGCTGGTGGACTGGGCCTGGGCCCCGTCCGCGCTGACTTCCATGTATTCCGTATTCAAGCCATGGTAGCTCCAGTCGACCCCCGACCCTCCCGGCGTGATGTTGGTGCCGATGTTGGTCAGCATCAGGTTGGTAAAGTCACGGCCATTCATAGGCAGCGCTTCCATCAGTTTGCCTTGGATCACCTGTCCCACAGTGGCGTCGGAAGTATGCAGCATCTGCGTACTTGCCGAAACCGCCACGGTCGTCGCCACGCTGCCAACGACGAGATTGAAGTCCTGACGCAGCGTCTGTTGCACTTCGAGAATCACGTTTGAAGAGGTTGATGTCTGGAAGCCTGGCGCCACAACGGAGACGGAATACGGGCCCGGATTCAGATTTGGGACCGTGTAGTCGCCAGTAGAGTTCGTGACAAAGCTGCTCTGCACGTTCGTATTGTGGTTGGTAATCGTCACCTTGGCCCCAGCAACAGCGGCGCCAGAAGGATCTACGACATGCCCCAGAATTGTTCCCTGTGCATTTTGTGCTGAAACGAGCTGGCTTCCGAAAAGCACGAATACACCGAAAGCGACCGCTAACGCAAGCCGCAGCAGAGGTTGTTGCTTCGACTGACACATGGTTAATTCCCTACCTTCCTTCGTTGATACAGCGTTGTTTCTCACTACCGGCCCCACAGATTTCAAGCGTTTATCGGATTGCTCCGTAATGCGTACGTGCGCAAAAGGCGATCAAAATATGACTGGATCTTTCGTCGGAATAATCATATACGCCATTAATTGGCGGTGTAAACTGTTTTCCTGAAGAACATGCTCAGTTTCTGATCGTAGACTGCGCACATTCGGTTGGACTGGGAGTTGTTTGATCGAACCGATCAATGCTATCGTCCTTCCTTTGAGACATTTGAGGGTCTACTGACCACCATGGCTCGGACAGCCGGTTGGCGCTGCTTCTGGGGTCGTGACTTTGCTGCGCAGGGAACAGGCGCGTAGGTTTTCCACAAGATCGCCTGCGAAACCGGAGAGATTCTGCAAGGAGGATTGAGGATGGACCGACGCAGCTTCATCGCTTTTCTTACTGGAATGGCCGCGGGACTTTCTGTCCCAGGGATCGCCTCAGCCGAACGGAACGCTGCGCTGTCGGCAAATGCGCGCGCTCATCTCGGTCGCCTGGCCGACCCGACCGCGGAACAACTGGCATGGCAGGACCTCGAAATGGGAATGTTCATCCATTTCGCTCCCAACACCTGGCAGGGTGTCGAGCAGGATAATTTGTCCACTCCGCTGTCGGCCATCAATCCAACGCAGTTGAATACCGATCAATGGGCCTCCACCGCCGTCGACCTGGGCGCAAAATATATCGTCTTCGTCGCCAAGCATTCTGGCGGCTTCTGCATGTGGCAGACGGAGACGACCCACTACGGCATCCGCAACACGCCGTGGCGAGGCGGGCACGGCGATGTATTGGCCGACGTTTCCGCTTCCTGCCGTAAATACGGATTGAAGCTGGGCGTCTATGTTTCCCCGCGCGACGCAAAGTTCGGCGCGGAAATCGGCGGTCTCTGCAAGACGCCCGCGCAGCAGCAAATCTACAACGCCATCTATCGCCGCCAGCTCACTGAGGTGCTGTCGCGATACGGTTCCATGGTGGAGATATGGTTCGACGGTTCGAATGTCATTCCCGTCGGCGACATTCTCGCAAAATATGCCCCGCACGCGATGATCTTCCAAGGCCCGCATGCGACCATCCGCTGGGCCGGGAATGAAGACGGCTTCGTGCCCTATCCCGCATGGAACTCCATCTCCGCCGCCGATGCGAAGACCGGCATTGCGACTGCGCTGAACGGAGACCCCAACGGGACCGTCTGGATGCCGAACGAAGTGGACGTTTCCATCTTGCGCCCCAACTGGTTTTGGAGCGAGAAAAGCCAGCGCAATTTGCTCTCGCTCGATGCATTGCTGGAAATTTATTACCGCTCCATTGGGCGGGGCGCGCAGTTGCTGCTGAATGTTCCGCCGGACACAACAGGGCTCATGCCAGCCGCCGACATTGCACGTGCGCAGGAGTTTGGAAAAGAGATTCAGCGTCGCTTCGGAAAAAGTGTGGCAGAGACTTCCGGCTCGGGCGAGAGCGTCACGCTGCCGCTGGCCGCTGGTTCTCGCGTCGATACATTCCTGATGCAGGAAGACTGTTCCTTCGGCGAGCGCGTACGCCAATACAAAATCGAAGCGCGTCAGGCAGGGAAGTGGATCACGCTGGGCGCCGGAACCGCAATCGGACACAAACGAATACAGCCGGTTCCGCCGACAACCGCCGACGCGGTGCGACTGGTCGCTTTTGAAAGTGCCGCCCGCCCCGTCATTCGCCGACTCGCCGTATTCGATACACAAACTCCGCCGCCCAAACATTGGGACTCTCCCGCAACCGCCTGGGCCTACGACGAAGTCGGAACCTGGAGCAACTACAGCTTCCACATCGACGTGTCCGACAAGATTGTGGCCGCCACGCAATATCGACTGCGCTTTGTTCCGCAAACAGGATGGGGCAATTGTGCGGAGCCGATCGAGCATGTAACGGTGCAGATCGGTGGCGTGCAGGAGCCGAAACTGCTGCGGCCGCTCGCTGGATCGCGGGATGTTTGGGTCCTCACCATGCCCGGCATCGGTCAAAAGGTGGTGATCGAAGGCCGCTTGAAATGCGCCGACGCCGGAAGCATCCTGCTGCGAAAATTGTGACAATGTTCGCAGCAGCGGAAATCCATTCGGGCCCACGCAACATTTCGCGCTTCCGCGTCGCGCTTCAGAATGGATGCATACTCAGGGTTGTGCCCTCGTACAAATAGTCGCAGGGTTCAGTTCGCAACGTGCCGTCATGCACGACGAAATTTTTTCGGGCCCCCGTGCCGCGCGTGCTCCATAGCGACACGCCGGCGTACGCGCCGTCGCGCCGGACGATGTAGTAAATCATGTCCAGATAGCGCAATTTGGTCATGTCGTTGTTGTAGTTGCGCGCGATCCTGCGCAGCGCTTCCATGCCGGCTTCTTTAGGAGTGGCGCCTTGGCGCATCTGGTCCACAATCGTATGCGCGCCTGCGACCTTGATGTTTTCCTCTCCGTTTCCTGTCGCGCCCGCCGAACCTATGTCCTGGTCCGTATAGCAACCCGCTCCGATAATGGGCGAGTCGCCCAACCGTCCAGGAATCTTCCAGGCCAATCCGGAAGTTGTGGTCGCTCCCGACATTTCACCTTTCGTATTCAAGGCGGAGACATGGATCGTGCCCGTCGTGGGCCACAGTACTTGCAGCGCCGCCTCGCGCCGCAAGTCCGGACGAATGCCCATTCGGTCCGCCATTTCAGACAGGCGTCGCAGTGCGTCCTTTACCATGGGCGCTTGCTCTTCGCTGGGGTGCCGCGGCATCAACCTGGCCATGGGTCCCTGCGCAGGCTTTCCGACTGCTGGGGGTTTCCAATCCGGACTGTCGAGTCCCGGCCCCCACCAGCCGTTGCTATGCTCTTTCCACAACAGCCAGATTTTCCGCGCGTCGTCGGTCAACAAATTTTCGCGCTGGAAGCCCTCGTCAACGGCGAATTTCTCGGCGCCGTTCCCCACAATCATCACGTGAGCGGTACGTTGCATCACGGTTTCCGCCAGCAGCGCGGCGTGGCGAATGTTCTGCACAGCGCCGACGGCTCCTGCTTGCCGCGTCGGCCCATGCATGACGCTGGCATCCAGTTCCACCACGCCATCTTCATTGGGAAGGCCGCCCAGTCCCACGCTGTGGTCGTTCGGGTCGTCCTCGCGCCCCTGGCAGATGTGCAGCGCTGCGTTCAACGTGTCCCCGCCGCGCTCCAGCATGGCATACGCTTCGGCCACCGTATCGTCCCCGGTTTCGCGGGTCACGATCACCGGTTTTTTGGGCGGCTGATATTGCAACGAGATGTCTGCGGGACCGTTTCGATTCGCAGTTTCGCCCGCTCCCACCCCAACCGTTCCGGCAGCCATCATTGCGGTACGAGACAAAAAATCGCGGCGAGTTGTCGACATCATGTTCACTCCCAGTTTTCCAGATCAATGTATCAGAACATCCAGCTTCGCATACGCATGCCGCGCTCCAGTTCGACAAGAGACCATCGATACTGCAGTAAGATTTCGACGGCCTTCGCGCAACATTGTTTTGCCGATCGATTCGTGGAAACGAAAGAAACCGATAAAATCAAGGCGCTGTCCTGTCGATGCGTAGAACTCCACGGCATCCGCCAGACCCAAAAGAAACTGGCAGGTGCGGAGACCGTGATTCAACGCCTTTACAGACAACGGTAATGTTGAAAAATTTATACTGAGCATCGCTCATGGAGGTCTTTGAATGCGTACCCTTTGTATTCTGCTTGGGCTTGCGATCAGCGCGCCAATACTGAACGCTCAACCGAAAGCACTGTTTTACATGACCAGCGGTCCGACCTCGGTGCAATCGTTCCTCGACCATGCCGACAAAATCGACATTCTTGTGCCCACTTGGTACTCGACCGACGTGCATGGGATGGTTTGGGGCGGTCCCAATCCACAGGTGATGCAGGTGGCGCGCGAACATCATGTCGCCGTCATGCCGATCATTGGCGGCAGCGCCATGGGAACGGCGGAGTACCATCAGTTCTTCAACGATGAAGCTGCGCGTCGCGCGATGGACGAAGCCCTCGTCCGCATTTGCAAGCAGAATGGCTACCTCGGCATCCAGTTTGACTTTGAAGACATCGACTGGCAAGACGCAGGCGCGCTTTCGAAAACGGTGGCGGAAACGGCGGCTGCGCTGCATGCAGCGGGCTTTCAGCTCTCGATCGCTACGGTTCCCAACGCGCCGGGCTATCCCCCGGAAACTGCGTATAGCGCGTGGATGTATCGCGACTGGCGCGGCGCGTACGATCTGAAGGCGCTGGCACAGTCTGCTGACCTGATCTGCCTGATGACCTACGATCAACACACCGCCTACACGCCGCCGGGGCCGGTCGCAGGCTACCCGTGGGTGCTTGAAAATCTGAAATACGCGCTCGCCGTGGTGCCAAAAGACAAGCTCTCCCTCGGCATTCCTGTCTACGGATATCACTGGTTTGCGGGAATGCCGGTCGGCGGCAAGAACGTGCCCAACAATTCCGCGGAATACATCGGCACGCCGGCAGCAATGCAATTGGCCCATGCCTACAACGCCAAACTGCAGTGGGACTCCGAGGACAAGACGGCGTGGTTCTATTTCTATCGCGCGCAAGATCGCGAGTACATTTTCTACACCGACGCGCGCACCTTTGCCGCGCGCTACGACCTGGTGAAGCAGGACGGGCTGGAGGGCTTCTGCTCCTGGGTGCTGGGAGAGGAAGATCCTGCGATCTGGCAGCAGTTGCCTTCGCGCGATCAATCGGCCGTTCACCCGGCTTCGCAGCCAAAGAAGAATTAGCCGCATGGCATACTTTCTCGGGATCGATGCAGGCGCAACGAAAACCAACTGTGTCCTGGGCACGGAAACGGATGTGCTGGCGCGGGCACACGGTGGCTCCATCAAAGTCGCCCGCGTCAGTGAAGCCGATGCCGAAAAGCATTTGCAGGATGTCCTCTCTTTTCTCGTCCAGCAATCCGGAGTCGCGCTCAGTGCCATCACCGGCACCTGCGTGGGATTGTCTGGCATCTCCATTTCCAGCGTGGCCGACTGGGTACGGAATGCGCTGGCTGCGCATGTCAGCGGCACGATTGAAATTTGCGGTGACGAATTGATCGCGCTGGATGCTGCGTTTCACGGTGGTCGCGGCATTCTGGCAATCGCCGGCACTGGCTCGCACGTGGTGGGTCGAGCCCGCGACGGACAACTGGTGCGTACGGGAGGATGGGGGCCAGTAATGAGCGACCAGGGCGCGGGAACCAGGATTGGCCTGCTGGCACTGCGCGCCATGTTTCATGCGCAGGATGCGTCGGAAGCGACGGCGTTACTGCCCGCGATTCATGCCGCCTGGGGCACGCATACAATCGAGGATTTAATCGAGCGCGGAAATAGCCTTCCTGTGGTGGAATTTTCAAAGCTGGCGCCTCTGGTTGCGGAAGCGGCTGCTGCGGGAGACGCCGTGGCCCGCAGCGTGCTGCAACAGTCCGGCGAAGAACTCGCCGACCTTGTTCTGCTGGCCATGCGCAAGGGATCTGCCCTTGAATCCAGCGCGTCGTCTCATTTTTCCACGGTCGAGCCCTGGACAGTCGCCTATACCGGCAGTGTCGTCGAAAAAATCTCTTTCCTGCGGGAGTGTACGATCGTGGCCATTCATCGCTCAGACCCAGCGGTGCAGTTTCAGCCGGGACCCGCGGATCCTCCTCTGGGCGCGCTGTGGCGCGCCGCCAAGTGCGCTTCCCGTTCATAAGATCGACTCCGCGCCGAAGTGTCCGACGTGTGGTGCATGAGGCTAGGCGTGCTCTCCGGGACACCACTTACCGTGTTGTTTCCATCCCTGCGGCTCAGGTTGCAGTTTTGCTCGAATCGGAACTCTACTTCACGCAACGTGATATATTGGGCGACGCAACTTAGCAGGTCCGAAAGGAACGCGTTATGCAAATGACAGCAACACCACTCGGCATGCGGCGGTTGGCCCTGATGACGGCCGCATTTTTGTTGGCAACCTTCAGTGCGGCACGCGCACAAGTCGTGATCGTTCCGCCAAATCCACAGATTGGTTCCTCCAACCCAGTGACCGCCGAACCGCCGGTACCGCGGCCCCACACCAAACCCTGCGTCGTCCAACTCTTCAAGAATCTCGAGTTCGCCGACTTCAACACCAAGCCCTTTAGCTACACGCCCCCGGCTGCCTGTCCGGGTCCGTGGGCGAAAGTCGTCTTCACCGCCGATTTTACTGTGACCGCCGGCCGCCAGTTTGACCGCACCGCCGCTTTCTATCTTGGCCACGCAAATATCTATTACGGCACCACTGCCGAACCTCGCGCCGCACTCAGTCCGTCCTGGCATGTGGAGCGCGATGTCACCGACCTGACGCCGATCTTCAAAGCTGACCAGACCGGAGAGGCCAACATCGGGAATTTTGTCGGCGTGTATAACGGCGTCACCTACAACGGCATCATCTATGCCAATGCCGCGCTGGAATTTTATCCAGCCTCCTGGCAGGACGGTCCGGCAGTGACTCCAGACATCGTTGTTCCGGTGAATGGTTCCCGGCGGCGATGCTGGCACGCTCAATACAACTGCCGACCAGATCACGCAGGTGCTAAACTTGCCGATGAATGTTGAGCGCGTTTATCTCGACATCATCGCGCAGAGCCAGTCGAACGATGAGTTCTGGTACTTCTGCGTGCCGAACGATCAAACCGCGAATCTCGAAAGCTGCGGCAACACTGCCTTCCGCGAGACCGAGGTGACCATCGACGGCAAACCCGCCGGCGTCGCGCCCGTCTATCCGTGGATTTATACAGGCGGCATTGATCCCTATCTTTGGGAGCCTATCCCCGGAGTGCAGACGATCGACTTCAAGCCGTACCGCGTCGATCTGACGCCCTTCGCGGGGGTCCTTGACGACGGCAATCCGCACACGGTTGGCGTCGGCGTCTACAACGCAAACAACTATTTTCTCGCGACTGCGAACCTGCTGGTGTATACCGACCGCGGCAAGCAGAAGATCACGGGCGGCATCCTCAGCAACACTCTCACTGCGGCGCCTGCGCCGGTTGTCACCGAAAAAATCACTGCGGCCGCTGGACCGACATATACCGGCAGCGTCTCGGTCGCCTCGAATCGCGACTTTGAAATTAGAGGGTACGTCAACACTTCCCACGGTCGCGTCGAGACGACTGTGCGGCAGAGCGTCGATTTCCTTAGCACCCAGGAATTCGACGTGAATGCCGCCACAGACGTGCAAAACGCGCAGCAAACGACCACCGTCGATTCTCACACCTTCACCCGCGGCGGTTTTTACTCAGGCAATGTCGAGGAGCGTTTCTCTTATCCACTCAACATCAACTACTCCTTCGTCGCGAATCCGGATGGCACCTATACTCAGACGGTCGCCAGCGATCAGCAGGACTTGGTCCGGAAAACCCAGAAAGTGAATGGGTCCGAGGCTTATGTCAGCAAACTGCACAATGAAGTGAATGCAGCGGACACGCTCAACTTCGACGCCAACTTTAACGTCACGGGGTCGACCGGTTCCATGACCACGCAGACATATCGCTCCAGGGACTCGTTTGGTCATTGCTACGATCGCACGCTCACCGCGGCCGCGCACGTGTTGACCAATGTCAGCGACGGGAGGGATTGCGAAGACCGCGACCATTGATCCAATAGCATGATTCACTGCCAGGGAAAGGAGTCCGGCGGAAAAGCCGAACTCCTTTTCGTGGTACGCTGTGCAGCAACGATTGCTTGCAGTATAAGTATTCTTCAGCTGTAGTTGAGAAATATTAGCGATGAGACGCGGCCAACCTGGCGCCCTCTCCATGCGCGCTTATTTGTTTTTGCATGTCAATCTAGTTGTTCGCGCCGGTAGAATTTCATTGAGCGTCCGGTTATTCCTGCGAACGCACGTCCAACCTTGCCACTGGAGGATGCACCTTGAAACGAGTTGGCCTGCCTTGTTCTCTTCTCTTGATTCTCGCCTGCGCATTTGGTTTTTCGATGCATCTTATAGCGCAAGCTCAGACGACACTCCCGATCATGCCGTTGCCTTCCCATGATGTGCAGGGACAAGGTCAATTTTCGATTGACGGAAATTTCG
Organism: Acidobacteriota bacterium; assembly: GCA_021792795.1. Lineage (GTDB taxonomy): Bacteria > Acidobacteriota > Terriglobia > Terriglobales > Acidobacteriaceae > JAKAAZ01. The sequence goes on along the minus strand of JAJYUB010000018.1, from coordinate 37,842 downwards.
GCATCGCATTGCAAGGTTACACAGAACCGCGATTGCAGCGGGCGCAACAGCGATTCCTGGTGACACTCTCGCGGGAAACAGGCATTCCGCTCTGGCGCGAAGCGCAATTCAACCGGCCCAGTTTCGTGGTCCAAACTGCCGGACCCAGCGATCCCGTGCAGCGGCTCGGAGAAGATGAATCCTATCGCCTGGAAATCTCCGCCAGTGGCGTGAAGCTGACAGCGGCAAATCCGCTCGGCGTTCTACATGGCCTGCAGACCTTTTTGCAACTGGTCCGGACCACTCCGCAAGGTTTCAGCGTCCCTGTCGTTACCATCGACGACCAGCCGCGATTTCCCTGGCGAGGACTGATGATCGACGTGGGCCGGCATTTTATGCCCATCCCTGTGATCGAGCGCAACCTGAATGCAATGGAAGCGGTCAAGCTGAATGTCTTCCATTGGCATCTTTCCGATGACCAGGGCTTCCGGGCTGAGAGCGAGAAGTTTCCGCTGCTGCAGGAAAAAGGCTCCGACGGCCTGTACTATACGCAAGCGCAGATTCGGGAGGTGATCGAATACGCGCGGGACCGCGGAATCCGGGTCGTTCCTGAGTTCGACATGCCCTGCCACACCACGTCGTGGTTCGTCGGCTATCCGGACCTGGCGAGTGGAAAAGGTCCGTACCACATTGCGCGCAGGTTTGGCGTATTGAATGCCGCGATGGATCCTACGCGGGAGAGCACCTACACGTTCCTCAATACTTTCATCGGGGAGATGACCGTACTATTTCCCGATCAGTATTTTCACATTGGCGGCGACGAGTGCAATGGAAAAGAATGGAATGCCAATCCGCACATCCAGGCTTTCATGCGTGCCCACGGCTTGCGCGATAACGCAGCACTGCAGGCATATTTCACCGGCAGAGTGCAGAAACTGGTCGCAGCGCACCACAAGATTATGGAAGGTTGGGATGAAGTGCTGCAGCCGAATACACCCAAGGATGTGGTGATTCAATCCTGGCGCGGGCAAACTGCCTTGGCAGTCGCCGTGCGGCAAGGAAATCGAGGCATACTTTCGACCGGCTATTACATCGATTTGAACCAACCTGCCGCGGAGCATTATCTGGTCGATCCGCTGGGCGGCGACGCAGCCGCTTCCCTTACACCCCAGCAAAAGGCGCGCGTTCTTGGCGGCGAAGCGACGATGTGGAGCGAGTACGTCACTCCGGAAAACATCGACAGCCGCATCTGGCCGCGCACCGCAGCCATCGCCGAACGATACTGGTCGCCGGAGCAGGTGCGGGATGTTCCTTCGATGTACCGGCGGATGGCCATTGTGTCGCAAAAGCTGGAGAATTACGGCCTCAACAACGACTACTTTACCGACCGGATGTTACAACGCATGACCGGCGAATCCGATCCAGTGCCGCTGAAGGTGCTGGCTGCGGTTGTGCAACCGCCGCTGGGTTATGAACGCGAGAGTTTGGCGAAATACAACACGTTTACGCCGCTCAATCGCCTTGCGGATGCGGTCCCTCCAGAGAGCGAAACGGCGCGCAAATTCAATGACCTTGCCAGGCAGATTGCCTTTGGAAAGGCGACGCCGGAGCAGTTTCAGCAAGCGAAGCAGTGGCTGATTCTGTGGCGAGATAACGATGCCAAGCTGCAACCGTTGCTGGTGAAGTCGGACTTGACGGCGGATTTGGCGCCCGTCTCGCATATCCTGGCGCAGGTGGCAACAGTAGGCCTGCAGGCGTTGGACGATCTCGAAAACAATCGTGTCGTCAGCGCAGACAAGCGACAGCAAAATTTAGCGTCGCTCAAAATCGCTGAAAAGCCCCAGGCGGTGGTGGTCGACATGGTGGTTCCGTCGGTTGAACTGCTTGTCGAGGCAACCAAGACCCAATAGCGCAGCAATCTTTCCCGTTCAGCCGTTAGGGCGAAAGCGGCAAGGACGAAGGAGAAGCATTCATGCGGCGAGGGGATTTTTGCAAACCGATTGCAGCCGCGGCACCAACAACGCAGTTTTACAGTAGAAGCGTGGAACGACGTATTGCAACCGGGGAAGCAGGAAAGAAAAACAGTGAAGCGAATCATTGACGGTGTACTGAAGTTTCAGACGGAAGTATTTCCAAACCAGAAGGCGCTGTTTCAGCAGTTATCGAGCGGCCAGCGCCCCCAGGCCCTGTTTATTGGCTGCTCGGACTCCCGTGTCATCCCCGAACTGTTCATGCAGCAGGGTCCCGGAGATTTGTTTGTGGTTCGCAACGCCGGCAACATCGTCCCCCCGCACGCTGTCGCTCCGGGCGGAGTTTCCGCCAGCATTGAGTACGCCGTGGCCGTCTTAGGGGTTCCAGATATTGTGATCTGCGGTCATTCCGGCTGTGGAGCGATGACCGCAATTTTAAGCGGCAGCCAGCAACTGAAAGCGCTGCCGGAAGTTTCGCGCTGGCTGAACTTTGCCAACGCCGCAACCCGGGTGATTGAAGAGCAGCATGCCCACAAAGACGAGCGGACGAAACTGGATATTCTGGTGCGCGAAAATGTGCTGGCGCAATTGGTCAACCTGTTGACGCATCCCGTGGTGGCCAATGCCGTTCAGTCGAAGGAAGTGCGACTGCATGGATGGGTATTCGATATCGCCACCGCAACGGTGACCACCTACGACGCCGAGGCGGGAGAGTTTGTCCCGCTTACCCACGCATCATTCGTGGGTGCGAAATCCTGAAGGCGACGAGTCGTCCCAATCGAAAGCGCCGCGGAACAGTTCAAATTCCGGTCGGCCGCCGGGGAAATAGACAGAAACTACATCGAACCGGACGGGAATCAGCTCCGGATGTTCTAGCTGGCGGGTGTATTCTCTTGCCATCCTTGCCAGCGTCGCGCGCTTTTCATGATCGACGGCCGCTTCCGCGGGCTGAAAGGCGCGCGAGCTTCGTGTTTTGACTTCAACAAAGCACAGCCACTCGCCATCCCACCCAATTAGATCGATGTCTCCGCGCAATTTCGGACTGCTCCAGCGTCGCGCCACAATAGTGTAACCCAACCCGCGAAGATAAAAATAGGCGGCATCTTCGCCGCGCAAACCGGTCATCAGATGGGCCGGATACTTGGGGGGCCTGGCGGAGCGCGTAGCCGCTTGATCGAGCCAGCCCAGCGTTCTTTCAAAGATGGACAGACGGGCGTGCCCTAGATGGGAAATCGTTTGCATAGGGGGTATGGAGCCACTCTAACAATCCCAGAATAAAAAGGGCAGCGAATTCGTGCTGCCCCTGTTGCCTAACCAGTCACCTAGGCCCTGGCTGCGACCATGGCCGGCAGGTGCTGGCGTTCGACCTCGGCGATGCTTTCTTCCAGGATGTCGAGCGCGATATCGCCCTCCTCCTGCTTCACAATCAACGGCGGCGCCAGCCGGACAGAGGTCTCGCCGCAGCCCAGGATCAACAGTCCGCGATCGAAGGCCAGGGTCTCAATTTGATTGCGCCATTCCGATGCGGCCTCACGCGAACCCTGATCTTTTACGATCTCGATGCCGATCATCAGTCCGCGTCCGCGCACGTCGCCGACGATCGGGTGCTTTTTCGGCCACTCCTTCAAGCGCTGCATCATCGCGTTGCCAACCTTGGCGGCATTACTGACGCCTTCGCGCTCCAGAACATCCAGCGTCGCCATCGCCGCCGCGATCGCCACTGGATTGCCGCCGAACGTCGACGCGTGCGAGCCGGGCTTCCAATCCATGATGCTCGCGCGCGTCATGCAGATGCTCAACGGCATGCCGCTGGCGATTCCCTTGGCGATGCAAACCATGTCCGGCTCGACGCCGGAATGTTCGATGGCCCACCACTTGCCGGTGCGGCCCACGCCCGACTGCACTTCGTCGGCGACCAGCAAAATGCCATGACGATCGCAGATCTTTCGCAACTCCTGCATGAAAATTGTCGGCGCCACAACATACCCGCCTTCGCCCTGGATCGGCTCGACAAAAATCGCGGCCACTTCTTCCGGAGGCATCGTGGTCTTGAAAAGTTTTTCTTCAATGTAGCGTGCGCAACCCAGCGCGAACGCCTCTTCTTCCTGCGGGCCGCCGCTGCATCCGCGATACGCGTAGGGATACCGGACGTGCGTGATGCCGGGGACCAGCGGGCCAAACCGGCGTCGTTGCTGGGCCTTCGATGCCGTCAGCGAAAGCGCTCCCATGGTGCGGCCATGAAATGCGCCGTAGAACGCGATGATGTTCTGCCGCCCCGTGTGATAACGCGCCAGCTTCAGCGCGCACTCGATGGCCTCCGCTCCGGAGTTGCCATAGTAGAACTTGTGCGGGCCCGGCATGGGCGCAATCTTCGACACCCGCTCGGCCAGTTGAATCATCGCCTCATAGTAAAAATCTGTGCCGGACATATGAATCAATTCCGCTGCCTGCTCCTGGATCGCCTTCACCACTTCCGGATGACAATGTCCGGTGGAGCAAACGCCAATCCCGGCGGCAAAATCGAGAAACTGATTGCCATCGACATCTTCAATTCGCACGCCGCGTCCGCGCTTGGCCACCAACGGATACGACCGGGTATAGCTGGGCGAAATCCACTTTGCGTCTGCGTCAACCACCGCTTTTGCCTTGGGGCCGGGCAGCGGGCCTGCCAGCTTCGGTCCGAATTTAGCGTACTTCTCAGAATGTTTATAGGAACCGGTTCCGTCGTTCTGCATCGTAGCTCTCCTCGCAATTGGAAGTGTGGGTGCGGGCTGTCGCGATACATCAGCCGAGCAATTTAGTGTGAGAAAATCGAAGATTTTTCGAGGCCGCTGGGAGCAGGGCTCACGCTCGAATGTTCGCCAGACGGGGCGCGGACAGCTTAGTCGCTGCCGAACAGACTAGGTCGCAGCCAGGTGGGCAGGCTGTGCAGGTGCGGTCGCGGGCGGTCCTGTCCTACGCGCTCCTGGGGAACGTGGCAGCCGAACTCGACACTGGGAACGAAAGTCCTGCGCATAGGAAACCTGATGACAACAGTATAACGTGATCTCGAATGGCCTTTGAAGATTAAAAACGTGGCGGCGTTTATTTCCTGCGCCAGCGCGCGCCATCGGCGCTGTCTTCCAGCAGAATGCCTTTTTCAGCAAGCTCTTTGCGAATGGCGTCAGCGCGAGCAAAGTCCTTGGATTTGCGGGCTTTGGTCCGTTCCTCCACCAGCTTGTCGATGGCCTCCGCGCTTAAGGAATATCCCGCGACCAACTCCGTCGTGGCTTCGGTCAGGCGGTTCTCCTTCGCCGCCCAGTCCAATGCGAACCGCGTCACCGCATCGTCGTGGTCTTCCAGCACCGCGAACACCTGGTCAAACTTTGCCAGCACTTCAAGGATGGGAGCGACATTGTCCTGCCTTAATTCGCCGCGGTCGGCGCTGGAATTCGCCAGACGCACCAGCTCGAAAATCGCCGCCCGCGCCTCTGCGGTGTTCAGGTCGTCTTCCAGCGATGCGATGAAGTTTTTGCCTGCGCGTTCCGTCGCTTCCAAAATCGCCGCGTTGACGCCTGCGGGGAATTCGCCTTTGCGCAGCCGCTCGATAAATGTGCGCAGCCGTTCCACCGCGTTGGTCGATTCTGTCAGCCCCTCAAAGGTGAAATTCAACTGGTTACGGTAGGGGACCGCGGTCAATAGAAATCGAATCGCAGAGGCCTTATACCCGCGTAGCAACAGGTCGCGCAGGGTATAGAAGTTGCCCAGCGACTTCGACATTTTCTTGCCTTCCACCAGCAGAAATCGGATATGCATCCAGTGGCGCGCGAATGTTTTTCCGCTCGCCGACTCCGACTGCGCAATCTCATTTTCATGATGAGGAAACATCAGGTCTTCGCCGCCGGTATGCAGATCGAAGGTCTCGCCCAGGTATTCCGTTGCCATGGCGGAGCATTCGATGTGCCAGCCAGGCCGGCCCGGCCCAAGCGGCGTGTTCCAGTGAAATTCGCCCGGCTTGGCCGCCTTCCATAGCGCGAAATCGCGGGCGCTGTCTTTGTCATATTCGTCGACATCGACCCGCGCTCCATCCTCCATCCCGGCCAGGTCCTTTTTCGACAATTTGCCGTAGCCTGGAAAGCTGGCGATGCGGAAATAGTACGAACCGTTTTCGCCGCGATAGGCGCAGCCTCGTTCCACCAGCTTCTCGATCAGACCCACCATCTGCGGAATATGCTCGGTGGCGCGCGCCAGAAACTCCGGCTGCTCAATGGCCAGGGCGTTCAGATCTTCAAGGAATGCGGCTTCATACTTGGCCGTGTAATCGCCGATGGATTGGCCTGCGGCCGCGGCCCTGGCCATGATTTTGTCGTCTACGTCGGTGATGTTCATGACGTGGCGCAGCGGCATTCCTTGCAGCTTGAGGAAGCGCCGCAGAATGTCCACCTGCACAAAGGTGCGGAAGTTGCCGATGTGCCCGTAATCGTACACCGTGGGCCCACAGGCGTAGATGCTCAGCGGCCGCCCAGGTTGCGGCGTCAGCTCTTCGATCTGGCCGCTGAGCGTGTTATAGAGGCGAAGGGACATGCAATTTCTGATTGTACGGGCAAACCGCCAAAATAAAAGCGATCTAGCCCAGCGAAAGCGATGGCTCCGCAGTCAGGGCCGCGGTGGCCACGTCGCCTGCAACAAACTTCGGCCATGCGGCTGCGGCAATCATCGCGGCGTTGTCGGTGGAAAGTTCGAGCGAAGGAAAAATTACCGGGAGGCTGCGCCTGCGGCCCTCCGCAAGAAGGTGCTGCCGCAACTCGCGATTGGCAGCCACGCCGCCGGAGACAACGATGCTGGCGGAATGGAAGGTCTCCGCCGCCGCGAATGTTTTCCGCGCCAGGTCCTCCACCACCGCTCGCTGAAACGACGCGATCAGGTTGAGCGTTTCCGTGTTGCAGAGAGCCAGCGCGTCGGCAGGCTTTGCATCGGCAATTTCCGCCAAGGTTTGATGGCGTGCCGCAATGGTTTGCGCCATGGCATGAGTCTGCACGTAGCGCAGGGCTGCTGTTTTCAGGCCGCTGAAGGAAAATAAAAAGCGCGGACTCTGTTGCTGCGGGGCGCGATACGGTTTTTGCTTCACCGTTATGGGGCCAAACGGTACGGCGCGCGGGTCCCCGTGCTGCGCCAGCCAGTCAATCCACGGACCGCCGGGATAGCCGAGGCCAAGCAGCTTGGCAACTTTGTCGAAGGCTTCGCCGGCAGCGTCGTCCACGGTCCTGCCGATGTTTTTGTAGCGCCAGGTCGCTTGCGTTTCCTCCGCCAGGTACAGATGCGTGTGACCGCCGGAAACGACCAGCGCCAGGGTCGGCTGCGCCAGTGTTTGTTGCTGTTTTTTTGCCTCCAGCAACACCGCATGGATATGTCCCTCCAGGTGATTCACGGCGATCAGCGGCTTGTTCAGCGCGAACGCCAGGCCCTTGGCGTACATCACGCCGACCAGCAAAGCTCCAGCCAACCCCGGTCCTTCCGTGACGGCGATAGCATCCAGGTCTTCGAGGCTGCATCCCGCCTGTTCCAGCGCAGTCCGAACCACTGGGACAATGTTCTGCAGATGCTCGCGCGAGGCCAGCTCTGGAACGACCCCGCCGTAGGGCGCGTGGGTGCGGACCTGCGACGCGACCACATTGGACAACACCTCCGCTCCCCGGCGAACGACGGCGGCCGCCGTTTCGTCGCAGGAGCTCTCAATTCCCAGAATCAGTCCGGACGCGGGGACAGGTCCAGACGCTGAAGCCGGCCCAGAACTGGAGGGAAGCGTAGGATGCATGTCACCATGGTAATGGCAGCATCGTGTTCGGTGCTGCGAATAGGCGTATGGCGATCAGTCGACATTCCGTTCCCGCTTCGGCGCGTCAACAGACGGCAACGCACATTGTCGACCGGCTCCGCGCGGCCGGTTACGCTGCGTATTTTGCCGGCGGGTGTGTGCGAGATTTATTGCTGGGCCGGGAGCCGTCGGACTTCGACGTGGCCACCAGCGCAAGACCGGAGCAGGTACTTGCAATGTTCCCACGAACGTTTGCCGTGGGCGCGCAATTTGGCGTGGTGCTGGTTGTGGACGGCCACGAGTCGGCGGAAATTTTGACCGAAGTGGCCACGTTCCGCAGCGATGGGGCCTACAGCGATGGCCGCAGGCCGGACGCCGTTCGCTACACCGATTCCGCGGAACAAGATGTTCTGCGTCGCGACTTCACCATCAACGGCATGTTGCTCGACCCTGCGCGGCTGAGAACTTCAGGCAGCGTCTCCGATGCGGTCCTCGATTTTGTCGGAGGCAGGGAGGACCTGCATAGGGGCATCGTTCGCGCCATTGGCTACCCCGGCCAGCGATTTGCGGAAGACAAGCTGCGCATGTTGCGCGCTGTCCGTTTCGCTGCCCGTTTCGGCTTTGAGATTGAAGACAACACGCTGCGCGCGGTTCGTGCAGCGGCCCGGGAGATCGACCAGGTAAGCCGCGAGCGGGTGCGGGAAGAGTTGACGCGCATGTTGACCGAAGGCGCGGCCCGCCGAGCGTTTGAATTGCTGGAGCAAACGGGTTTGTTGGCGGAAGTCCTGCCGGAAGTCGCTCGCATGGCTGGCGTCGAGCAGCCGCCGCAGTACCATCCCGAAGGCGATGTCTGGATCCATACGCGGATGCTGCTGGAACAACTGCCGCCGGGATGCTCCGCAACGCTGGCCTGGGGTGCGCTGCTGCACGATGTTGGCAAGCCCGCAACATTTCGCATCGCGCCCGATCGCATTCGTTTCGATGGTCATGTCGAAGTGGGTGTCCGCATGGCAAAGGACATTTGCCGCCGCCTGCGGATGTCGAACAGCGATACGGAGCAGATATTGGCGCTGGTGGCGAACCACATGCGTTTTGCAGACGTCGAGAAAATGCGCGATTCAACGTTGAAGCGATTTTTTCGCCTCGACCGCTTTGACGAGCATCTGGCGCTGCATCGCATGGATTGCATGGCCAGCCACAGAGATCTTTCGCTCTATCGATTTGCGCTGGAACGGTATCAAACAGCGGCCCCGGAGCAGATTCGTCCTACGCCGCCGATTACCGGCGACGATTTGATCGCGCTTGGCCATCGACCGGGTCCGGAGTTTCGAAAGATGTTGACGTTGGTCGAGGATGCCCAGTTGGAAGGGCGAATTGATACTAGGGAGCAGGCATTGGCGATGATCGCGGAGCGGTTTCCGGGGCCGCCAAAGAGGGCCTGAAAAATTAGTTGCTAAGGCAACTAAAAGACAACAAAAAAGCGGAATTGGTTGCCTTAGCAACCAATTCCGCCAGCTTGATTCTGCACCGAAATCGGGGCAAATTTGGCCTATTTTCCGGCCAATTCGAAGCGCTTGTCGATTTCGTCCCAATTTACCGTGTTCCACCAAGCGGCCAGGTAGTCGGGGCGTCGATTTTGATACTTCAAATAGTAGGCATGTTCCCAGACATCGTTGCCCAGGATAGGGAAATGGCCCTGGCTCAGAGGGCTGTCCTGGTTGGCGGTGGTGATGATCTTCAGCTTGCCGCCGTCTAAGATCAGCCAGCCCCAGCCGGAGCCGAACTGCTTGGCCGTGGTCTCGTTGAACTGCTTCTTGAAATCCTCGAAGCTGCCAAAGTCCTTCTTGATCTGGTCGGCGATCTTGCCGGTGGGGCCGCCGCCACCCTTGGGCTTCATGATCTGCCAGAACATGGTGTGGTTGACATGGCCGCCGCCATTGTTCCGGACGGTTGCGCGAACGTCTTCCGGAACGCTGTCCAGGTGGCGCAATAAATCCTCGGCGGAACGATTGCCCAGCTCTGGATGTTTTTCGATGGCCGCATTCAGGTTGTTCACGTAGGCTTGGTGATGCTTGTCGTGGTGCAGGCGCATGGTGGTTTCGTCGATGTGGGGTTCAAGGGCGGCGTAGTCGTACGGGAGCGGTGGAACTTCGTGTGCCAATGGGATCCTCCTATGTTTGTCGCAGGTTTTCCTGCTGGGTTGTCCGATTTTTGTAGGGCGGTGCTGGTGACGGTAGGATGCCCGCAGCACTCCAACGTTTGCCGGCAACGGAACAACAGCCGAACGAATGAGGGCGCGGGGTCAATCGATACCATTCAGACGCACGGTCATTTTACGCTCGATCCTCGGCGTCCGGTGTCATTCCATGTATTCAGATGCATTCGGCGCGGGGCAGGTCGCAACCCGGCGCGCGTTTCTTTCGGGCAGAAAGGCAACGATATCTTCCGCGATGCGTCTATCTATCAGACGAGGCGAGGGTCCTTCATAGAATGGAACCGACGCCGACTCCGTCCCGGTACAGCCAACCTTACAAAGCTGCAATTTTGGAGGCGTGATGATTTTGGGTGTCCCTGAATATCTGTGGGTCACGTCGGGAGGCGCCGCCTTCGGCGCTCCCGGCATGCCACCGCGCTGGACTTCGAGCGAGAAGCAGGCAGTCGGCACAGCGTATTCCGCCTCCAGTCGGGTCTGGTACACCATTGCGCACGGCATCCTGAACGAAATCTACTATCCGACCATCGATCGTCCCCAGGTCCGCGATCTGGGCTTTTTGGTCACGGATGGAGAGACGTTTTTCCACGAGGAGAAGCGCGATCTGGACCGCAGTTTTGAGTACATTGACAACGAAGCATTGGGAGTGCGATTGACGGGCCGCGATCCGCTCGGACGGTATGCGCTCATCAAGGAAGTCATTGCCGATCCGCATCAGTCGACGGTCCTGATCCATGTGCGCATGGACGGCAATGAAGATTTTCTGAGGCGGGTCAAGGTCTATGCGCTGCTGGCGCCGCACCTTGAGGTAGGCGGAGCCGGGAATTCCGCGCGGGTGATCGACGTGGGAGGCAAACGGGCCTTCGTGGCGTGGAAAGATGTCACCTCCCTGGCCATGGCCGCCGACTGCGGTTTCAGCAAGACATCCTGCGGGTACGTCGGGGCCAGCGATGGCTGGACCGACTTGAGCGACAACTTCAAAATGGACTGGGAGTTCGATCGGGCGCTCGACGGCAACATCGCTTTGATGGGAGAAATCGATGTGGCCGCCCATCCGGAATTTACCATTGCCGTCGGATTTGGACGGGGCCATCACGCGGCGTTGGCGGGCGCCATGCAGTCGCTGGCAACCGGATTTTCAGCCCACAGGGAACGTTTCCACGCGCAGTGGCATCGCGCCCGATGTCCGCTGCAACTGGTGTCCGCTTCCGGGGACCATGGGCGTCTGCTGCACATCAGCCACAGCATTTTGCTGGCCCATGAAGACAAGACCTTTCAGGGGGCGTTCATCGCTTCGGCATCCATTCCGTGGGGACAAACGAAAGGCGACGACGACCTGGGAGGCTACCACCTGGTGTGGACGCGAGACATGGTGCAGACTGCGACCGCGTTGATGGCGGTTGGCCGGAATGAAACGGCCCTGCGCGCCCTGGTGTATTTGATCTGCGCGCAGCGGCCTGACGGCAGCTTCTCGCAAAATTTCTGGGTGAACGGTACCCCGTATTGGTCGAGCATGCAGTTGGACGAGGTCGCATTTCCGATCATCCTGGCATGGCGCCTGTGGAAAGAGAATGCGCTGGACAGCGTCGATGTCGTCCCGTTTGTGGAGCGCGCCGCCGGGTTTCTGATGAAGTTTGCGCCCATTACCCAGCAGGACCGATGGGAGGAAAATGCCGGCTACTCGCCCTCCACGCTGGCCGCGGTGATAACCGGGCTGATTTGCGCCAGCGAACTGGCGCGCGCGCATGAGGCGCCCGACCTGGCGGATTTCTATGCCGTTTTTGCCGACTGGATTGAATCGAATCTGGAGAAATGGACGGTCACAGACGATGGGGTCCTGTTGCCGGAGGTGCGGCGCCACTATATGCGCATTCGTCCGCCGGCCCCAGGAGATCGTTATTACAATCCCTCCGCAGGCGAAGGAAGGCTTCAACTGGCCAATCGCGGGCCGGGCGAAAAATCCAACTACGATGCGCGGGAGATCATCGACCAAGGCTTCCTGGAACTCGTCCGCTACGGCATTCGTTCTCCGCACGATCCGCTGATTGTCGATTCGCTGAAGGTTGTCGACGCCCTGCTCAAGGTCAACACTCCCTACGGCCCTTGCTGGCGGCGCTACAACCACGACGGCTATGGACAGAAGCACAATGGCGGGCCCTATGAAGGCTGGGGCCAGGGACGCGCCTGGCCGCTGTTGACCGGGGAACGGGCGCATTACGAGTTGGCGGCCGACAGGGACATGCAACCCCTGATCAAGGCCATGGAGCAGTTCAGCTCCGAGGGCGGAATGCTGCCGGAACAAATTTGGGACGCGCCTGACCTGCCGGAGGAAGGGATGTTTCTGGGCCGCCCATCGGGCTCCGCAATGCCGCTGGCCTGGGCCCATGCGGAATACATTAAGCTGCTGCGTTCGCGGGAGGATGGAGACGTTTTCGATCGCGTGGGGCCCGTCGCCAGTCGATATCGCCATGGCCGGGGCGAGCTGGATATCGAGATATGCAAGCGCGACCATCTGTTGACGCGCATCGGTCCGGGAAAAACGCTGCGGATTGTCGAATGCAGCCCCTTCCGCGTGGTTTGGACCGAGAACGATTGGACGACGAATCAGACCACAGAGTCGAAACATCTGGGTAGTTGTGTCTGTTATGCGGACATCCCGATCGGCAAACAGGCGCCGGGGAACGTGATTTTCACGTTGTATTGGCCTGCGGAAGGCCGCTGGGAAGGCCGAAATTATGAGGTGCCGATCTGCCGATGTTGAAAACATCGGCAATCCTACTGCGGCCATTTCCGGCGCGGCGCATCTATACAATTATTGACGAGACACTAAACTTGGCCACTGGGCCCGATGTTGGAGAGCATGAATGACGGAACTGGATCAGATGTCGATCAATGCATTGCGTTTTCTGGCTGTCGATGCGGTAGAGAAGGCGAACAGCGGACACCCCGGAGCGCCGCTGGGCGATTCGCCGATGACGTACCTGCTGTTTCACAGATTCATGCGCCACAATCCGGCCAACTCCAAGTGGTCGAATCGGGACCGCTTTGTGCTTTCAAACGGGCACGCGTCGGCGATGCTGTACTCTGCCCTGCACCTGGCCGGATACAAGGTGACGCTGGAAGACCTGAAGCAATTCCGCGAATACGACTCCATTACTCCCGGTCACCCGGAGCGGGGATTGACCGATGGCGTGGAAGTGACGACGGGTCCGCTGGGACAGGGGTTGGCCATGTCGATCGGCATGGCGGCGGCGGAACGGCATCTGGCGGCGCGCTATAACCGGCCCGGATTGGAGATTGTCGACCACCATACCTACGTGATGTGCGGCGATGGGGACCTGATGGAAGGCGTGTCGCACGAAGCGTGTTCGTTTGCAGGGACGCTGGGGCTGGGCAAGCTGATTCTGTTGTACGACGACAATTTGATCTCGCTGGACGGGCCGACGGAATTGTCGTTTACGGAAGATGTGGAAAAGCGATTTGAAGCCTACCACTGGCATGTGCAGCGCGTCGCCGATGGGAACGACCTGGAGGCGATTTGCAAAGCGATCGAGGCGGCGCAAGCTGTGACCGACAAACCCTCCATCATCGCGGTGCGCACCATTATTGGCTACGGCAGCCCCAAGGCGGGCTCGTCCAAAGCGCACGGCGAACCGCTGGGCGCGGAAGACACGAAGCTCACCAAGGAGAAGCTGGGATGGCCGGCGGACAAGAGCTTTTATGTTCCGGAGGAGGCGGCGAAAAATTGGGCGCAGGCGAAGGACCGAGGAGCGAAGTTTGAAGGCGACTGGAACACATTGTTCGCCAAATACAAACAGCAGTTTCCTGAATTGGCGGAGGAGTATGAGCGTGTGTTCGCGGGGAAACTTCCGGCGGGATGGGAAGCGGGCGTGCCCAAGTTTCCGGCGGGCTCGAAACCGATAGCGACCCGTATTGCCGGTAATACTGCGATGAACGGAATTGCCTTGAAGGTACCGGAGTTGATGGGCGGAGCGGCGGACCTTTCCGCTTCCACGAAGACGACCATCAAAGACAGCCCCAGCTTCCATGTGGATCCGAACGGGCGCAACATTTTCTTCGGCGTGCGCGAGTTTGGCATGTGCGCCTTCGTGAACGGGATGGCGGCGCATGGAGGTTTGGTCCCGTATGGTTCGACCTTCTTTGTGTTCAGCGACTATGCGCGACCGGCGCTGCGGCTGGCTGCGCTGATGCAGGTGCCATCGACTTTTGTGTTCACGCACGACTCCATCGGACTGGGTCAGGACGGTCCGACGCACCAGCCGGTGGAGCAGATCGCGTCGCTGCGGGCGATTCCGGAATTTACAGACTTTCGACCGGCGGATGCGAATGAAACCGCGGCGGCATGGCAGGTGATTCTAGAGCGCCGCAAGCCGTCTTTTCTGGCCCTTTCCCGGCAGGACCTGCCGGTGCTCGACCCGGAGAAGTACGACATCCTGAATGGCGTTCGTCACGGCGCTTACGTGCTGCGGGATGGCGGAAGCTCGGCGGACGTGGTGTTGATTGCGACCGGCAGCGAAGTCAGTCTGGTGCAGAAAGCGGCAGACGTGTTGGAGTCGCAGGGGATGCATGCGCGGGTGGTTTCCATGCCGAGCTGGCGCCTGTTCGATGGCCAGACTGAGGAATACAAAAAGCGGGTCCTGCTCGCAGGAGTTCCCAGGTTGGTCGTTGAAGCGGCCAGTCCGATCTGCTGGTGGAAGATTGCCGGCGATAGCGGAGATGTGCTGGGGCTGGACCGGTTTGGAACTTCAGCGCCGGGAGAGATCGCGATGGAGAAACTTGGTTTCAGCGTGGAGAACGTGGTCCGCATGGCGACGCGGATCGTCGAGCGGGCGGTGAAAACATCCGCCGTGGCAGGAAAGTGAGCGGGAAATGAAAATCGCGATTGCGTCCGACCACGCCGGTTTTGAGCTGAAAGAAGAAGTCCGCAGATACATGACCGACCTGGGGCATGAGGTGCTCGACCTGGGAGCGTTCAATACGGAGCCATCCGATTATCCCGACTACGCCGAGTACGTGGGTCGCGCGTTGCACGCAAAAAATGCGGAGCGCGGCGTGCTGATTTGCGGCTCCGGCGTTGGCGTATCGGTGGCGGCGAACAAGATGCCGGGCATCCGCGCCGGCATGTGCCATGACACCTACTCCGCGCACCAGGGCGTCGAGCACGACGATATGAATGTGCTGGTGATGGGTTCGCGCATTATCGGTTCCGCGCTGGCGTATGACGTGGTGGCGGCGTATTTGAACGCGCATTTTCAATCCAACGAAGTGAGGTTCGTGCGGCGATTGAACAAGGTGAAGGCCATTGAGGCCCGCTTTACGACGAACAACTGGGGAGAGCGCGCATACGAACCTTCCAAGGGACAAAAGTGACGGTGGGGAAGGCGGAGATTCGGGCGACGTTCTGGGACTGCGGCGGCGTTTTGTTGACCAATGGATGGGACGAGCACGCGCGCAAGCGGGTGGTGGAACATTTTGGGCTGAATTTCGACGAGTTTGAGCGGCGCCACTACAACGCCAACGACATGTGGGAGCGCGGCAAGATTGACGCGCAGGAATATCTGCGGGAGACAGTGTTTTATACCCCCCGCGCGTTTTCAGAAGGCGAGTTCTTTTCAAAGATGCGCGACATCACCCAGGTACTGTATCCGGCGACGATTGAATTTCTTGGAGCGCTGCGGGCGCGGAGTTCGCGAGACAACAGCACTTATATGTTGAGCAATGAATCGCGCGAGCTGATGGAATATCGGATCCCGAGGTTTGGCTTGGATGGTCTGTTCGACGCATATCTGGTGTCGGCGTATATCGGATTGCGCAAGCCGGAGGCGGCGTTTTTCCAGTGCGCCCTCGATCTTTCTCAACGCCGGCCCGAGGAGTGCGTTTTTATCGACGACCGCGAAGAGAACCTGGAAGGCGCCCGCAAGCTGGGAATTCGCGGCATTCGGATGACATCGCCGGAACAGGTCATTGCAGAGCTTCGCCGGCTGGGAGTGACGGCGGACCGGGCTGCATGACGACAATGAGTTTTTGAAAAGAGGAGAGCAAATGGAAATCGGTTTAATTGGTCTGGGAAAAATGGGCTTCAACATGGCGGAGCGGTTGCGCCTGGGCGGGCACAAAGTTGTCGGTTTCGATTTCAACGCCGACGCGGTGAAGAACCTTACCGCGTCCGGTTCACTGGGCGTGCAGTCGCTGGACGATCTGGTGAAGAACTTGAAAGCTCCGCGCGCGGTCTGGATCATGGTGCCGTCTGGCGATCCGGTGGACCAGACGATCGCCAAGCTGGAAGCCTCGATGCAGAAGGGCGATATTTTTATCGACGGAGGCAATTCAAACTACAAGGATTCCCAGCGGCGCTACGCACAACTGACCGCCAAAGGGTTCAACTTTGTCGACGTCGGGACTTCCGGCGGAGTGTGGGGACTGAAAGAGGGGTACAGCATGATGATCGGCGGCGATAAGGGGCCGGTCGAGCATCTGCGGCCCATCTTCGAGACGCTGGCTCCGGCGGCCGATAAAGGCTGGGGCCATGTGGGACCGTCGGGCGCGGGACATTTCGTGAAGATGGTGCATAACGGCATCGAATACGGGCTGATGCAGGCCTATGCCGAGGGTTTTTCCATCATGAAGCACAAGGAGTCGATGAATCTGGACCTGACGCAGATTGCGAAGATCTGGCAATACGGCAGCGTGGTCCGCTCCTGGCTGTTGGATTTGACCGCGGATGCTCTGGAGAAAAATCCGCAACTGGAGGGACTGGAGGCCTATGTCGCGGACTCCGGCGAGGGCCGCTGGACGGTGTTCGAGGCGATCGACTTGAATGTTTCCGCGCCGGTGATTACGGAATCCTTGATTCGCAGGCTTCGTTCGCGGGAGGACAATAATTTCTCCGACCGCATGTTGTCGATCATGCGCAATGAGTTCGGCGGCCACGCGGTGAAAAAATCGACATAACGCGCTCGCACGGGCAGCGACGCAGCATTGCGTCGCTGACCCGGACCAGAACGGCAATTATTTTCACGGATGAGGAGAGTGCGGATGGTCACGACGGAAGTAACGGTTTCTCCTGAAGTGCTGCAAGCGTCGCGTGTCCCGGAGCGCGTACCGGAGCCATGCGCGGTTGTGATCTTTGGCGCCTCCGGCGACCTGACCAAGCGGAAATTGCTGCCGGCGCTGTATCACCTGGAACAGGCCGGCCTGCTGCCGGCAGAGTTTGCCGTCGTTGGCGTTGCCCGGCGTCCGCTGCAGGGCGAGTTCGTCAACGACATGCGCGATGGAATCATCAAAGGCGGCGGGGTCGAAGCGGACGACCCCAATCTGCGCGACTTTTTGCAACGAGTGAACTATCATGCCATGAACTTCGACGATCCGGAGGGATATGTCCGCCTGAAGGCATTGCTGGAAACGCTGGACAAGAATTACGGGACCAACGGCAACCGCCTGTTTTACCTGGCGACCTCTCCTGAGTATTTCTCGGAGATTGTGCATCAATTGGGCGCGCACCGCATGGCCAAGCCGGAAAAAGGCGCGGTGCGGTGCATTATTGAAAAGCCCTTCGGGCACGATTTGAGTTCGGCAAGGAAACTCAACGACGACATCAACGAGGTGTTGTCGGAAGATCAAATCTTCCGCATCGACCACTATCTGGGCAAGGAGACGGTGCAAAACATCCTGGTGTTTCGCTTCGCCAATGGGATATTTGAGCCGATCTGGAACCGCAATTATATCGACCATGTACGGATCACCGCGGCGGAGAACATTGGGATTGAAGGCCGCGGCCCATTCTATGAGAAGGCGGGAGCGTTGCGCGATGTGATCCAGAACCACGTGATGCAACTGCTCACGTTTGTCGCCATGGAGCCGCCGGTATCGTTTTTTTCCGGCCCCATTCACGTGGAAAAAATGAAAGTGTGGAAGGCGATCCAACCCATCAGGATGGAAGACATCGTTCGCGGCCAGTATGGCCCCGGGACGGTCGATGGCAAGCCTGCGATCGGATATCGCCAGGAGGACCGCGTCGATCCTGTATCCAACACCGAGACGTTCGCCGCCATGCGATTTAAAATTGAGAATTGGCGCTGGGCGGGGGTGCCTTTTTACGTGCGCGCAGGCAAGCGGCTGGCACAGCGATTTACCGACATTACGATCCAGTTCAAGCAGCCTCCGACGATGCTGTTTAAGGACAACGTAGGGAGCAGCGAGTGCGGTGAAATCCAGCCCAACATCATTTCCATGCGCATTCAGCCGAATGAAGGAATCTCCTTGCGGTTCGCTGCCAAGGCGCCTGGTCCGAACATGCAAAGCTGCCCCGTGATGATGGATTTCGACTACGCGGCCGCGTTTGGCGTTTCCTCCGCGAACGGGTATGAGCGCTTGCTGCTCGATGCCATGCTGGGGGATGCGACGCTGTTTGCGCACCGCGACGGCGTGGAGACAACCTGGGCCTTGATGGCCCCGATTCTGGAGGAGTGGGCCGCCCATCCGCCGAAGGACTTTCCCAATTACGCAGCCGGAAGCTGGGGGCCGGAGGCTGCCATCGAACTGCTTGCCCGCGATGGCCGCAAATGGCGCCACCAGTAAGGGCAGCCAGATGGCAGAATGGTGAGAGCAATGCCGAAAACAATTCAGGTCCACTATCAAGTGGAAGAGAACAGCGAAGCGATTGGCCTGACGGCCGCCGACTGGATTGCCTCGTCCGTGGAGGCGGCCGTCGGCGCGCGCGGGACCGCAAGGATCGCGATCTCTGGTGGCAGCACGCCGAAGCGCGCCTTCGAGCTGCTCGCCGATCCTGCTCACAATTTTTGCAAGCGCATCGACTGGGGGCGTCTGCTGCTTTTCTTTGTCGACGAGAGATGCGTATCGCCGGAGAGCCCCGACTCCAACTACCGTTTGGCGAAGGAGACTTTTTTGTCGAAGGCGCCGCTGCCGGAAGGGAATGTCATTCGCATTGAGGGCGAACTGGCGCCCGAAGAAGCAGCCGCGCGCTATGAGTCGGCCATGCGCAATCGATTTCGGCTGGAAGGCGCGGAACTGCCGCGCTTCGACCTGATTGTGCTGGGCATGGGGAGCAATGGTCACACGGCCTCTTTGTTTCCGCACTCCGCAGCGTTGCATGAAACGATGCGGCTGGCGGTTGCAACCCAGGTGGAGGACAAAAATCCATGGCGTGTCACTCTTACCTGGCCGGTCATCAACCATGCTGATAAAATCTTCTTTCTGATTCAGGACGCGTCAAAAGCTGAAGTGTTGAAGGAGGTCCTGTTGGGGCCATATCAGCCGGAGAGATTGCC
The DNA here is from genome assembly GCA_021792795.1 of Acidobacteriota bacterium. Taxonomy (GTDB): domain Bacteria; phylum Acidobacteriota; class Terriglobia; order Terriglobales; family Acidobacteriaceae; genus JAKAAZ01. The sequence goes on along the minus strand of JAJYUB010000018.1, from coordinate 18,579 downwards.
CTCGCAACTGATTCGACCGGAGAGCGGCGAGTTAGGCCTGCTGCTGGATCGAGCGGCAGCTTCCAAATTGCCGCCACCTGCGGCGGATGGTAGAGGATTGCTGGAAGTGGGCCGATGATTCTTGCCGGAGACGTGGGCGGTACTAAGGTGCATCTCGCGCTTTTTCGTTTTAAACAAGGCACCTTGCAGCATGTCCGCGACGAGAAATTCGCTGCGCCGCAATATCCGAATCTGCAAGCCATTGCGCGCGAATTTCTGGGCCCGAAAGAGCAGCAGGATCCCGACGGGATTGAAGCCGCCTGTTTCGGCGCGCCCGGCCCCGTCCGCAAGAACGCGATCCAGTTGACGAATTTGCCATGGACGCTGGACACCCACGAGCTGGCGCGCGAACTCCACATTGAACATATTTTTTTGATCAACGATCTGGAAGCGAACGGCTATGGCATCAACGAACTCCGTCCCGGCCAGATTTTTACGCTGAGCGAGGGCGACAGCAGTCAGGTCGGCAATCGCGGGCTGATTGCGGCGGGTACCGGCCTGGGCGAAGGGCTGTTGATCTGGGACGGGAAAACGCATGTCCCAATGGCGTCTGAAGGCGGCCACAGCGACTTTGGGCCGCACAACGAGCTTGAGATCGAGTTGTTGCGCTATCTGCGGGCCGACCCGAAAATGAACGGCCATGTAAGTTGGGAGCGGGTCTGCTCCGGAATTGGGCTGAAGAACATTTATACATTTTTGCGCGACTGCAAGAAGATGAATGAGTCCGAGGCCCTGCGCCAGCGGATGCTGGAAGAAGATCCCAACGCCGTGATCGGCGAGCTGGGCGAGTCCGGCGGCGACGAGTTATGCGCCAAGGCGCTGGATGTGTTTGTTTCCATCTACGGTTCGGAAGCGGGGAACCTGGCGCTGAAGATCCTGGCGCACGGAGGAATGTACATTGGCGGCGGGATCGCGCCGAAGATCCTGAAGAAGATGCAGGACGGCAGCTTCATGCGAGGATTTTGCGACAAGGGACGCATGCACGATCTTGTCTCCACGATGCCTGTGCGGATCATTCTGGAAAGCCGCGCGGCGTTGATGGGAGCGGCTTCCTATGCGGAGATGAAGACCGCGGAAATTTCCGGACGCTCCATCCGCGCAGCGTCGATCCGCGTGACAGTATGAGTTGCGGACGCGGCGGCGCGGTGAGGCACGGTCGAACCGAGACGACCGTGAAGGAGAGAGAGACGTTTCGATGGCACGCTTTTGTGGATGGACTGTACTGCTAGCGCTGCTGCTGTTTGCCGCATCTCCTGCGGCCTTCGCCCACGCCATTCTGGTGCATTCGATTCCGGCGGACCAGGCGATTGCGCGGAGTCGTCAGATCGACATCGTGCTCGACTACAATTCGCGGATTGAGGCCAGCCGATGCACCGTGAGGCTGACAGATCTCGCGGGCAAAGCGTTTCCATTGCAGATGGAAAGCAGCGCAAAGCCGTCGGAGTTGAAAGCTGTTGCCCACAATCTAGCGGATGGAAAATATCAGATCCACTGGCAGGTGCTGGCCAGCGACGGGCACATCACGCGTGGCGATGTCGCCTTCACCGTGGCCGGAAAATAAAACAGGCTGCATGGCGCTGCCCTAAAGTCCGAGGAAAAATCCATTGCTTTGGTTTTTGCGCGACTATCCGCTGGCTGCCGTCCTGCTGCGCGCGGCCACCCTGGCCTTCAATTCCCTGCTGATTGGCGGCATCGTGTTTTGCGCGGTGCTGCTTCCGCAGTCGAATTTCTTCTCAGTCGCAATCGGGAAATTCGCGCCACGCGCGCTGCGGCTGCTTCGGATTGGCGCGATAGGACTCGCCGCGGCGCAGGTCCTATTTGTTGCGCTCGACTCGGCAATGTTGATGAGCACCGGCGGGCTGCGTTTGTCCGATCTGTATGCGGCCAACTATTTTCTGGCTGGTTCGCTTTTTGTGGCCAGCACGTGCATTTTCCTGATTTCGAGCCGCCTGGGTCTTCCCAGGAAACCTGCATGGCTGGCGTTTGCGGTCCCACTGATATTTGCGACGGTTTGGACGAGCCATGGAGCGTCGCGCCTGGAACATCAAATTCCGCTGATGCTGCTGACGGGCCTGCACCAGCTTGCGGTCGCGCTGTGGATCGGGGGGATGCCGTATCTGTGGCTGCTACTTGCATCGCGAGCCAACGGCGGCACTGTCGAGGACGACGGAGGGGCCCGTGTCGCGCGGCGATATTCCATCATGTCCTTGGCGAGCGTCGCTGTCCTGGTGGGGGCGGGCGTGGCCATGGCGTGGGTCTATACGCAGTCCTGGAGCGCAATGTACGGGACCGCGTATGGCGTGGTGCTGATCGCGAAGTCGATCATGCTGGCAGCAGTGTTGGCTCTGGGCGCGGGCAATTTTCTGCTGATTCGCGGTCGTCGTTTCAATTCGTCACCGTGGCTGTTGCGTATTGCTCAATTCTCCGAAGCGGAGATGGGGATCGGGTTCGCCATTATTCTGGCGGCCGCTTCGCTTACCGCGCAGCCGCCCGCCGTGGACCTGGCGCAGAACCGGCTAACGCTTCCGGAGATTTCCGCGCGAATGACTCCGCGATGGCCCAGTTTTTCTACGCCGCCCGCGCGCGCTCTACCGGCGGTGCAGCCGATGAAGGCCGCGATCCAGACCTACGCCTTGTCGCCGGACGATGCGAAGAGCGCGAGCAATAAAATGGAGCAGGAATGGTCGGAATACAACCATCATTGGGCGGGAATTGTGGTCCTGGTGGCGGGGTTGCTGGCGATGCTGGGGCGATGGGACCGCGCCCGCTGGGCCCGTCACTGGCCGCTGGCTTTTTTGGGGCTGGCGTTGTTTCTATTTTTGCGCGCCGATCCGGAGGCATGGCCGCTGGGTCCGCGCGGCTACTGGGCCAGCTTTTACAATCCGGAGGACCTGCAGCACCGCCTCTATATCCTGCTGATTGCCAGTTTTGTTGCCTTCGAATGGAGCGTACAAACCGAACGGTTGCGATCGTCGAAGGCGGCGCTGGTGTTTCCCGCTGTCTGTGCGCTTGGCGGCGCCCTTCTGCTGACCCACGATCACACCCTGGGCAATGTGAAAGAGGAGCTGCTGGCCGAAATGAGCCACACTGCAATCGCGTTGTGCGCGGTGTTTGCCGGTTGGTCGCGGTGGCTGGAAGTGCGGGCCTCCGGGGGCGGCGCGGCGACCGGGCGCGGAATACGCATCGCAGCATGGGTCTGGCCTGTGTGTCTGGTATGTATCGGCCTGCTTTTGTTGAACTACCGCGAGGCATGAACGGTAGCGACAGGGCCGCGATCTTTTGAGGATAGTGTCCTAATTCGGGCAACTATGCACTCGACACACAAACCCCTACGGGCAGATGATGTCGTATGGGAGAAAAGTCCGCTTGGTATACATCATGGTGGCTTGGACTGGGGGCGTTCATGATAGCCACTACAGTCCAAGTGGTTTCTTCTGTTTGGCCTGAAAGTATCAAGCCGCATCCTTTAATTGTTACTGCATTTTTCGCGATAGGCGTGCTCTGCATTATCATTCCCCTTGCCAAAACCCTCTATTTTCGGGCGACTCGGTTTAATAAAACAGATGAAATTCCCTCTCCCTCATCTCCGCTTGAAATTATCTTCGAGCCGCTTAATCCGGCAAGAAAATTCTGGTCTCTTGAGGCCAAACATGATTTTTATAAGCGCGTGACAGGGCCGTACTGGGAATACAGAGTGGAGATAAAGAATATTTCTCATAAGACTCTACGAAACGTGGCCGTAACAGTCGAACGCATTGGGCCATCTCCAGAAAAACCACACAGAGCAGATTTCGTTCGGCTAAATGCCGACAGTTGCGATCTTCAACCAGGATGTAGTGAATTGGCTGCCATTATTCGATGGCCTCATCCAAAGGCTCAGGCCGGAATGCTTGCCGGACCATCTGCATGGGATTACGGTCCCGTATGCGTGATTGCAAGCGCAGATGATGTACCACCCGCTGAAAGAAGATTTGCATTTAATTATGAAACCGAACAAATGCTTTTTCCCGAGGCGACTTATTGAAACCTGAATAGCACGAAGGACCGGGAGCACGTTATTCGTCGTCATCGCAGGATAAGGCTGTGGATTTCAAATAAGGGCACTACGCTTCTGAGGATGGAGATGACGGAACCATCTCTCGGCGAGTATCGTATTCAAGCTAGGCCCATTTTTGCGGGCCACGTGGTCCGTTTCAATTCTCAGGAGGAATTCCACTTGCGTTTTTATTCCCGTTACTTGTTTGCCAGCCTGTTTGCGGCGCGCGCAGTGCTGCTGTTCTCGACTTTTGTACCTGCGTTGCAGGCGCAGCGGCTGTCCACGGATGCGACACCCCAGCATTACACTTTGACGCTGGAGCCGGACCTGAAGGCGGCAACATTCACAGGCGTGGAGAAGATCGATGTCACGTTGGCGAAGCCTTCCACCAGCATCACGCTGAATGCGGCGCAAATTACGTTCCAGAGCGTGGCGATCGCGGCCGCTGGAACTACGCAGACGGCAACTGTCACGGAGAACAAGCCCGACGAACAGGCCACGTTGCAGGTGGAGAAGGAAATACCGGCGGGCGCGGCCACCATCAACATACAGTACACCGGGATTCTCAACGGTCAACTGCGCGGTTTTTACCTGTCAAAGACGGCCCGTCGCAACTACGCTGTGACGCAGTTTGAACCCACCGACGCACGCCGCGCGTTTCCATCGTTCGATGAACCGGCGATGAAGGCCACTTTTTCGACGACGCTGATTGTCGACAAGGGCGACACCGCCATTTCAAACACCAACATTGTTTCCGACGAGCCGGGACCGGCGCCGGACAAGCACACGATCCACTTTGCCACCACGCCGAAGATGTCTACGTATCTGGTTGCGTTTCTGGTGGGAGATTTTCAATGCCTCTCGGGAGAGAGCGACGGCGTGCCGATTCGCGCCTGCGCCACTCCGGACAAAGCGCAGATGGGCGCGTACGCCCTGCATGCGGCGGAATTTTTTCTGCACTATTACGACACGTACTTCGGCATCAAGTATCCGATGCCCAAGCTGGACATGATTGGGATTCCGGACTTTGAGGCAGGGGCGATGGAGAATTTCGGCGCCATCACGTACCGCGAGAGCGCTTTTCTGGTGGATGAAAAGACCGCCTCCACCAACGCGAAAAAGAACGTGGCCACGGATGTCGCGCACGAGATGGCGCACCAATGGTTCGGCGATATGGTCACCATGAGCTGGTGGAACAATTTGTGGTTGAACGAAGGTTTTGCGACCTGGATGGAATCGAAGGCGGTTGCGGCATGGAAACCGGAATGGAACATCCCGCAGGACGAAGCACTCGATCTGGATGGCGTGCTGAATTACGATGCCGGCAAAGTGACTCGGGCGATTCGAGCCAACGCGGATACGCCGGGCGAAATTAACGAGATGTTCGATGGCATCACCTATCAAAAAGGCGGCGCCGTGCTGGCCATGACGGAGAACTACGAGAGCCCCGAGGTCTTCCGTCAAGGCGTACACAAATATCTGGAAGCGCACATGTACGGCAATGCGACCGCGGAAGACTTTTGGAATGCGCAGACGCAAACCAGCGGCAAACCGATCGATACAGTGATGGGCAGCTTTATTGCAGAACCCGGCGTGCCGCTGCTCACGTTCAGTCCGCCGAAGAGCGGATCGACGAGTGTTTCCCAGCAGCGCTTCTACCTCGACCCGGAGACGCAAGGGGACCATCCGCAAACCTGGACGGTGCCGGTATGTTTCAGGGCGGGAGAAACTCCGAAGTGCGAGTTGCTTTCCGCGGCACAGCAGACGCTTTCCGTGCCGAGCGCGGACTTCTTCTTCGCCAACGCGAGCGACCGGGGCTATTACCGCACGCTTTACGATGCCGCGGATTACAACAAAATCCTCAGCGTGGCGGAAACCAAACTGTCCCCGGCGGTGCGTATCGGATTTGCCGGGAATGAGTGGGCGCTGATGCGTTCCGGGCGCAGCGGCATCGGCAACTATCTGGATCTTGCTGCGGTCTTGCGCAACGACCCGAACGCGGATGTGATCGAAAACATTGCAGCGGCCATCGGCGCCGCCGATGAGCGCATTGCAACGCCGGCGGACCGGACCAAGTTGGCGGCCTGGGTGCGGCAGCAGTTCCGGCCGGCGTATGACCGGGTGAAAGGGATTTCTCCGTCGGATGCGGTGGAGAAGAAGCAACTGCGCGCAACGTTATTTGGCGTCTTAGGGGAGATTGGTCGCGACCCCCAGATCATCGCGCAAGCGAGAGACCTGACGAACAAGTACATCGCAGACCAGGCCAGCGTGGAGCCTTCGCTGGTGCGGCCCGCTGTGATGATTGCAACGGAAAACGGCGACAGTCATTTGTTCGACCAGTTGCAGCAACTCAGCAAAAAATCGAACACCCCGGACGTGAAGGTGACGGCCTTGATCGCCTTGGCCAATTTCCACGATCCCGCCCTGGTACGCCGGGCGCTGGATTATGCGACTTCCGGCCAGGTGCGCAATCAGGATGCCATCATCCTGTTTGTGGTTGCTCTGCGCAGCCGGGACACTCGGCCAGTTGCGTGGGAGTACATCCAGAAAAACTGGGACAAGGTACATGCGGAGATGACGACGATGATGGGAGGCTACCTGGTGCAGTCGACCGGCTCATTCTGCAGCGCGGACAAAGGCCAGCAGATACAGACCTTCTTTGCCGCGCATCCAGTCGCGGCGGCGCAGCAAGCCATCCAACGCGCAACGGATTCCATCCATGACTGCTCGGTCCTGCGGGCGACGCAACAGCCCAAGCTGACGGAGTGGCTGGCAAAGCAGCACCTGCCTGCGGGAGGGGTGTAGCAGGCATTTTCCGCAGCGAGTCTACCATTCGACGATGGCGAGGTAGCTTACGGCTGGGGCCGCAAGCTCATTCGTTCGCCGTCGCGTTGCGGCGATTCCTCTGTCACGGAAATAGGCGCCAATCTCGATTGAGGACGCGAACCGAACCAATGCAGTAACACAGTTACTGTAATGCGGACATTGCGCTGTCCCACCCTAGCTGCGCTAGGATGGGGCACCCATGACATTCCGCTAGCGTTGGAAATGCCCCGATTGTCTTTCGCGCTAATATCCGTTGGCGATCAAATATTCTGTTGTCAATTCAAACGGCTTGTCTTTCGCAACGGGAGATGCTGCGAGCCGTTCGGCATACTTCGCCATCACGTCGACTTCAATGTTGACAGGGCTGCCGGGCACTAGCGTGTGAAGATTGGTCACGGTGTAGGTGTGCGGAACGATCGCGATGGCGACGGCTGTTCCCGCAATGCCAGCCACCGTGAGGCTGATGCCTTCAATTGCGATGGAGCCTTTCTCGACCACATACCGGGAGCATTCTTCCGGGATGGTCAGGCGCAGCCACCAATCGGTTGCGGAGGATTGAGCCTTGGCGACCAGCGGATGCAACGATTGGACCGTGCCCACGCCATCGACATGGCCCTGCACGATATGGCCACCCAGCGGAGTGCCTGCCCCGGTGGGCAATTCTAAATTCACGATCGAGCCGGAATGAAGGCGGGACAGGGAAGTGCGGGCCATGGTTTCGGCAGCCAGGTCGGCAGCGAAGAGACTGCTGTCCGGGTTGATATCGACCGCCGTCAGGCAGATGCCGCTGACGGCCACGCTATCGCCGGGATGCAGTCGCTGCACCAGAGACGCAGGGCCAGCGACGGTGAGACGCATGACTCCATGCCATTCTTCCAAGGAACGAATTGTTCCGGTGGTTTCAATCAAGCCGGTAAACATTGCAGGTCCTTTCAATCCCACTCAAGCCAAACGAGGGCTTGAATGGGGCACCCCGGCCGCTGAATGCGTGTCGCGCCGCAAGCTATGCGCTTTCCCACGGATTGTGGATATAGCCCTCGACCGCGAAATCCTCGCCCAGTTCATGGAGTTGGTAGCTTCCCAGCCGGGTGGAAAAATATGTGTTCGGCTCCAGCGAACGGACCACAGGGACCGCCGCGTCTCCGTAAATGGCCGGCGCGTAAAACAGAAAAAGCTTGTCGACAATCTGCGCCGCCAGCGCGGAGGCGTTGATCTGCGAGCCGCCCTCCAGCATGACGCCGACCATTTCCATTTCCGCCAGCCGCTCCATCACCGCTCGCATCGGAACGTGACCTGTCAGCGGTTCCGGATCCAGCCGCTCCACGCGGACCCCTCGTTCCTCCAATGCTTTGGCGTGCAGGGCGGCGGGGCGGGTGTGAAACACCAGGACATCCTGGCTGGCGGTGCGGACCAGTTGCGAATCGACCGAGAGCCGCAGGGAAGAATCCAGCACCACGCGCAGAAAGGGCCGCCGCCGTTGCCTTCCGCTGCGGTCGGTCAACAGCGGATCGTCGCTGAGAATGGTCCCAATCCCGGTGAGGATCGCGTCCGCGGCATGGCGCAGCTGCTGCACTTTTTCGCGGGAACGGTCGCCGGTGATCCAGTGGGTCGAGCCGGAAGGAATGTGGTCCTTGCTGGGCGGGGGCGCAATACGTCCATCCAGCGTCATGCCGGCCTTCATGGTGACGAACGGGCGATGGGTCCGGATGAACTTCGCAAAGGCCTCGTTGAGGCGACGGGCAGCCGCCTCTTTGACGCCGATGGTAAGCGAAACTCCGGCTGCCTGGAGCCGATCCAGGCCGCGACCGCTGACCCGCGGATTTGGATCTCTTGCGGCGGTGACAACCCGCGCCACGCCCGCCTTGATCAGCGCATCGGCACAGGGCGGAGTGCGGCCATGATGGCTGCACGGCTCCAGCGTTACGTAGGCGGTGGCGCCGCGCGCTTCCGCGCCAGCCTGCTTCAAGGCCACAATTTCGGCGTGGTCCTTGTCGGCGTAGGAATGGAAGCCTTCGCCGATGACGGCGCCGTTTTTGACCAGCACACACCCGGTGGCGGGATTTGGAGAAGCCAGTCCGACCGATGCCTCGGCCAGCGCCAGCGCGCGCTCCATCCAAACTTCATCCGAGTTCGATTCCGTCGGTATCATTTTCCTCGCAATCTTCAATGACGGGCCACTGGAGCTTACTGTACGCCGTTGGGCGTGACCGTCGCGCCCTCATCCTTCCAGCAGTGAATCGACGAACGCATTGCTGTCGAATGGAATCAAATCTCCCATTTGTTCCCCAATTCCGACAAAGCGCACGGGCAACTGCAATTCCCGGGCAATGGCAATGACGATCCCGCCTTTTGCGGTGCCATCCAGCTTGGTCAGCACGATGCCGGAAACCGCGGCCGCCTGGGTAAATAGCCGCGCCTGTTGCAGGCCGTTTTGTCCGGTGGTCGCGTCCATCACCAGCAGTGTTTCATGCGGCGCGTCGGCGGAAAAACGTCGTGCCGTGCGGCGAATTTTGTCCAGCTCCGCCATGAGGTTGTTTTTTGTGTGCAGACGGCCGGCCGTATCGACAATCAGCACGTCGATGCCGCGCGCCTGCGCGGCCTGCAGCGCGTCGTAGAGCGCAGCCGAAGGGTCGCCGCCCTGGCGGGTGCGGACCATTTCCACGCCGGCGCGCTGGCCCCAGACCTCCAGTTGCTCGATTGCAGCGGCGCGAAAGGTGTCGGCCGCGCACAGCAGAACGGACTTTCCCTGTTCGCGGAAATACGCAGCCAATTTTCCCGTCGTGGTTGTTTTCCCGGTGCCGTTGACCCCCACCATCAGAATCACTTCCGGTCTCGCGGTGACGGTCCGTTGCCCCAATGGAACGGAATCTAAAATGCGCAGCATTTCCGCCTTCAGAAGATGTCGTAATTCGGCCCCATCGCGGATTTGCCGACGGGAGGCTTGTTGCCGAAGTTGAGCGATGATTTCCTGCGATGTGGCGACCCCGATGTCGGAGGCGATCAAGGTGCCTTCCAACTCTTCCAGCGCGGATTCATCCACCGGACGCGCCAGGGAAAGCAGGTCGTCCATGCGCTCCTGCAGACCGGTGCGGGTGCGCGCGACCGCCTGCTTCATGCGGTCCATCAGGCCGGGCTTTTGTTCTGGGGTATTGAAGAGTGACTGCAGCATGAGGTGTTCGAAGAGCTACACCTCCAGTGTATCAACCCCTGCAGCCGTGACCAGCGAAGGCGACGGAAGAGGCCCTTCGGGCAAAGCGCCGGCCGGAGCGCGGGAAGGTCCCGTGGCAAGCGGCGACTTGAGTTCGGGCCCATCCAGGTGTCTCTTCGGAAGCTCAACAAGCCCGGCGGAATAGGCGCGGCAGAACGCCTCGACGGCATGTACGTCGAACTTCTTGCCGGACATGGTGCGGATGATCCGGACCACATACGCGCCGTCCATCGCGTCCTGGTAGGCACGGTTGTGGGTCATGGCATCGAAGGTGTCCGCCACCGCGATGACGCGGGCCATCAGCGGAATTTGATCGCCTTTCAGTCCGTACGGATAGCCGGAGCCATCCATCGATTCATGATGGAGTTCCACGCCCGCCAGCAGGTCGGCAAACTCCGGCACGGGGCGAAGCATCTCCGCGCCACGGGTGGTGTGCGTTTTCAGGATGGCAAATTCCTCCGGGGTCAAGACGCCGGGTTTGGTCAGGATGTTCTGGTCCATGCCGATCTTGCCGATATCGTGCAACAGGGCGGAAAGGCGGATCCTCATGCTTTCCTCCGGCGACAGGCCCAGCTCGGCGCAGATCAGCGAGGAATATTCGGCCACGCGCCCGGAGTGCCCACGGGCATAAAAACTTTTCGTGCTCATCGAGGCGGACATGGCTTCGACCAGCCGGACAAAGATGGCATGGTGGTCGCGTGACAGCAGGATCCACTTGGCCAGGGAAGTGTCGGGGCTCTCGTTCATGCCGCTGAGTTCGCGGGCAAGCTCTTCAATCTCCGGCAGTCCGGCCTGGCCGGTGCGCAAGACGAATTCTCCCCGCTTGATGGCCTGCAGGGTCTCTAAGAACTGGCGCATGTCGCGGGCAAATTCCCATGTCACGGCCCAGCATTTGACCGACATTCCCGCAGCGAGCGTCGCCAGCAGCAATTTGATGATCCTGTCGCCCCAGGCAGGGGACTGGAACGCATTGACCGCGAGCATGACGGACATCGCGCCCGCTGCCGCGGGAAGCAGCAGTGTGAGATAGAGCACCCAGAGTCGAGGATTGCGCTTGATCTGGCTGCGATTTCCGTGATGTAGGATGGGGGCCATACCTTCAGGTAACCATCATATCTTCCAACGATATTACCTTGGGAAACACGAAATGTGGAAAAAGGTTGGATGGAACTTTCGAGGGGGTATCCTTCGTGCCGTCACAATCGCCCTCTTTTCGGTTGCGTAACCGGGATGCTTGTGGGGTCGGAAGCCCGAACATAGATGCTTTTGCGTCAGCGAGATGACTCATCCCGGCCAGGTCGAGACATCAGTTCCCGCATTGCTTCCTTGGCGGAGATCTGTTCGTGCAGGACAGCGGCCACTTTTTCAGTAATCGGCATTTCAACACCCATCCGGCGGGCAACTCCCAGCGCCGCGTCGGTGGTGCGGACGCCTTCCGCTACCCGGCCATGCATGTCGGCAAGGACCTCCTTCAGGCAGCGGCCGCGTCCCAACTCCAGGCCGACATGGCGATTTCTGGACAAAGCGCCGGTGCAAGTCAGTACAAGGTCCCCAAGTCCGGAGAGTCCGGCAAGGGTCTCTCGGCGACCGCCGCAGGCGACAGCCAGGCGGGTGATTTCAGCGATGCCGCGGGTGATCAGCGCGGCCACGCTGTTATGGCCCAGTTCCAGGCCGTAGGTGGCCCCGGCGGCGATGGCAATCACATTCTTTAGCGCGCCGCCCAGCTCGACGCCCACCACATCTTCATTGGTATACAAGCGCAACGTGGGGCTGGAGAATTCCTCCTGCACGCGCGTCGCGATGGCCGGATCGGAGGAGGCAATCGTAATCGCCGTCGGGCTGCCCGCACCCACTTCCTGAGCGAAGGAGGGGCCGCTCAGCACGCCGCACGGAAGCGCCAGGTTGTATTTGCCGAGCACTTCTCCCATCACCTGGGTCATGCGCAGGTACGTGCCGTCCTCAATGCCTTTGGTGGCGTTGACGATAAGTTGCTTACTGGTGAGCAGCGGCGCCATGGCGCAGCAGATACTGCGCAGATGCTCGGACGGCACCGCCAGGAGCAAAATTTCGGCGTTTTTGACGGCTTCTTCCAGGTCAGTTGTTACAGCAATAGAATCAGGGACAGGAAGTCCGGGCAGGTAGATGCTGTTTTCGCGCGTCTGCCGGATACTCTCGGCGACCAGGCCGGTGTGGGACCACAGGGTGATACTATGACCACCCCGCTTCGCCAGGACCAGCGACAGCGCTGTTCCCCACGATCCCGCTCCGACGACGGCGATGCGGCTCATGCAGCGTCGCTTTCTTTGCTGCCGAATCGAAATTCGGTCCCATGCAGCAAGCGGTCGATGTTTTTACGATGTTTGATGAGAATGACCGCCGGAACCAGGATGGTGCTGGCAATGAAGATCGCGCCCGAGCCATAGTCGATGCCCCAAAAACGCTCTCCCAGCCAGACCCAGACAGGAAAGGACGCCGCCGCCAGCATGGAAGCCAGAGATACATAGCGTGTCAGTATTGTCAGGAGGATAAAGACAATCGCCGAGCAGACCGCGGGCAGGGTCGCGAGCGCCAGAAAAACACCTAGCGCCGTGGCCACTCCCTTGCCGCCCTTGCCGCGCAGCCAGATGGTGAAAACATGCCCGACGACGGCGAATACAGCGGCGATGGAGCCAGCCTCGACAGAGTGATGGCCGGAGGAAAGGCGGCGAGCAATCTCAACCGCCAGAAATCCCTTGCCGATATCGAGCACCAGCGTAAGCGCGCCCAGCCAGCGGGAGCCGGTGCGCAGCACATTGGTGGCCCCAATGTTGCCGCTGCCAGTCTCGCGGATGTCTTCTTTTCGAAACAGCCTTACCAGCAAATAGCCGAAGGGAATCGACCCCAGCAAGTACGCAATCGCGGCTGCAATACAATCCACTGTCATGTGAGTACTTTTCGAGTGTAGCAGCGGGGCGGTTGATTTGAGATGAACTTCCGAGAGCGTGTTTTTTCGTGGATTTTCCCGACCCACGGAGTTCATGGAGTCCGACTGGTTGCCGGGTACCATTCCCGGCGAATTCGGCCGCATCGAGTGCATGAAACACGCTCGGCGGGGATCACATGAACTTGCGGCGTATCATGTCGAGCGCTTGCTGGCTGGCGAACCAGCGCACGCGGTCGCGATCGCCGCGAAAATTGCGTTCGCATACATTGATTTCTTTTCCATCGTCGAGCGCGATGTAGACCAGGCCGACGGGTTTGGCCTCGGTGCCTCCAGTAGGACCCGCGATGCCGGTGATGCCGACGCCGATGGTGGACTGGGCGCGGCGTCGAATTCCTCGGGCGAGCGCTTCGGCGACTTCGCGGCTGACCGCGCCTTTTTCCTCCAGCATGTCTTCCGGCACGTCGGCGAATTCAACCTTCAGAGCGTCGGTATACACCACCGCTCCGCCAAGAAAGGAGCGAGAGCTGCCGCTGATGCCGGTAAGGCGCTGCGCCAGCAGTCCGCCAGTACAGCTTTCCGCGACGGCGACTGTAGCTCCGCGAATCTCCAGGTAATAGAGGACGATCTCTTCCAGCGACTCGCCGTGGGACGAGAAGATCGCGTCTTCCATCTCCTCTTCAATACGACTTGCCAGCTCATTCACGCGACCCTGGGCCACTTCAAGGATCGCCTTCGTGCATTGCAGATGCATCTGGATTTCGCCGGCGCGCGCCAGGATCGTCGTCTCGACATCGGTGAATCGCGTATAGATGGGGGCCAAGCGGGCGTCCACTTCGGATTCCGGCAGCATGGCGATTTTCAAAACGCGTCGGGCAATGTGGCGAGGGGGCAGCGCCTCTCGCAGGCGCGGCAGGCATTCGGCGGCAAACATCGCTTTCAATTCCGCCGGCGGTCCCGGCAGCAGGAGCACCAGCTTGCGGTGTTCTCCGACGACGGTATCGATCCACTGGCCGGGCGCGGTGCCGTTGGCGTTGGGCAAAATCTCCGCGCCGTCGATCAAGTCCGCCTGTTTGGAATTGTTGGCGGGCATGGCGATGCGACGTTCTGCGAACCGCTTGTAGAGCGCAGCCAGGAGGTCGCCGTTGCGGCGCACCCGCGCTCCCAGCGCCTCCGCGACGGCTTCGCGGGTGAGGTCGTCTTCCGTGGGGCCAAGGCCGCCCATCACGCAGACGATATCTGCGCGACCGAGAGCGAGAGAGATGGCTTGTACCAGGTTCGGCTTGCGATCGCCGACGATGGTTTTGAAGACGACGTTGACGCCGAGGGAGTTCAACTGCTCGGTGACGAACAGCGAGTTCGTGTCCTGACGAAAGGGGGTCAGCAGTTCCGATCCGACGGCGATGATTTCTGCGAGCATGGGCGTGAATGGTGGAACTACAGCCTTGGCGACTCTATAACGATCTCGTCGAGGGTGTTGTCAAAGAAGAGTTCGTCATTCTTCTATGAAAGAAGGCGCACCTATCCAGAGGGCAATGGCGACGCGTATCGGACCAATAGATTCTGGATTCTTCACCTGTGTCGCGTCGCCCAGGCGACCGACCTGCATTCAGAATGACTCGCCTTAACATTTGGCCATTGTCATCGGCGTCGAACAGCTTTCAGCGCAACAATCTTCCGACGATATCCAATCCAACATGATATACGGTATCGCGGGTGGCCACGGCAGCATCGCCTTCCGGCAGAAAAGCCAGTCCGACGATTCCAGAGCCGGAGATGACCAGCGAGGCTTCGCGTTTGGGGGTAATTTTTACCACGCCGCGGCGGCCGTGCAGCGATGCAGCCACATAGAGGTTGTCGTCTACATCGAATGCCATGCCCTGGGGACGGCCCAATCCGGTGTAGAAGCTGGAAATTTCTCCGTTCGGCTCAATGGCGTGGATGGATTCATTGGCGGAGGTGGTGGGTCCGCTGACCAGCAACGTGCCTCCCTCGCTAAAAGCAAGGTGATAGGCGGAGACGCTGGGCTCCAGCGTGGCGAAGACGAAGACCTGGCGGGTTGGGGAAATTTTGAAGACGGTCCCGCTGCGGTCGCCGACATAGAGAAAGCCATCGCGATCGAAGGCCAGTCCGGTGGCGACACCCATGCCTTCCGCAAACACGGATTTTGCGCCACTCGGGGTGACGCGATAGACCGTCCCTTCGTGGCGCGAAGAGACATAGAGATTTCCCTCCGGGTCGAGCGCCAATCCGGTGGCATTCATAATGCCCGTGGCAAAAGGACGGACCTGGTATTCGGCATCGATCTGAAAGACGGACACTGGAGTTTGCTGGCCGCGCTGGCCGGAGAATGCCACGTAAATATTGCTTTCCAGATCGACCACCGGACTGGCAACAGGGTCCATGTCTTCCGCAATCGCGACCCCTACAGACAGCGGCATGGGGTTGCTGGCATGTCCTTCGACGCGTAGCTGGACGTTGCCGGAAATGGCGCCGTCGGGAACATGCAACAGAACTTTCGAGCCGCGGCTCATGCGGACGGGAGACGGTTGCTCTCCGATGGTGGCGGTCGGTTGACGATAGGTTTCCGTCGCCAGCCTGCTGCCATGCACTTCCACTTCGCCGCCGGGCAAGGCTGCCAGGGGAACGATGGAGGCGATGTGCGGGGTGGTATCGGTGGTGTGGATTCCAAATTTCATGTGCGTCGCGCTCCGGCGCGGTACAGCAAGACAGGGAAGGTACCGGCGCTTCAAGCCATTCAAGTTGCTACATCCTACAGGCACCATCGTGAAGCAAGCGTCACAGCCATACTATTCCTGGTCCCGCCGCTAGAGCGGATTGATGGTTCGTGTGGCCAGATTCCAAATGGAGCCATTCTGAATGGAGGTCGCCGCGGCGACCGGAGTGAAGAATCCAGACAATATGCGCCTGATACGCGCCGCCATTACCCTCTGGATTCTTCGCTTCGCTCAGAATGACTCATTCCTCAAAAGGATTGCACAAACTGTAACCCAGATCTAGAACCGCCAGCCGGCGAAAAAAAGCTTCGCCAGCCACAGGATTGCCATGGCATAGATCCCCGCAGCTACGTCATCCATCATGATGCCGAACCCGCTGTGCATCCTGTCAAACTGTCGGGCGGGGGATGGTTTCAGGATATCGAAAAGACGAAACAGCAGAAATGCCAGCAGCCATTCCCACGGGCGAGTGCCGGCCGCGATCAACGTGACCCACTGGCCGGCAACTTCATCCAGGACCACGAAGCTGGGGTCCTCCGTGGCCGCTTCCCGGGCAACAATGCCGGCTGCGGGAATCCCCACCAGCAATATGAGAAGCGCCGCGACTGCGGTGCCGAACGCCAGGTACATGGGCGAAGGATGAAGCCAGTGGGCCGCCGCAAGCCACAACAGCAGGCCCGCCGCGGAGCCCCACGTGCCCGGCGCAGGACGCAGGAATCCCGCGCCAAAAAATGTTGCCAGCACCCAAGCCCAGGCCGTCCGTTTTCTTGTCATTTATACTCATCGTCGCCGGGGCCGCGCCCGCTGCGGTGCATCTCATCCAGGCATTCCAGCACTTCCGGGTCGAGGATTGGAGACGAGATGCGATAGGCGCCGCTGGCCCACTTGCCCAGGTCGATCAAGCGGCAGCGGTCGCTGCAAAATGGAAAGTCCTCGTCGTCTCGCAGCACCAGCGTGTGGCATGTCGGGCAGCGGAGAGCCGATATTGTTTTGTTTTTCTCTTTCGCCATACAGATTCTCAGAATGACAAGCCTTTTATACACTTCTACACGCGACGAAACTTTTATGCCACGACGCGGGCAATCAGGTCGTAATCGTGGGCATCGGTGATTTCACAGCGATAGAACTTTCCCGCTTGCACAGCCGGGTAGGGTCCGAAGTCGTTGATCAGGATCTTTCCGTCGATTTCCGGAGCGTGCATCGCCCCACGGCCCTGCCAAAGCAGCGGCGTTTCCTCGCTTTCGCCTTCCATCAGCACGTCGAAACTGCGCCCCACCTGCGCGGCGCGCGCCTTGCGGCTGATCTGCAATTGATTTCGCATCAGCTTGCGCTGCCGCGCCCCGATGGTTTTGCGAGGAACTTTTCCATCGAGGGCAAAGGCAGCGGAACCTTCCTCATCCGAATACTCGAACACCCCGAGCCAGTCGAAGCGCGCCTCGCGAACAAAGTCCATCAGCAGATCGAAGTCGGCGTCGGTCTCGCCGGGGAATCCGGTGATGAAGGAGGTGCGCAGCGCAATCTCCGGCATGGTGGCGCGCGCGCGCTCAATCATCTTCAGGAAAATGTCCGCTCCGCCGCCGCGCTTCATGCGCTTCAGCACGTTGGGCGCAGCATGTTGCAGCGGCACATCCAGGTATTTGCAGATGTTGTCATGGCGGGCCATGGTTTCGAGCAGCGCAGGCGTCACCTTATTCGGGTACGCGTAGAGAAAACGCAACCAGCGGACGCCATCGATGCGGGCGAGACGATCCAGCAGTTGCGCGAGGCCGTCTTTCATGCCGAATTCCTCGCCATAGCAGGTGGTGTCCTGGCCGATCAGCGTCACTTCCCGCACACCTTCCGTGACGAGCCGCTCCACTTCAGCGACGACGGATTCAAACCGGCGGGAACGAAACTTGCCGCGAATCTGCGGAATGATGCAGAAGCCGCAGGGATGGTCGCAGCCTTCCGCGATTTTCACGTAAGCGGAACTACGCGCTGTCGCGCGCAGCCGCGGGGTGTGCTCATTGTAGAGATAATTCGGCAGGCTGGCGATGGCGCCGTCCCAGCTTTCGCGGGAGAAGCGACCCTGCTGTTCGCGGTGATCGCCTTCCGCGCGATGTGAAATGCTCGCCTCCGCAATCGTTAGAATGCGAAATGGCGAATCTGAAGTAGTGGAGTTGAAAGCTGCTGGCGTGGAAGCCAGGCCCGCTGCGGCGAGGATTTGTTCCAACTCGCCTGTCCCGACAACAGCATCCACTTCGGGAATATTTTTCTGAATTTCATCGCGATAGCGTTCGACCATGCAGCCGGCAACGACCAGGCGTCGCGCTTTGCCGGCAGTCTTGTGTTGCGCCATCTCCAGAATGGTATCGACGGACTCCTGCTTGGCTTTGTCGATAAAGGAACAGGTGTTCACTACCAGGACGTCGGCGGTTTCGGCATCCGCAGTGATGATCGCGCCAGCCTCGGAGAGAATTCCCATCATCACTTCGCTGTCGACCAGATTTTTGGGGCAGCCCAGGCTGATAAATCCGATCCTGGAACGCGAAACCTGTGGCCCAGGGATGGTTGTAGCTGCGTTGATTTCCAGACTGTTCACACCTTCCATTCTACCAAGGCAGTCGAACACCCCACTCAAGCCAAAACAAGGCTTGAATGGGGCACCGTCGCGCTGACAATATTGGCAATATTGGCCATATCCGAATATCATCGAACTTGTGCCGGGTCCTACGCGACGCAATCCCGCCAACCCCGCCAGGTCCGGAAGGAAGCAACGGCAACGGGCCCATGCGTGTGCAGTGGGATACCCGGCGCAAGTCATTCAGCCATC
>JAJYUB010000079.1 GCA_021792795.1 Acidobacteriota bacterium | reverse complement strand
CCGCATGGATCCTGTGAAACGAAAGGGCGGCATCAAGGCCAGACGGCTGATCGCCGCCACAAGCGATAACTACCGTGCCGAACTTTTCGGCCTCACTTGAGGCGCTCCTTCATGCGATTGCCCTGGCAAAGCCCTCCCGTTTCTCTCACGCCTTGTACATGTCTGCTATACTCCCTGGATGACAAAGCGCGTGAGAGTGCTAGCCGTTATAAACTCCCGCATCCAGAAGCTGGGTAGTTTCGAAGATTACATTGTTGAATTTGCACGCAAAGCAAAGACATTGGATTGGAGTCTCGGACTGGTCTTTCCCGCCATAGAGGCGGCCGATTTTGTTGGGCGAATAGATCAAGAGCAGGCCGAAATTCATGTGGTGGCCGCGCCCTGGACCTCAAAGCAGGGGGTCTTGGAATTGGTCCGGCTTATCCACCGTTTCAAGCCCGATATCGTCAACTTCCATTTTTGCGGCACAGTTCATTATTTTCCAGTGTTTTTATTTTGCCGGCTCACAGGCGTCGCAGTTGCCTTTCATTATCATGGCGAGATCCGGCCACTAAACACCCTGCAATGGAGAAACATTCATCTTTCTGCAATACGCATGCTCTCTTTAAGCTGGAATCGGGTGATCACTGTCTCCGAAGCGAATAAAAGGTTCCTGCAGGCTTTGAAAATCTCAACTCCGATCGACGTGGTCTACAACGGTATCGACCTCGATCGCTTCCTGCAATCTTCAGCGGAGTGGAAGGGCAAAATTCCGGTGAAAGGCGATAGCGGCACATTGAATTGCCTGTATATAGGTTCCATGATCCATCGCAAGCGAGTAGATGTCCTCCTGCGTGCCTTTGCAATCGTAAAAGAAAGGTGTCCGAACGCTCGCCTGACTCTTGTGGGAGGGGGCCCATTGGAGGAAACGCTAAAGGCGCTTGCCACAGAACTAGAACTGAATGATTTTGTGAATTTTACGGGTCTCATGATTGGTTACCCGTTCAACGAGTTGAGTCGAAGCGACATTTTCGTCAGTGCGTCCGAGTCGGAATCGTTCGGGCTAGTGTTTGCCGAGGCGATGTCTTTTGGCTTGCCCGTTGTTGCTTGCCGTGTCGGCGGCATCCCCGAGGTGGTTGCAGATGGAGAGACGGGCATCCTAGTAGAAGCAGACGCCCCGGACGCTTTGGCAACGGCGCTGCTCACGCTTCTAGGAGACCCGCAATTGCGGATTCAAATGGGCGAGGCGGGCCTGCAGAGAGTCAAACGGAAATTCCAACTCCAGGAAACCATCGACGCTACTTACGCGACGTTTGACCGGCTGACAACTAACCGCTCGATATAACGCTTGCGTTTCTCGCGGACGAAATACTCGACGGCGCTCGAAAAGTGCGACTACGGTGGGCCCTTCGCAGCGCTGCGGGTTCGCGAAGTGTTCCGATAAAGGTCCATGTAGGCATCGACCATCGTTTGTAAGGTAAAACGAGAGTGAAACGCGTCTTCCGCGTTGGTCGAGAACTGCTGCCGCTCCGCGTCGAGGCGAGCCAGACGCAGAATGGCTGCCGCCATCTCCGCAGGATCTGTCAACGAAACAGTAACCCCCGCCTTCGCCAGCCGTACCACTTCCGCCATTCCGCCGACGCCGGTCACGATTGCTGGCAAACCCAGCGACAAGGCCTGCAACAGCGACATGGGCAAGCCCTCCGATTGCGACGACATGATGAAGGCATCGGCCGCGGAAAAGAACGGCGCTACATCGAGCTGCTGGCCCCAGAATGTGACCTGCGCGGAGATGCCCAATTCGGCGGCCAGGGTCTCCAATCTTTTGCGTTCGCTGCCATCGCCCACCATCCAAAGCCGCAGGTCCGGCATGGACGAATGAGCGACGGCAAAGGCTCGCAGAAGGAGTGAGTGATTTTTTACCGGCTCAAGCCGCCCGACGTAGATCAGGGTGAAGCCGTTTTTCTGAGGCTGCCGTTCATTTGCCGCTCGCCTGAGCGGGGCCGCACCGTTGTAAACGCGCACGATCTTTCGCGCGGGGATACTATGAATGTCTTTGAGGTTGTCGGCCGTGGCATCGCAGATGCCAACGATCCAGTCGCAGCAACCTGCTGCAACAGCGTACTTCAGCTCGACGGCTAGTCTGCGCGGCTTGCCCACCAGACTATGCCGGGTGGATACGATGCTTGGCACGCCAGCCATTCTGGCAGCCGTGGCGGCATAGATCGTCGGCGTTGGGTTGTGAAGATGGACGACGTCAGGCTGAGCCTCTTTGAAGGTACGGAAGAAATTCCTGATGCCGTCCGGCAAGCTACGGCCCAAGTGCGTCTGAACAACGAAGCCTTCTTGCCGCATCTGCTCGCCGAGTGCGCCAAGGTTCGCGACAGCATAGACGCGCGGGTCGTGGCCCTGATCTCGCTGCAGGCGGCACATCTGCGAAACGATCGTCTCGGCTCCGCCTACATCCATGCTGTCTACCACGTGTGCAATCTTCATCAAACTCGCCTGGATGTTCAGCAGCACGCTGCTTGCCTGCCATTCTCTATAGTCGGCATGGCGCCGGATTTCCGTTCTTCAGTCAGTGTGTCAGATTCATGACTCGGAGCGAGACGTACATCACCACGATTAGAGAAATAGCCAATATTCCGGCATAGGGCAGTGTGCGCGCCAGCCGCAGGCGAGGAGCGATCATCCCTCTTTGCAATGCCATCTGGAAAACCACCTCTGCCATGCCTCCCAGAAGAAACAAGGTCGCGACATAGGCGCGAGATAGAAACCACCCAGCGACAAAATAGCCGGTGAACGACAAAACCAGCAAACGCCCCAGACGGTTGACCTCCGATTTGTCGAGCGCTTCAACTTTTCTTGTCGCCTGCTGGAAGAGTCCCTCCTCGGGTAGGATCGGCTCCCCTTCAGCTACTTTTGCCGGCGAAGCAACCGCCAAAGCGTCCCTCACCGTAGGAAGCAGAAAAAGGCACCAGAGGTACAGCCCAAACAAGCCAAGCTCCGCCGCGCAGGCCACGATGGAGTTATGTGCCGTCTGACGGGTATCTGTATATTCCCCCATCCGACCGAAGCCCACGCCGAACAACGGATGGGCCTTGAAGATTTGCAGCCCCTGACCCCAGAGTGCGATGCGGTCTGCGCCCGCGCTTTCAGAAATGTCCCGTCCTCCTGCAAAGTGAAGAACCGATGCCGCGACAAGCCCAGCCCCTGCCAGCAGCAGAGAAGGCAATGTCCCGATGCGACGCCGCGACGCCACGATGGCAACGGCCATCAAGGCCAGCAAAGCCCCTCGCGAGTGAGTCAGAAACATCCCGAAAAGCAATCCACACACCGGCAGGACCACGAGAGCAAAGTTGCGGAGCGACTTCTTTGCGCGCCAGAAGATGAACATCAGCGGAATCACGCAGACGAGCAGTTGAGCGAAATCATTCGGGTCATTGATCTCGCCCAGTCCTCTCAGTCGATAAAACCACTCACCCGCGCTGTTCTGCATAGCCAAAAGATAAGGAGGTCCTTCGGCGCCCCGCTGCAGAGCGGAGGCAGTAGGTCCATACATCTGCTCGGCGCATCCGTTCGCGATCACAAACAGGCAAACGAACAGCAGCATCAGGACGAGAACCTGCAACTTCCTCTTCGTGTTGCAGTGCAGGCACACAAGGAAAAATGCAAAGGCATTCGGAATGAAATCCAGGAACGCTTGCACGGCCCCCCCCGCCCAGCGCAGACCGATGTAGACAGATAATGGCACCGCAAGGGCCATCCCAATCAAGGCCAGTGACTGAGGAACCTTGAGCACGAAGGATTTCATCAGAGCAGGCAGAGAAACGAAGGTCACCAGCCCGGCGAGGATCAGCGCAATGCGATAGTCGGCCAGCGGCCCGAAGATGGTGGCCGGCGTGAGATAAGACGTAACGAGATAGAGAATGCTTAGAAGGAAGCCCATTGTGGATGGTCTGGTTGAAAGTGGCAGTCGCCCTCAGGATAACCCAACTGGCAGGACTAGCGCGGATTCACAGTTGGTGTCATCATTTTAGGGATGAGTCATTCTGAGCCCTTTGGCTGCGCTCAGGGCAAGCTCCGCGAAGAATCCAGAGGGTAATGGCGGCACGTACCAGGCGCGCATTGTCTGGATTCTTCACTCCGCTACGCTCCGTTCAGAATGACTCCATTTGGAATCCGGCTACACTAACCATCAATCCGCCCTAAATCCTGAAGAGACGCGAGAGCGGGAGAAAATCTGGAGATGGTACGAACACGTGTTGACAGAGGAAGCTTACGCAGGCGCCTTGACGGAAACCTGGCGGTAATGCGAACTGCTCGCCAGGAACCTGCTCTCGACCAGATACCACAAGATTACCGATGCCAGGCCAATCAGCAAGAGGCTGAGCATCAAAAACAAAGCCGGGTTGAGGGTTGCCAACCCAAGCGATATCAAGGTCTGCAATATTGGCCAATGAACGATATAGGCCCCATACGAGAAATCTCCGTATTTCGAAAAATGTCCGAAATAGCGCCAGAATCCGAAGACGAAGACCAGCCCCGATATCCAGAAGACGTCGAGGATTTCTCCCGTGAAAAAATGGTCAACAAGAAACAAACATGCAGTGATGCAGGCAATGCCGAGGAAATGGGACTTCAGTTTGTCAAAATACAGCAAAAGTAATACGCCTGCGCTGAAATACACGAGCTGCGATGGAAACTGCACTTCAAGTTTTGAATAGATGCTACGCGAGGCGTCGATTGCGTACATGCCGCTTGGATGATGTATGGACGCCAGCCATGCAAATCCGTATTTCCAAATGGTGGAAAGGCAGAAGATCATCCCCACAGTTCTCTTCGTTCCGAATCGGTTGCAAAGATAATGCATTATGGGAACAAATAAATAGAAAGCCACCTCGATTTTGAGAGTCCAAAGCGCGCCATCGACGGCTGAGAGGCCATTTGACGTGAACACGCCCGGCAGCGAAGGAGCAAGGAAGTTGAGAAACAGGAGATTCGCTCCAAGGTACTTCCAGAATCCATATCCGAAGTACCGAGAAGGAGGCTGATTGCTCAATAGGTACAGCGCAAGGGCCGCAAGCACTATTACGGTTAAGTAGGCTGGATAAATGCGCCTGGCACGCTTTTCCATGTATGAGCCGATAGAAGACGAACGCATATAGCTGCGATAGATTAGCAGACCACTGATGACAAAAAACGACCTGACGGCAAAATTGGGGGAACAGTATTTCCCAAATGCTGAAAACGCAGAAAGATTTGTCAGCGCATCGACATGGAACAAAACAACGATGGACGCTAGAAGTAAACGAAGGCAGTCCAGATTGTTTCTGCTGAAGTCTGCGCTACCTCTCATCGTGCCGTGTCCTTCCTTTTCGTCAAATTGCCGCGAGACGCAGCAGCCCAGCAAGAACCCCAGTCCACCGGCAAAACCGCTCCGATATTACCCTGAATGGCTTGAACAAACGCAGATGACTTCAAACAGCATAACCCAAACGGGAAGAGTTGAACCTGATTGGCCTGTTGATCGGCGATAAGGAATCTGGAAAACGATGCAGAGATTGCGCCGTGTCGACATACCCAAGCTCAGAAGAACCATGAGATAGCAATGCCTCTGCAATTGAAGAACGGAAAGAGCTGCATTGTACGGACAACTGCTTGTTCGCAAGTCGACTGAGAATGGTGTTCCAGACAGTCGTAACCGGTCGCTTTTTAGCGCACAAGAACGCCTGAAACAACGCGCCCTCCTGATGGCGCACGGCATCGCCTCTCCAAATCTGGTCCGGCTTATTCCATAGCGCCGATGGTGAGCGGCTGGTAGCGATCCGTTACCACTGCCGAGGGTCCGAACTGAAAGCGGACGGGCAGCTTGGGCCAAGAGGCGGGCGGGTTGGTTCCGGCATTGATGAGCGATGAATTGGGGGCGAAGGTGGTCGAATCGAAGGGCGCGGTCGAGACCCCGATCAGGTTCGAGACGCCCACGGTATCGGCGTTGTTCGAGGCTCCCTGGAAGGCGTAGGGATTCAGATTGCCCTGAGACCAGCCGGTTCCGTCCCCTCCTGTCATGTTCCCGGTTCCCCAGTTCGAGTTCAGCACGTTGCCGCCGTCGAAGGTGGTGAACTGGTTGACTTGCAGATCCCAGTAAAAGTAGGGCTTCGACGGTGAATCCATCCAGAGCGCGTTGTTCAGCATTTGAATCTGCGGCCATTCCGTGGACTGGCAGTTGTCACCGCCTCCCGCTGAGGTATCGAACATGAACCACCGCCACAGCGTCCCTGTACCCTCGTGAAAGCTGTTGTTGTAGAACCAGAGCGTTCCCAGCCTGTTCGAGTCCGGGGTACACATATCGGCAAAGTAATGGATCGGCACCATCGATGTCGTATTGACAAAGGAGTTGCCGTACACGGCATCCTTATGGTGCGCTTCGACCACAGCGGCCAACAGATCGGCGGTGTAGGCATCCGTTGGATAAAGAGCGTGGCGCGAGGAGGCCCCCCCGCTCAAGTAGCCCTCAAAGGTCACATACCCCCATGCATCCTGGTTGTCGATCATGTCCAGGTCGCGCGCCGGCCCGTCGCCAAAGTGGTTGTAGCGGATGATATCCGGAAAACCCCGCGTCTTGAAGTTCGACCCCTTCGCGCCAGCCTGATACTGATCGATCAGGTTGAACTGGGCCACCTCATTCCATCCCTGAATGTACAACTGGTGCTCACCGTACGATCCAGCCACGCCATTGTTGTGCAGATGATTGCCTTCATACAGAGTGTTGGCCACCATCGCATAGCCGTTACTGGCATTGAAATCGGAGACAATTCCGAGGTCGCAATTATCGAGATCGTTGCCTCGCACCACGGTGTCCATGCTGGGCCAGATGCGAATACAAGCTGAAAATCCAGGCCACGCTGTATTGGCGACCCCTTGCGGAGTGGTTCGTGTTGAACCTGCATAGAAACTCGTCGGAGACTTGGCGTTTTCAATCTTCAGCCCTTCGACGATCAAGTCCTGCGCGCCCGTCCATGTTCCCGTGTAGAGTCCTGCGTAATTCCCGGTATAACTTCCTCCAATGCTGACCGCCCCATAGTTCTCCACCGCATACGGATTGGCATCCGGGACGCCGGTGGAAAGGTTGGCGTCGATCACTGGCAGATTGCCCGCGGCATCCGGCACGCCGCAGATGCGCACCGGCTGGGTACGGCTGGCGTGGGCCGTAAACTGAAAGTATTCGTGATAGGTGGTGGGATTGGCTCCGCTGGTGTCCTCATTATGAATGCGGACCGTTGAGCCCGGCGTCAGAGACTGCCACGGCACGGAAAGGATGGTCTTGTATGTCTGCGACGGGCCGACCTCGTAGACCGTTCCCGTCAGGGCCGGATCGACCGTGCAATCGACGGGCATGGTCTGGCTCGGAGTCGTGGCATAGGAAGGCATCGGGTTCCCGGTCACGTAGACGGTGGCGGTGTTCGACTTGGTGCTGTCGGCCACGCTGGTCGCGGTCAGGGTATAGCGCCCCGCCACCGTTGCCGAGAACACCGTGTCCAGGTTCTCCGTGTCCGTCAAGGCCCCGTCGCCGCCGCTCGGCTGCGAGGTCAGCGACCATGTCACATTGTTATTCGACGCGCCCCAGACAAAGGACTGAAGATCGGCCTTCTGGCCGGAATAGAGCGTGGTATAGAAGGGCACCACCGCGACAGTGACCGCAGGATTGCAGACATTCACCGTGATCGAGGCGGTGGCGGCGGTGTTCTCCGCCGACTGCGCGATGATGGTAAACCGCGTGGCGGAACTAACGGTATAGGCGCTACTTGTCCCCCCAATCGAGCAACTGCTTCCCGAGGCGGGAGCGGTCACATCTACCCAATGCCCTGTGGTCGAGGAAAGTGTGGCGCCTCCATCCACTGTCCAGTTGACCGCATCCGTGGTACCCCCCGTGACCGTGGCATAGATGCGGCGCACGCTCCCCGGCAGCACGTTGTACCCATACGTCGGCTGCGTGATCGCTATGGTGATTCCCGTTGTTGGCGTTGGTGTTGGTGTTGGTGTTGGTGTTGGAGTCGGCGTTGGTGTTGGAGTCGGCGTTGGTACTGGCGCTGGTGCTGCGATGGTCAGCGCGATGGCAGTAGTGCCAGTGAGAGTTCCGGAGGTCCCGGTCACCGTCAGAGTGTAATTTCCTGGAACAGCCGCGCTGGTCGCCGCAAATGTCAGCGAGCTTGTGGAATCGGTGGTGGCGGGACTGAATACCGCAGTCACCCCGCTCGGGAGGCCGGATGCAGTCAGGTCCACATTGCCGCTGAATCCATTCTGGCCGTTCACGCTAATGGTGCTACTCGCACTGGCGCCCGCAAGTAGAACGAGACTGCCGGCTGACGATGAAAGGCTGAACTTCGCCGGAGACGCGACGGTTAGCATCACTGCTGTGGAACTGCTGAGAGATCCGGAGGTGCCTGTCACCATAATGGTGTGGGACCCTGGAACGGCCGTAGTGCTCACCGCGAAAATCAGCGAGCTTTGGGAGGTGGTGGTGGCGGGGCTGAATGTCGCAGTCACCCCACTCGGTACATCCGACGCAGCCAAAGCCACGTTGCTGTTGAACCCGTTCTGACCGGTCACACTAATTGTGCTGCTTGCGTTGGTCCCGGGGAGAACCTGGAGACTGCTTGCTGAGGGGGAAAGATTGAAACTCGGTGCCATCGTGGTCTGCAGCATTTTGTCTGCGCAACCTGTGATGAATGGCAACAAGGACACCGCCCAGAAAATCGTGAGCAATTTGAGGCAGTCAGACTTCCGAAGATGGGTTGTTTTCTTGTGCTGAATCGAAGAAGTCATGTCTTTCTATCTCTCTTCCAGTCGGATTTGGAGACGGGCTGGAAAGCCCGGGATCCCAGCCAACTGCGGCTTGACATCAAAAGTGGTTTTGCTGTCATAGTAACTCAAATAGGAAACTATAGTCACAATAAATGTTGATCACTTTAGTCATATAATTAGGTTACCTACTTGAAGAACAGCGGTCTGGATCGGAATACAGTCCGATGGGTTATCCGCAAAATCGTTATTTTCCAACAGCTTACGTGTGTATTCCTGGGGTATAGCTGGGGCGGATGAATCTTAATTTGCCGAACCGGAAAAGACCCGGTAAGTGAGAGACAAACCAGCAAAAGATTTTGCTGAATGGCCTTTTTATGACGGAGAGCAGATGGATGGGAGATGGATCGACCGCTGCTGGCGACCCGGAAGAGACCAGAAGATTTGATCGGTGGAAGTGGTTTGCTGAAACAAGCCCTAATGCGCGGGAGGCGCGTGCTGCAACCGGAGATGACTATGCGCCGACAAAGAGAAGCACGCCCGCAAGCGTGCCAGATCGTCAAAAGCCCCTATGGAAACAGCCCGGCGTAGATGTAAGGCGACATGGGCGAACTGGAGTGAATTTTCCACGCCAGTTCACGGGGCGCGTGGTTCACTTGTCCATCGCGCCGGATCTCATGCGGACATGGCCCGTTTGTTCTGGCGATTCCTGTTCACGGGACGCTTGCGTTTCTCCGGGAGCGCAAGGACAGGGTGAAGCGGCGCTTTACTTGGATTCAGCGGGTCAATGAATGTGATATCTGGAACGAGATTGCCGTTGGCAAAGACTGCTCCATCCTCGATTCGTCCAACAATTTTTCCGGCCAATGGAAACCATCTTCCGCAACTGCAACTCTGTTCCGTGAGGGTAACGCAGTCGCCGGTATCGAAGCGGATGAACGGCTGACCGTAATTGAGCAGGTCGGTCACCAGCAGACGATAGACAGGTCCGTCGGGCGATTGGCCGATCGGGTCAAACTCCACGAACGATCCCCAGGGATGAAAATGCAGCCCCTCGTGCTCGGAGCATTCCGCAGCGATCATTCCGACATCTCGCCGGCCGTAATAATTGAACGGCGCGGTTTTAAAGACCGACGACAGAAGCCTGCGATGGGGCACGCTCAACACCTCCGCGGTGGAGATGACGGCCTGTGGCCGGTGGGTGACGCCACGCTCCCGCAGATACGCGGCGAATACGGCGAGAACAGTGGCGCGACCGCAAAGGATCCTGGGACGCTGTTTCTCATAGCGCCAGCGCCATTTTTCCAGCACATCGATGCCGACAACACCTGGAGGAGGCGGGGTCTGGCGCATGAACACGCCTTCATACACGCGCCATCTCCAATTGAATTCCCTTGCCGGGTCGGAGGTAGCGCCCCAGAGCATCATGGCGGAGTCGCCGGCTTGGAACCCGGCCCACTCATCGAGCTTCATCTTGAGGGCAACCTTGTCGCGGACGCCTTCAATGTCGCGATGGAAGCGGACCGGCATTCTGTCGGTGGCGCCGCTGAGTGCGACCCGAAGCTTCTCCGCGGGGAAGGCCGAGGAGACGAGCCAGGTGGCAGCGGTGCGAAGATCGCTTCGTGTCAACACGGGCAGAGGCAGGGGATGATCGACGCGCGCCTCGCGGGGATGAAAACCGGCGGCATCGAATTGCCGGCGATAAAAGGGGACCGTGGTGTACGCGTGTTCCAGCAATTTTCGCAGGCGGTCCTGCTGGATCTTGCGCTGCTGTCTCTCCGGCAGGCGATCGAATTTCTTAATTTGACGCAAACGGCCCGGCAGACCCGCATGTCGTTCCGGTTCGACCAACGGCAAAATCAAATGTGTGTACAAGATTCCCATGCGTGCTTCCTTTAGCGGCTCATTGCCGTCGGGGTTTCGGTATCTTCGCCTGTTTTTACAAATCGGTATTTCCCGGAAGGCTCGGAGGGAATCGAGTCGGCGGTCACAATCGTGAGGTTGCTCTCTTTTTCCAGGTAAGGCTGCATGCGTCGCCGCAGTTCTTCCTCGGTACGCTGGTTGTATCCGTTGCCGGCAACGACTTTCAACGTGACATGGGCTGGATCGGGTTGGATGCACTGGACCTGTCGCACATCGCGCATGTCCGCGGCAAGAAGCGCCAGCGAAGGGCCCGCGATCATGCCGCCGCTAGGGAGTCGCAAGAAGTTGGAAGTGCGGCCCTGGATATTTCCAATCAGCGGCAGCGATCGTCCGCAAGGGCAGCGCATCTCGGTGTCGAGGCTGGCGAGATCGCCGATTTCATAACGAATCAACGGCATCGACCGATTCAACAAATCCGTGACCAGTACCCGCCCCATGCCAGACGGCAGATTGGGGGCGGCCTCGACTTCGACAATCAGGGCATCGGCATTGACGTGCAGGCCGCTGTGAAACTCGCATTCGCTGGCGATGACGCCGACTTCGCGGCAGCCATAGCGATTGAATACCTTGCCATGAAAGGTCTCTTCGAGGACCTGCCGTTTGCCGGGCGGCAGCATCTCCGCGCTGACGATCATGGAGTCGAACGCAACGTCGTGAATGTTGTTGGCCTTGCAGAATTCGGCAAAACGGACTGCCGATTGCGCATACGACACCATGGAACGGGGCCGATACTTGCGCAGCACTTCCACGTATTGCATCATCGATTCTTCGGTGACATCGGCGGTGTGGAGGGAGATATTTCGATAGAGAAATTTCTGCCGCCAGAACGGAGTTGGATCCGGTTTGTCGCCGAAGTCGTAGCGGGGGCCCCACAGTTGGGCGTGCCAGTCGCCGATGCGTAAGCCGGCCCAGGCATTGTGCCGCACGGTGCTGGCCATGCGTGAATCGAAGCGTTCGAGGTCCACGTAGAACTGGAGCGGGCTGCCGGTGGAACCGCCGGTCTGGTCCTGTTTCCGTTTGCTGGGCGAAACGTTGCTGGATACCAGCAGATCCTGATGGTCCTGGATGTCGCGTTTGGTCAGGACGGGCAGCAGGCGCAGGTCTTCATGGGTGCGAATGTCGAGCGGCGTCAGTCCCGCCTGTGTCATGCGGTGGCGGTAAAAGGGAACATAGCGATAGGCATCGATCAGTTGTTGCCGCAGGCGCAGCATTTGCAGCTTGCGCAGATCGTCCGGATGGAGATACTGGTTGCGCTCAAACTCCTGCATATAGCGGGCGTAGGCGGGGTGGGTGAATTTCGCCCAAAGCGGGTGGATGACGCGACGAACCAGAGCGCCAGTGAGGTCGGACTGAATCGGCGTCGTGAGTCCTTTCGTATTGTTTTTCATCCCGCCACCAGCGCCACCGCTTCTGCAAGCTGAAAGGTCGATTTACGGGGCAAGTATCCTTTGCCTTCAAGCACGCACAACGAAAGGCGTGGGATGGCCCCGGCATCGCCGAGACAGAAAAGGCCGAAGCCAAGCAGACCGAGAGATCCAAAGTGCAGGGTGTGCGCGAAAGCGAAACGCAGTGCGATGGCAGCAAGCGCGACGATCACCAGAATGACCGAGAACCCTCCCAGCACGGATGACCCTTCGTGGTTCATGTCGATCCCTTCAACGTGAGCCACAGGAGTGTGCTCACCAGAGTCGGATGCAACTCCAGGGCCAAACTGGTTGCGTCGAATCGAACGCGCGATTCGCAGTTCTCAACTGGTTTCTCGAAGGGGAAAAATCCACGGTCACGATTTATGTGCAGGAATTTGCACTGTGGGGCGGGTCAAGGCACATAGTTTACCCATCCACCGCGCTGGGTTTGCCGCCATGGGAAGGAGGAAAACGAAGGGAAGCGCGACGAAAGCATGGAATGCGGAAGGGGCGCTAGGCGCAATACTGTTCGCTTAACTATCCTGATGGCTTTGCGAATGTCGATTTTGGGCAGGGAATTGACGTGGCGTGGGCCGCAGCGGGAAGTTGCTCATCTTTCGCTTGACGCCGCGGGGATTGCGGCGATTGCGGCTGGAGACAACGCGCTCCTCAAGGATCTCGTCGAGCACGGTTTTATGAAATGCATTCCTCTGCCGTGGGGGGAATAGCGCCGTAGACTGCCAGT
>JAJYUB010000078.1 GCA_021792795.1 Acidobacteriota bacterium | reverse complement strand
TGAGAGCGTCGATCTCTCCCTTTTGCCGCTGCCGCTTCCAAGTGGTCAGGTGCGAGGAGTAGAGGCCCTCGCGGCGCAACAGGGCGCCGATTGTTCCGGAATCCTGCGCGGCTTCGGCCTGGTCGAGAATCGAGCGCTTATATTCGGCGGTGAAGCTGCGCCGGCGCGGCCGAGCGATCACCTCGGAATCGGGCACGGGCGGGCGGAAGGCGGGCGGAAGGCGCCCGCTGCGTTGGCCGCTTCTCCGCTACGCTCCGAAGCGGCCAACGCAGCGGAAGAAGTACTTGTCTGGCTTGTGCTCATCAAAGTGAGATTTCTTTCTCCGCCCTACAGTAATTGTCCAGGGGGTACTTGTCTCACTCATGTTGGCACAGAGGGCAGGCTCATCCTTTCGGAGTCTCGCTGGCTTGAGGATTGTGCCAGCCGCCATCTTTGGCGATAAGTGTGTCCGATGCTTTCGGTCCCCAGCTACCTCGCTTGTACGGTATAGCCCGGTGATGCGTTTTGAGGACCGGCTCGACGACCGCCCAGGCAGCTTCCACTGAATCTTCGCGAGTGAAGAGCGCTCCATCGCCCTTCATGGCGTCGCCTAAGAGGCGTTCATACGGAGACTCCGCGCCTACCTGTTCCTCGGACAGATACAGTTCGCGCGGCTCCCCGGTAAACTCCTCTCCGGCCAGCTTGATGCGAGCTGCCAGAGCAATCGCCGAGTTGGGAGAAAGCCGAAAGCGCAGATAATTCGACCGCTCAGTTGAGGACGCTGAGTCGGCGAACAACTTCTGCGGCGGCGGCTTCAATTCCACCAGGATCTCCGTCGCATTATCGGACAGATATTTGCCGGAACGCAGGTACCACGGCACGCCCTCCCAACGCCAGGAGTCGACTAATAGCCGCAAGGCGCAGAAGGTCTCGACGTCTGAATTCTTCGCCACGCCAGGCTCCATGCGGTAGCCGGCATACTGCCCTCGTACCACGTCGTCGGGCCTGAGCGCGCGCATGGCTTTAAAGACCTTGGCTTTCTCGCTCTGTACGGCCCCATAGTCCCGACTGGAGGGGGCCTCCATGGCAAGCAATGCGGCGATCTGGAACAGATGGTTCTGGATGACATCGCGCAGGCAGCCGGCGGTCTCGTAGAATGCGCCGCGGTCCTTCACGCCAAAATTCTCAGCCAGCGTGATCTGGACGCTGGCCACGTAGTTGCGGTTCCAGATTGGCTCCAAAAACGAATTGGCAAAACGGAAATAGAGGATGTTCATGATCGCCTCTTTTCCGAGGAAGTGGTCGATGCGGAAAATGGAGTCTTCCGGGAATACCGAGCGCGCGATGCGGTTCAACTCCCGCGCCGAGGAAAGGTCGCGCCCGAAGGGCTTTTCGACAATGACCCGTCCATGGCCAGCCAGTTTCGCCGCGCCCAGTCCCAGGATCACCGTTCCAAAAAGCGCGGGCGGAATCGCGAGATAATACGCAGGGCGGCGGGCCTTCCCCAATGCGGCCTTGATCGTCGCGAAGGTGGCCGGGTCGTTGTAATCTCCGCTGACATACTGGATGAGAGACAGAAGATGGTTCAATGCGCGCGGATTGTCAATACCGCCGGAGGATTTGCGGATGCTGTCCGTCACGCGTCTTTGCAGGCGATCGAGACTCCACTTGGGGAATGCAACGCCGATCACGGGAACATTGAGGTTCCCACGTTTCACCATCGCATACAACGCCGGGAAGGTCATTTTATGGGCAAGATCGCCAGTTACGCCGAAAAGCACCAGCGCGTCGGAATGGGAGTGGGTCATCAGGCAATTCCTTTCAACATAAATCCTGTGGTACGAATGTCGTGGTCCTTTGAACTGTTCTGCGCCCGCTACGAGTCAGCGAGTCGCAGCCCGGGTCGTCCTATCGCCTGGCTGGCGAACAGTTGACTGTATTGCATTGGATGCGCCGCCAAGATACTGGCGATACTCCCTGTCAACGATTCCTAGGCTTCGAGCCAACGCAATTTTCGCGACGTTGTATTGATACAAGCTGTTCACCAGTTGTGCCTCCGCAGCGGCCAGGGAGGATTGCGCCTCGACGACGGGAAGATCGTCATCGATGCCATTGCGAAAACGGTCGGTCGCGTCGTTCAGTGTGGCATGGCCCAAATCTACATTGCTGCGGGCCACATCGACCAGTTGCCGGGCGGCAGCGACATCAAGCATGTTGTCTCGAATCTCCGCCTCAATCTGCTGACGGAAGTTGGCAAGCTGCGACATTGCGTTGCTGGCGACTGCGTCGGCAACGTCGCGATCGCCGCGAAATTCTGCTTCTTTAAACAGCGGGATGCTCAGGGTCCCCTGCGCCAGAAACGTCCCGTGGTAGATGCTCCCAACCGTCCCGGTGACCCCATAATTGCTCTTGAACGTCAGCGTCGGCAGACGCTCAAAGCGCGCGGCGCGAGTCTGGTATTGCGCGGAACGGAGCTTCGCCTTCAGGTACAGATATTCCTGCCGATTGGCATAGGCCATTTGCAATGCCTCATCGAGCGGCATGGTCGATAGCGTGGCATAGGGTGTGCTGTCGGTCAACTGAATCGGCTGATCGGCGGGCAGGCCGATTTCTCGATTCAGCTCAATCTTGGCCTTCTCAAAGGCGTTCCGCTGCGCGATGACTACTTGCTGCTGTTGCTGGTATTCGACCCGCGCGCGCAATTCATCCAGTTTGGCGACGACCCCGGCCTTGTGCTTGAGGGTCGCCTGACGCAAAATTTCCGCATTGGTGCCCAGCAGACCCTGGGCATTTTCGAGGTTTGCCGCCGCGGCCAGCGCCTGCAGATAGGAGTCGGCCACGGTCTGGATCACCTGTCCGCGAGCCGCCTGGTAGCTGAAATCGACAGCGCCAATCTCTTCTTTGGCCGCGCGGTACAGCTCAAACGAACGAAGATCGAAGAGCGATTGGTCCAGGTTGGCCTGCGCGACGACTGCGTTCACGGTCACCACAGGCGGAATGCTGTTCAGGTCCTGAGGAGGAATCAATCCGGGCGGGAAACTATGGATCAATTTCGAGTTGAAGCCTGCGGCCGCAAGATCGATTTGAAGCCGCTGACGCTCGGCCTCCCACGTTACATTCGGCATCAGAAAATTGATCGCCTCCAGCCGTTCGCCGGAAACAATTTTCTGGTCCTGTCTGGCAAGAGTGGTCTGCAGATTCGATTGCAATCCGCGACGGACGGCATCGTCGAGCGACAACGGCAGAACGGTCGTGACCGGCGGCCCGGAACTTACGCTTCCGTATACGGAATTCGCCGATGTGTTCAGGGCCAACGGCTGCACTGTGCCGCCGACCTGCGCATTTGCCGCGGCGGTCAGCAGCAAGGTGGTCAGCATCGCGCCCAATAAGCTTTGTCGTTGAGGAACCTTCATCGTTATCAAACTATTAGATTCGACCGAGCCAGGGTAGTTGCCAAAGTTGCAAAACACCGGGAACAAAAAATGGCCGACGCAATCCGTCTTACTCTCTATAGACTATCGAGTTTTAAGCGAAGCAGCCCAATTGTGAATATCTCCCGCAATTAATCTCCCTTGAGTGGCATGGCACTATCCGCCCTGCCAGTTTCTTTGGAGATTCATGCCCAAAATTTACTTGCTTCTTTATGGATTGGTATGTTAACTACATAGTCAACAGAATTCCAGTTTCCAACCACCCCCGCCCGGGGTGTTGCTCGGAGAAAGTATTTCAGTTCGATCGTTACATACGAGGCCACCATGGAAGCACTGAATATCGGGACAACGATTCGCGGCGTCCGTTTGCAGAAGGGGATGTCGCAAGGAGACATTGAAAAACGGACCGGACTTCTCCGCTGTTATCTGTCGCGCGTGGAGAATGGGCATACCGTGCCGTCGCTGGACACGCTGCACAAAATTGCCAGCGCTTTGGACGTTCCCATGGCGCATTTTTTCGCCGAAAATGCGTTGAGCTATGAGATGCCATCGCAACGATTCAGCGAGGATGAATTGCGCTTTCTGACGCAGATTCGGCGCTATTCCGCCAACCTGAACGAAAGCGATCGAAGATTGTTGCTGGCCATGGTGAAGAAATTTGCCGGGGCCGAAAAGAATTAATTCGGCCCTTGTGTTTGCGCGTGACGGCGGCAGTTCCACGCTCGTACGGCCTTCTCGCAGCAATGGAGAGGACGCTCGCAAGCCGGCGGTCCAGCGATCCTTCGATTCCAGAACTACACTTTCCTGAAGTGAACGACCCAGTTGGCAAACAGCAACAGAACAAGGGCCACAACGGAAAAGACGATCTTCTGCCGCTTAAAATAGGGCCCTCTCCCGGTGCCCAGCAACGGCGCCAGCGGTACCCCCATGGCCATGCCGGAGAGAAATCCTCCGAGATGGGCCATGTTGTCGATCTTGATACCTCCGGAATAGAGAAGCGTGGACGCGCCAATGACAAGATTGATGGCCGCGAAATAAATGACGCTGCGTCGCAGGCGGCGCAACTCCGCGCGAGGAAACGGCAAGTGCGGCGAATTCAGCAGCAGGATAAGGACCCCGGCAATGCCGAAGACCGCGCCGGAGGCCCCTGCGCCAACGATGCCTGGGTTCACCGCGGTACTGAGCAGGTTTCCCGCGACGCCGGTCAGAATGTACACAGCGAAGATGCCGAATGGCCCCAGCAACGGCTCACCCAACAGCCCCAGGTTCCACAGACACCACATGTTGGTGCCAATGTGGATGATGCCGACGTGAACGAAGGTGGCCGTTACCAGTCGCCACCACTGTCCATAGAAGATCTCATTGACGCCGCGATTCGCGCCCCAATGAAGGATTTGCTGCGCCGTCGGGTCCCACCAGGAAATTCCGCTCAAGACCATCGCCAGATATACGGCGCAACTGATGCCAATCAGAATGTAGGTGGCAGGGGCGTAGGCCCAACCCGCCAGAATCCGTGAGTGAATGCGCGATGGAGGCGGCGCCTGGGTGTAATATCCAGATCGCAGGTCGTAGTCCGATGGACCATCCTGGGCCGCGTTGCGACCGCGGTCTATCTCCTGCGACGCAGGAGGCAGAATCTCTGCCCCACGAACCCCTCTGTCGTTATGGTTGATCAGATCGAACTCCCCGATTTGCGCGACAACGCTTTTACAACAATGCTTGATATGTCTTACAGGCTACCGAGCAGCCGGGCAGAATACAAATGACCATTTCCGCCCGCGGGCTGGCCCGTCGGCCGGCTTCGCAAGTTTGCCGGTGCAAAAATTGGCCGGCAGGCATGGATTAAACTGGATATTCACCCCATTCCATTCCATTGAGGATATTCAGGTCTATGAAGCCTATTCGGCGAGTGTTGTTGAGTGTCACAGATAAGTCGGGGATCGTCGAATTTGCGCGCGTTGCAGCCAAGCATGGCGCAGAGCTTGTGTCCACGGGCGGAACCGCGCGCGCGTTGCGCGAAGCTGGTCTGACGGTGCTGGATATTTCCGAGTTGACGGGATTTCCGGAGATGCTGGATGGCCGCGTGAAGACGCTGCACCCGAAGGTCCACGGCGGCATCCTCCACATTCGCGCCAATCCGCAACATCAAAAAGCGGTCGCGGAACATGGCATCGAACCCATCGATATGGTGGTGGTGAATCTGTATGCCTTTGAAGCCACGCTGCGCAAGCCGGGCGTTCACTTTGCGGAGGTGATTGAGAACATCGATATTGGCGGGCCCTCGATGGTGCGCTCGGCGGCAAAAAACTTTGAGGATGTGGCCGTCGTCACCTCAACCGCGGACTATGCGGGGCTGACGGAAGAACTGCAGGCGAACCAGGGCAAACTGAGTCGAGCGACACGCTGGCGGCTGGCGCAGAAGGCGTTTGCGCTGACCGCAGCCTACGATCTGGCAATTGCCAACGCGCTGGAAACACTGCCCGCGGATCCCCCCCCCGCAACCGCCCCCGTAGCGTTGCCAAAGGCCGGCGAAGAACCGCTCCCCGCCACGCTGCGTTTGGCGTATACACAGGCCATGCCGCTGCGCTATGGCGAAAATCCGCACCAGCGCGCCGCCTTGTACAGCAATGGCAGCGGAACCGGCATTGCCGGGCTGCGCCAACTGCAGGGCAAGGAGTTGAGCTATAACAATCTGGTCGACCTGGATGCCTGCTGGGAGCTGGTGCAGGAGTTCGACGAGCCGGCCGTCGCCATCATCAAGCACACCAACCCCTGCGGAGCGGCCACCGCCGCGACAATCGTGGAAGCCTATGAAAAGGCGCTGGCTTGCGATCCCGTGTCCGCCTTTGGCGCAATGATCGGAATCAATAGTGAAGTGGATGGCGATGCAGCGGCGGAGATCGTCAAGTTGTTTGTGGAGGCAATTGTCGCGCCGGCGTTCAGTTCCAAGGCGAAAGAGATTCTTTCCGCCAAAAAGAACCTGCGACTGGTAGAGGTGAAACCGGCGGCGACCGCACCGGCGATGAAGTCCATCTCCGGCGGCATGTTGCTGCAGGATGCGGACCGTGGCCGGGCTGAAACCGGCGAGTTGAAAATTGTCAGCCAACGTCCGCCGACGCAGGATGAAATTGCCGCTTTGCTGTTTGCCTGGCGAGTGTGCAAACACGTCAAATCGAATGCCATCGTCTACGCCCGCGACGGGCAGACGCTGGGCATCGGCGCTGGACAGATGAGCCGCGTGGATGCGGCGAAGTTTGGCGCCATGAAAGCGGTTTTGCCGCTGAACGGCTGCGTGGCGGCTTCGGACGCGTTTTTTCCATTTCCGGACGGCCTGGAAGTCATCGTTGAAGCGGGGGCCACGGCGGTCGTCCAACCTGGCGGCTCGGTGCGCGACGCGGAAGTGATTGCCGCCGCGGACCGCCTGAATACCGCCATGGTTTTCACCGGAATGAGGCATTTCCGCCACTAGTCATCATGGAGTGACCAGCGCATTGGGTCGGTCACTCCATGATGACTAGTTCTGTGGAGACGGCTTACCCGCATTCAGTTGCGACGCGTTCGATCCGGATTTCGTACTGGTCGTCGAAACCGCTGCCTTTTTATGATGCGTTGTGTGATGTCGGGTTCCACGCCGGACTCCGTTGTCGACCACGATGGTTCTCGGATGGACGCCAGAAACGCCCTCATGGGCAGGGTTGGCTACTACTCGCGCCTGCAACTGGACCAATTGCAGGTCCTGAAGAGCAGCAGCGTTTACCAGTTGCCCGGTCGCCGTCTTTCGGGCAGCTTCCAGGCGATCCAGAGCGCTGTCGAGTAGCGCCGCGTCGGATTTCTTCTCGGTCAGGTCTGCCGCCATGGTCAGGCGGACCAACACGTCATACAGCGCGTCCACATTCTGCATCACGCGCAGTTGCGCGTCCAGCGCCGTCGGCGATGCCTGCGCCTGCTGGAAAAGTGCCGGCAATGCATGGGCAAGGTCCTGCGCGATGGAGTCGGCATCGCTTTGCAACTGAGCTTTCCAACTCTTGGACAATTTCCAACGGTCAATGTGGATTTGGCCGACGCTGTTTCCCACTTGTTGCAGCGCCGGACGCAGCGACTCGCTGAAAACGGGAGAGGGCATGGCCACCTCGGATGACTGCGGCGGCGCGCCCGCATTCGACTGCAACGCCGCCGCTGAAGCTGTCGGCGTCAAGACCGCAAACCGCAGCAACAACAGGATGGACGCCCCGAGAATACCTCGCATCGCAGAGGGGGCACAGGAATGTGCCGAAGCAAAATCGGGACTCAGAGCGCGGACCGAGGCCAGCTTTTCTGACATACCCTGGACGGATGCCCGCTGCACCTGCGCTGTTGCCTTGAGCGC
Source organism: Acidobacteriota bacterium (assembly GCA_021792795.1). Taxonomy (GTDB): domain Bacteria; phylum Acidobacteriota; class Terriglobia; order Terriglobales; family Acidobacteriaceae; genus JAKAAZ01. The sequence goes on along the minus strand of JAJYUB010000078.1, from coordinate 5,163 downwards.
TTCTTTCAATTGAGTTGCGAGCATTTCTCTCCCCCCCCGTATCCGCAAGTCGCCAGCGCATGGTCTGTGTATTCTGCCGCGGGCCCAGCCCGCAGTGCAGCCAGAGACCATTCCCGCCTCCAGATGTGTCTCCAGCCAGAATAATCCTTTGGCGGAACTTCGCAGTCAGACCTGCGGCGGTGCTGCCAACGCTTTCCCTCGTGTAAACTAGAGGAAGTTTTTCTGTGGGCCTGTGGCGCAGCTGGGAGCGCGCTTCCATGGCATGGAAGAGGTCGTCGGTTCGATCCCGACCAGGTCCACCAATCCATTCAACAACATACGGATTTTGCGAAATGGCTCGAGGGTCCACAAGGGTCCAATAAGAGAATTTCTCTCATTTCGCCCCCACGCCAGCCTGCAGCATACCTGCGACTTTTGACTGCGCCTTGCGCTTGTCCGGAGTGACCGCCTGCGCGTAAACCTCAAGCGTCATCTTTACCGTTGCGTGACGCAGCAGTTCCTGCACCACCTTCACGTCCTCGCCATTGGCTTTCAACAATGTCGAGAAGGTGCGACGGAAGGTATGCCATCCAATGTGCTTGGCGATCTCGGCCCGCGTCGCCGCAGGACGAATGCACCGCTTCAGGATGGAATCGGGACTGTACGGCTGCTTCCCTTTCTTCCGCGTGCTTGCGAAGACCCAGTCCTCCGGCTGGTTGTAGGGAGTGGCGCGTTTCCAGGTCAGCATTTCTTCGGCTACCCAGGGATCGAGCGGTACCGGCTTACGGGAGATCTCCGTCTTGCACCTCCCTACCCTCTGGCGATAGACCGACCGCGTGACGGAAAGCTCCAGTTGTTCGAAGTCAACATCCCGCCACTTGAGGCCGATCAGTTCACTTCGCCGCAGACCGGTGACGACATCGAGCATCACCATCGCCCGGTCCCGGTGTGAAAGCTGGTCGAACAAATCGACCAGTTCGCTCACCTCCAGGATGTCCGGTGCATGCATCCGTTTCGCGCTCTGCCGCACCATCGTGATCGGGTTCGTGCCCTGGGGCAGGAACTCGTGACGAATGGCGTGATTGAACAGGACGCTCATAATGCTACGGATCTTTGCCTTGCTTCCTCGGGCCAGAAGCAGCTTGCGGAGCCACTTCTCCACTGCGACCGTTCGTACCTCGTGCAACTTATAATTGCCCCACTTCGGAGCCACATGGAAATCGAGGATGTCGATGTAGGTGGTGCGGGTCGAATACGCCCGACCCTCCTCCTCGTCCTCGGCTCCCTGAATAAGACTGAGTTCATGCTGCTTGAAGTGGTCTACGAGAGCTGAGACCGAAACCGGCTGCTGAGACGGCTGCGGCTGCTCTCCGTTAATGGTGATGCGTAAAGATTCGGCGGCCTTCAGTGCGCTCGCTTCGGTCGGATATTCCTTGACCGTCCCAAGAACGACTTTACGGCGGACCCGTTTTCCGTTGACGTCCGTTTCCCGCCAGCGGAAAATCCAGCAATCCGGGCCCTGCTTGCGCTTTACGCGGCTGATCATTCCTTGTTGATACCGTGTGCGTCGAAACATTTATCCCTCCTGTTTCAAACGCCACAGACCGCTGATTTCGATGGTGCCATAGTTTCAGCGGGCTGAGTCGCGCATTATCGCATCAGGTTGCGGATATATGCCTCCAAGCCGGAGGCGCGGAAGCGCCATACCTTGCCGAGCTTCATCCCCGGAATCTCGCCGCGTCGCGCCCTCCGCTTCAGTGTTTCCGGATGTACCTGCATTAGGTCAGCCGCCTGCTGGCTGTCCAGCAGCGGCTCAAACTTCTTTAACTGTTCGTTCCGATCCCCGTCCTCTTCTCGCATTTGAATTCTCCTGCCAAGCACATCTGGATTACGTACCGTGCATACGGCACGAATTTGGGCTGAGAGCGCTCCCGAAGTACCGGTAGCACCGGTAGATGTGCCGGTCTCAGGAAAGCGTAGAGCGCACAGGAGCCTAAAACGTGGAAAAACTTTCCACTCGGTGTCCAAAAAGGACACCGTTTTCTGGGGCGGGCGATAACACTTTCGTTTACGTGCGCAATCGCCGCCGCATTTATACTTGACATTTATGTTAAGTATCGGTAGATTGGAATGGACGACAGAGGTGTGTCGTGGATGAGCTTGGCTGTGGTCCCACCCTTCGAGACGGACGGGTTATTGCCTCCGGGAGACCATGAAATCTCCTTCGAGGAACTTCGACTGTCCGCGCTCGTACTTGGACCGGGCGACCGGAGTCATGAGTCAGCTTGGGATACACCGTGGCGTGAACGGCTTGTGGGGAACCTTGAAATCCTCACCCGGCAGCTTTGGCAGATCGGCATCCGGGACATATTCGCCGACGGCTCATTCGCCGAGGACAAGGATCATCCCAATGACATCGATGGCTACTTTGTGTGCGATCTGGATCGACTGATAACGGGAGAGCTGACGCGGCAGCTCAACCTGCTCGACCCGTTCAAGGTATGGACATGGGACCCAGCGTCCCGGAAGCCGTATCGCGGCTATCCGAAGAAGCAGCTCCCGATGTGGCATCGATACCGCGTGGAATTGTATCCGCATGTTCCTGGCTTGGGCTTTGGCAGCGGTATCCGCGACCGATACGGTCACGAGCTTGAGTTTCCATCGGCATTTCGCCAGTCGCGTCGTGACGGAAAGCCACGGGGCATCGTGAAAATCAGATATGGAGGTCAGCCATGATCCGCAATGAGACAGAATACCAGGAGGCCGTGGCGCGATTGGCCGACGAGCGGAAACGGTTTGCCGGCCATCGGGCGCAGTTGAAGAAGACCGGCCTCAAGAATGACGAAATCAAGCGCGTCATCGACCCGATGGAATCTTTTCACCTGCAGTTGAAAGAAGAAGTCGAAAGCTATGAACGGCTGAAGCGAGGCGAGTTCGACGAACTCGAAAACCTGCGAGGACTAGGTCATCTCCTGATCTCGCTGCGGATTGCTCAAGGTGTCTCCCAGCGTGAACTTGCGAAGCGACTGGAGGTACACGAATCGCAAGTCTCGCGCGATGAGCGGAATGAGTATTTCGGAATCACTCTGGAACGCGCGGTCAGAGTTCTCGATGCACTCGACGTTCGTCTCCGAACGAAGGTTGAAGTGGAACCAACAAGACGGATGGCTTCCGCTTGACATTCTGAACTCGTGGCGCAACGCGTCAATGGAAGGGTATGCGATGGACGTGCGCCTGAAAATCCCGGACGATATTGCGCGGACCATCCAGGGCGGGCAACCGGATATCTCTCGCGCGGTCTTGGAAGTCTTGGCGCTGGAAGGATACCGAAGCGAACGTTTGTCCGAAGCGCAGGTACGACGTCTGCTCGATCTCAGAACGAGGATCGAAGTGCATGCCTTCCTGAAGGCGCACCATGCCTATCTCAATTACTCGATTCACGAATTGGAACGTGACCTGGAATCGCTCAAGCATTTTGAACAAACACTGAAGTCATAGAGTTCAGCCTAGGTGTTCCGAACTGGACAAGACGTCGATATGGCCGACGACTTTTATTTCCTCGATCTCGCAACTAGGCTGCTTGACTCGTATGTAGCGAACTGCCTCTTCCAGTGACAATGCGGCAATTCGCTGAATTCGTATTTCAGCGTCAGCCCATTTCTCACGATGTTCGCCGCATCTGATCTCGAACAAAATCGCTCTCTGCATAGGGCCTTGCTCCGTAGTCAGCGGCTCTGATAAGTCTTTCTTTTTCGACATAAAGCATTCACCTCAACTACTTCCTTTCCGGTCGTCCAAGAAGCCCAATTCTCCATAAAATCCGTACCCCATTTCAACTGGAGGTACATCACCACGCTATTCTGCTCGTGGTGTTTTTGCACGTAGAGTTTTACAAGCACATATGTGGCTGGTCAAGCAGAGCATGAACGCCTATTCAGAGAACTCGGTGCCAGGCTTAGAGCCATACGCCGGATGCGCGGCCACAGCCAAGAAGATATGCTCTCTTTTGGGTTCTCCACCCGCCATTGGCAACAAATCGAGGCTGGTCGCCCCATAACCCTGAAAACGCTACTTCGCGTTTGCGATGCATTCGAAGTGACGCCAGAAAAACTATTTCGGGGACTCTATTCCATTCCTACCCGGAACCGGGATCGACCGTAGCTGACCGAAATATGGTTGCAGGCCACTAGATCTCCACTTGTCCTGCGTGTTCTCTCAGGCACCGCGAGAGAAAGGCAGGCTGCGCCCGGCGCCGGGAAGATTCTGCTTCGTTCGCTGCGGCGAACGCCCTCCGGGTTTCGGTTCCTCCTGAAGGCCGCCTCCGAAAAAGCATCTCCCCGCCTTGGGAGCAGCCATCTCTCGCGCCCTTGCGGGAGCGTGTCCTGAGAGACCACTCCGGGACCACAAAGGAGATCAAAGTCATGCAAGCACAACACTCCATTCAGAATCGGTTCATCGATACCATCACGCACGGCGACTGCATCGAAGTAATGCGACAGATGCCCCCGAACTGCGTCGATTTCATTCTCACCGATCCTCCGTACCTGGTGAATTACCACGACCGGCAAGGTCGCACGCTGCCGAACGATACCCATGCCGAGTGGCTCAAGCCAGCGATGGCGGAAGCGTTCCGAGTCCTCAAGAACAACCGCCTGATGCTTTGCTTCTACGGATGGCCGCGCGCCGAGAAGTTCCTGGAAGCATGGCGTGAAGCGGGCTTTCGTCCAGTCGGTCACCTGATTTTCCGCAAGTCGTACACGACGAAGGCCACGGATTTTCTCAAGTATCAACATGAGCAGGCATATCTGCTCGCGAAAGGCCGCCCGCCGATGATGGGCAGCCCACTTCCAGATGTCCAGCGCCTGCTGTTTACCGGCAACAAGTTGCACCCCACGCAGAAAGCGGTGATGTCGCTGGTGCCGGTCATCCGGGCCTACTCGCTTCCCGGCGATGTCGTGCTCGATGCTTTCTGCGGAAGCGCGAGCACCTGCGCCGCTGCGCTGTTGACGGGCCGCAGATATATTGGCATGGAAATGGATGCCGAGTATTTTTTGGCGGCTTCCTTACGTCTTGCTCGCATTTATGCGCGGCTGGAGAGCGGTAAGGTTCGCGTTGCTGCCGATGGGCCTCGGCGAAGACGACATAACTAAAGATGGATACTGAGTGGATCATTTTCCGCAAGGA
>JAJYUB010000077.1 GCA_021792795.1 Acidobacteriota bacterium | reverse complement strand
TAAATACTTCCGATCCGAACGTACTGTCGTATCTGCGAAAGAATCCAGGAGCCGGCCCGTCGGTACTGGTCGCGATGAATTTTACAGACCAGCCCCATACCGTCTCCTGCCGTCTACAGGCCCAAGGCATCCACAAAACGCACGCGACTGCGTTGCTCGCGGACCAGGGCGTCGACAAAAATGTCGATCTGAATCATGTCGTGCTGCCGCCCTTCGCGGTCTTTATCGGCGCGGTGCAGTAGCTTCGCGCAGCGAATCGCCAATCCGTGTGCATCGGCGAAATAAAAGCGGCGCAGCTCTTCCTAAAGAAAGCTGCGCCGCATGATCGTCAGTAATGGTCGATTTGTCCAGGAGCAGATCTAGAATCCCATCGTGTCGTCTGCCGAAGGCCCATAGGTACCCGGAAGCGGCACGTCGTTCAACCGCAAATACACTCCCAACTGCGCGCGGTGATGAATGATGTGGTTCAGGAACATTTCTCGATAGACCTGAAAACGTGGCGCGTCGACGATGGTGTGACCCTGGAAGCTGAGTTTCCATTTCTTCTCCCAGTGCTCGTCAGAGGCGCCCGCAATCGCAGCCCGCGCCTTTTCTACAAGGGCGTCGAAGGCGGTCAGGAGCTGTTGCCTCGACTCCATCACAAGCGGCTTCATGTCCGATTTCGAGAAGTCGAGGCTTGGAAGTTCAATGATCCGGACCGCGAATTCCGGCAACTGCGCCGTGTGCCCGGCGAGCTTGCCAAGGGCCATCGACTTTTCGTGAGGCTTGAAGTCCGGCTTTCCTTCCGGCACTCGTTCCAGAATCGCCCGCGTCTTCTTCATTTCCTGGTCGAACTCAGGTAGAAACATCTCTCGTATTTCCATGGTTTCCTCCTCTGCTATAGTTAGCACGACGATTGAGAATGACGGATGAAAAGATTCCCTTGATGCGGGAATCGATGCTTTTTATTGCCGCGCAATTCGCGCTGTGGTCATGGCCTTGTCTTTGTGATTTCCGGCCGCAAAGACATTTCCGACTCTTCGTCGAGAGGTGTCTCTGGGCCGCCCGCTTCCGGTTTCTTCCCCGCCAAGTGATTGCGCGTCAGCGAATCTCTCAAAATCGAAAAAGCGTCTTCCGGCGTATCCGCAAAATGGAGCAACTTCAAATCGTCGGGAGAAATCGTTCCCTTTTTCACCAGGGTGTCCAGGTTGATGACCTCGTTCCAATATTGCGGCCCATACACCACAATGGTCATCTCCTTCGCAAGTTTGCGGGTCTGGGTCAGGGTCAGCAATTCGAACATTTCATCCAGCGTACCAAATCCTCCGGGAAAGACGACCAGCGCCTTCGCGAGATATGCGAACCAGAACTTGCGCATAAAGAAATAATGAAAATCCAGGCTGAGCGAGGGAGTGATGTAGGGATTGGGCGCCTGCTCGAACGGCAGGCGAATGTTCAGTCCAATGGTTTTGCCTCCGGCTTCGCTGGCCCCGCGATTGGCCGCCTCCATGATGCCGGGGCCACCCCCGGAGGTGACCACGAAGCGATGCCGTTTGTGTTCGAGCGACATGGACCATTCCGTCAGCAAATACGCCAGCTTGCGCGCATCCTCGTAGTAGCGGGCCATCTCTACTGCGGCTTCGGCGTGGGCGCGACTCAGATGATTTGCGCTTCCGCTGGCCGCCTGTTCTGACGAACCCTGCTGCTTCTCGACAGCCGCCGTCTTTGCCAAGCCAGCAGCGTCCAGCATTTCCAGACTGCGAGAGGCGTCATCCAGCGCGTTGAAGCGCGCTGAACCGAAGAAAACGACGGTGTCCTGGATCTTTTCGCGGCGGAAATGCGCTAAGGGCTTGATGTATTCCGCGATGATCCGCAGAACGCGGCCGTCAGGACTGTTGATGAATGCCGGATCCTCATAGGAAAGCGGCGCGGAATTGATCTTGGTCATCTACGATCTCGCACTGAAGGTTTGGAAAACTCCAGAAAATTTGCCAAGCATTGGCTGGCGCATTCAAGCTCGATGCTCATGATAGTGGATGATTTCCGATATGCCGATCCACACATCCAGCAAGCCCAGGCCGGAAACGACGCCGCGCGCGATGCCGGAGCTCATCAGCCGGCCGAGGGAAGAAAACGTCAGCAGATAATGGTTTTCATTCCAGTACCTCGTCCATGGAAGAAGAAATACCAGCAGGCCCACGTAAAAACAAAACACGACCAGAATGACGATCGATACCCGTTGCAGCCACAGGGGAGCGGGCGAATCCGCCCAGCTTTCCGTCTTCGGCAAAGCGGACGCCTCGGGTTTCAAGCTTTCCGGTGAGAACAAGTCCTGTTGCGACATTTTCCATTGACCCGAACGGTGGAGTCCTCGATACCGAGGCCCTACTTCCAGCCAGGGCACCCTAGCGCGTTCCTCGATTTTAGACTGATGCAGGCACCGCATTCCGCTTGGGTCGACGATTCGCCTGCAATATTTTCTTGCGCAGGCGCAGACTCTTCGGCGTCACCTCTACCAATTCATCCTCATTGATAAACTCGATCGCCTGCTCCAGATTTTGCGGTTTGAACGGCACCAGCCGGATTGCATCGTCGGCGGAGGAAGCGCGCATGTTGGTCAGTTTCTTCTCGCGGACCGCATTCACATCGAGATCGTTATCGCGCGAATGTTCGCCCACGATGATGCCCTCGTACACTTCATTGCCCGGTCCGAGAAATAAGACCCCTCGCTCCTGCAATCCGTCCAGCGCATAGGTCGTCGTTGTGCCGGCGCGATCGGCGATCAAAGCGCCCGTCGAGCGCTGCGGAATGTCTCCCTGGTGCGGCATATAGCCGTCGAACAGCGAGTTCATCACGATGGTACCGCGAGTCTCCGTCAGCATTTCATTGCGCAGGCCGATCAGGCCGCGGCTCGGGATGCGAAACTCCAGTCGGACGCGCCCGTAGCCGTGGTTGTGCATCTTTACCATTTCGGCCTTGCGCGGTCCCAGGCGCTCCATCACCACTCCGACAAAGTTCTCCGGGATATCGATCGTCAGCAGTTCGACCGGCTCCATCAATTTTCCATCGACGGTACGCGTCACAATCTCCGGGCGCCCGACCATCAGTTCAAACCCTTCGCGACGCATCATCTCAATCAAAATGGCTAGCTGCAGTTCCCCGCGGCCCAGCACCTTAAAGTTATCGGCGTTGCCCGCATCTTCCACGCGAATGGAAACGTTGGTCAGCAATTCTTTCTCCAGGCGCTCGCGCAAATTGCGGGAGGTGACGTATTGCCCTTCGCGGCCGGCGAACGGGGAATTGTTCACGAAAAACTGCATCGCAATCGTCGGCTCATCGATCGAAATCGTCGGCAACGGCGCCGGATTTTCGAGACTCGTAATGGTTTCGCCAATGGTAATTCCGCTGATGCCAGCGACCGCGACTATGTCCCCAAGTGTTGTTTCCTCAATGTCGGTGCGCTTCAGCCCGCTAAAGCTGAACAGCTTGGTGATCTTCGTTTTTTCCAGCGATCCATCGCGCTTGGAGATGGCGACCTCGTCTCCGGTGTGCAGCGTGCCGTTAAAGACGCGCGCAATCGCCAATCGTCCCAGGTAGTCCGAATAATCGAGGTTCGTCACCAGGATTTGCAGCGGGCCCGCGGGATCGCCGGTGGCAGGCGGAATGGTCGAAACGATCGCCTCAAACAGGGGCTGCAAGTTTGTACCGGGGACCTTCGCATCGCTCGAAGCGGTGCCCAGCTTCGCGTTGGTGTAGAGCACTGGAAAATCCAACTGATCCTCGCCTGCGTCCAGATCGATGAACAGGTCGTAGACCTCGTTCAATACTTCCTGCGGACGCGCATCCGGGCGATCGATTTTATTGATGACGAGGATCGGCGGCAGCTTGGCTTCCAGGGCTTTCGATAGGACGTAGCGGGTCTGCGGCAGCGGGCCTTCACTGGCATCCACCAGCAGCATCACGCCGTCCACCATCTTCAGGGCGCGCTCCACCTCGCCGCCAAAGTCGGCGTGTCCGGGCGTGTCCACAATGTTGATCTTGGCGTCGTGGAAGACGATGGCGGTGTTTTTCGCCAGGATGGTGATACCGCGCTCACGCTCCAGGTCGTTCGAGTCCATGACGCGTTCGGCGACCGCCTCATTGGAGCGGAAGGTCCCGCTTTGACGCAACATGGCATCGACAAGAGTGGTCTTGCCGTGATCGACGTGGGCGATGATAGCGATATTTCGGATGACGGACGACACGATAGGTTCAGTTTCCTGTTCTGTTTTCCTGTTCTGGTTTTTAGATAGGCTGGGCGATGGCAGTATTAGGCCAACGGAGCAAGTCCGGCTGCTACGCCGGAGACTGCGAGGATCATCCTGATCTATCTACCAGTTTACCGCATCGACAACGAAGAACTGTTGCCGGCAAGTAAAGAATCCGATCGCGGAAGGACCGTTTCGCGCGTCGATGGCTCCGATAAGCTGTGCATACTGGCTGGCGCCGATACCACCTCATGCCGCAACAGCGTGAGATTTCGTTCCACTTTCCGCGTTTCACGGTCCGAAAAGAACGTCGGGACCAGACGGCGTCGATGCCGAGGACGCAAATTTGCATAGTAAGCGAACAGGCTGGCGCGAAGGCCGCTTGAAACCTGGGCATCCTTGTCATGGGTGACCGTGTCCAGCAGTTTCGCGTAACTCTTGTCTGCCAGCGGGTACTCTCCCTGCCGAGCTGGCTTCCCGGTGTCAAAGTCCAGGTTCTTTAGGGGCAAGGTTCCGCCGGCGACTGCCTGCCGCCGTAACCCGTCTATATCCTTTTCTTCATAGGCGTTTAGGGTGGATTGCATGCTGTCGAGATACAGCTTCTGGTCGGCGGCGCTAGGAAGTTCCAGCTTCAGCGCGAAGAACGGCCCCCGTTTCGGCAGAATCTTGATGATAAAAGCAATCGCATGCGCGCCTATTCCCGGCCTGTGATATTGCTTGCCCCACTCGTGCTGGTAGTCGACGCGGTCCACGCTGTACACGAAATGGCTGCGATCGAAGTTCGGCACCTGCTCCTGGATTTGCTTGCCATAGTGCAGGACAGCGGCGCGCGTCATCTCCGGAATAGCAGTGCTGACCGAATATCGATAGGTGTTGATCGCCAGCCCTTCATGCTTCAGCACCGTCTTTACCTCGACGCCATAAGTGTCTTTAAACGCCCGCTCCAATACCGGCGTTGCCACGTTGAATCCGATGAAGTTGGTGTAATTGTCTTTGACGAAATGGCCTTGCGCCACCTGCACCACATCGAAGCCATACTCCGTCCGAATGTGGGCCTTGGGGGAGTCGTAATAGCTGACAAACGGACCGAAACGGGTCCTCAATTTTGGATACTCGTGCGCTGTGGCGAGGCCTACGTAAGGGTGCCCAATCGTGTCTCCCCGATAGTGCGCCAGCGCGCCCAGCGCAAACGCATATTCATTCAGGCTGGCGGCGTCCTTTAGCAGATTATTGACAAAGTCCCCCGTGCGGACGTAGTGCAACATGTCGCTGAACTCTTTGCTGCCGAATGGGTAATATCCCAGGTCCTGAATGATGCAGCCGCCGTAGGCGTAGGAGTGGGCGATGCGCAGATCATCGGCCGTGGCGTTTGGATACCGTTCCAGCAGCAGCGGAACAATGTGGCCGTTCCATGCCATGTCGACGGTCTCTTCATGCGACAGCACCGAGTAGGCCCGTGCCATCGACGCTGTCGCCGTGAACAGAAGCAACAGGAGGAACGCCAATGGTTTTCGCGCATAACCCATTAAGTCACGGCCCTCTCTGCATCCGGTTTCGCTGGTCCTAAACGTATTCGACAGCAACGGAGTTGACAAGGTTGTGTCGCTGGTCCGGAATCGCATTGGAGGCGGCAACGGCGGGCAACACCGCAAACGGCTGCATCCTTTCACGAGTCCTCATACCCCAGAATATGGCCGCTCCACGCATAGCCGCCGTCGTTGCTACAAGCATAGCCCTCAAACAGAACAATGGTTCGCGTAGCCATAGCGGGGCATGCGCGCGTTGTGCCTTTCTGCCCCAACTCGCTCTCCTCTGGGGAGCCGCCGCTTCGTTGACTTGCTGGCTGCACTCTCCGTTGTTGTGTTTCATGCGTGGAGGCCGACAGGGTCGTTGGAATCGCCGACTGGCGTATTGTTGTTTGCCTGGTCCGCGGACTTTCTTTCGTTGTCCACCGCCTCTTTGAGGCCCGCATCCGCCGCTGGCAGCAGAAAGGGACTGAGGGCCAGAGACCCGGACCAAAGTAGGCGCACTGATCAGCAGGATGTCAGCAATTTCGTGAACGCAATTCGGGATCTGGTTCGCAAAAACGGGCTGGTCTGGGCGCGAGAGACGTTTGTGTAGCCCGATAATGAGAAAGCGGCTGAAAGATTGCGGCTTTTCTGTAACGACTGGCATGCAAGTGTATTTATTCCTACGAGGAGCAATCGCGCAGGAAATTAAGAAAGGAGAGGTCACGTGAATCCGGAACAGAAACCAAGTGTGGAACAAGTATTCGGGATGATGCGCAAGACCATGGGGTCGGTCCCATCGGCCATCGAAAAAGCGGTCGCGGTCGATGAAGGACTCTTGTATGAGCATCTGCATTCGAGGGCCTACGCCATGCCAAACGAAGGGGCACTCGACGAAGAGACGCGCACCCTGATTTATCTTGCCTCGGCGCTCGCCGCCAGCAGTAAAGCTTGCATTCAGGCCATGGCGAACAAGGCGAGGATGCAGGGCATCGCGCCTGAGAAGGTTCTTGAAACAGTGCGCATTGTTCGCTTCGCGCTGGCAACGAAGGTCCTCGGCGATGCGGAGCCGGTCTTCGAGGCGCTCCTGAAAAAATAGGAAAGGCGTAGCGTTAGGATGACATCCATCTTTCGCAAGGGTCATCCGATGCCGTCACAGGAGATGACGTATATCGGTGGAGTACAACGAACATGCTTCCAGTCAACAGAGACCTTGAGGGTCCGATGAGAAAACAAAATAGCGTTCCGCTGGGGTGCCGCTCCGTGGCGCTTGCCATGTTCCTGCTCGCGGCCTTCGGGTGTGCGGTTTTCCATGCGGCGTCCTCTGCGGCGGAAGACCTGCAAACAGCCTACAAACAGGCTGCTTCCACTTCTCCGGCGATTGCCCAGGCGCGCGCGCAGTTGGATGCGGACCTGGCCGGCAAACCGCTGGCGCGTTCGGCGCTGCTTCCGCACATCAATGCCGGCGCCAGTGGAGGCATGAACACAGGGCGTGTGACAGGCTTCGGCCCGCAAACGATTTCCACGGGATATCATTCCGATGTCTTCAGCGCCAGCCTGACGGAATCCATTTTTAACGGTCAGGCGTTCACGGCAATGAAGCAGTCGGACAGCCGCATTCGCGCCAGCGAAGCGGCCCTGGCGTATGCGCAGCAGGTGGTTGCGCTGCAGGTGACGCAGGCGTATTTTGGCATTTTGCAGGCGCAGGCCAACCAGCGCGTGGCGCAACAGCAAATGGACCTGCTGCAAAGCATCGACAAGCAGACCCGAACCAGCCTGCATGTCGGCAGCGGAGACATTATCTCGGTGCAGGAAACGCAGGCGCAGTTGGATTCCGCAAAGGCCGATCTGATTACCGCGAACAATGCTGTCACGGTGGCGAAGAACCAGTTGGAGCGGCTGACGCACCAGCCGGTAGGTACCCTGGAGGACGTTACCACGTTGCAGCCGACGGGTCCGCAGCCGGACACGATCGGGCCGTGGCTTGCGGCGGCGCTCAAGAACCAGCCGCTGCTGCGGCAGGCGCAAGCCACATTGAAAGTGTCCGAGCAACAAGTGCAGTATGCCAAGCGGGCGCGATGGCCCACGTTGACGCTGAGCGGCATTGGCCAGCACGCCGCGGGCACGCTGATTCCGCCCGTGGCCATAGACCAGATTGGCGGCTCCCTGAATTTGTCCATTCCGATTTATGAAGGCGGAGGCACGCGAGCGGGTATCCATCAGGCGGAGGCGCTTTCGAAAGCCAGCCGCGCCAACGTCGCCAATATCCAGGACCAGATCCAACTGGACACGCAAACCGCATTTCAAGATCTTCAGGACAGCGTCGCCCAATTTCAGGCCACGCGGCAATCGGTCGCTTCGGCAAAGGTGTCGATGGAGGGCACGCGCAAGGGGTATGAGATTGGCAGCCGCTCCATCATCGACCTGCTGACGGCAACGACAAACTACGCAGCCGCGCAGCGCAATTATTATCTGGCCCTGTACACGCAACTGGTCGCTCGAACGCAACTGAAGGCGGCAGCGGGAGTATTGACGCCGGCAGACATCGACGCCATCAACACTCTGCTGGAAAGCAGTCCTTCAAAGTAGGCAGCACCGCTGTTTCGCGGGGAGAACATCCATGGTTCCGGTCAAGAAACGCGTTTCGATTCTGGCAATTTTGGTCCTGCTTCTTGTTGTGGGCTTCTTTGCGTGGCGCTGGTTCCATGCGAAACACGCTCCCAGCGATTCCATCACGCTGTACGGCAACGTCGATATACGCCAGGTGGAACTGGCCTTCAACGACAGTGAACGCATTGACAAGCTGCTGGTCGATGAAGGCAGCGCCATCCGTGCCGGCCAGTTGGTCGCTCAACTGGCGCAGCAGCGTTTTCAGGATGCGGTGGCACAGGACAAGTCCAACATGACGTCGCAGCAGCAGGTGGTCGCGCGACTCCTGGCAGGCAGCCGCCCGGAGGAAATTGCGGAAGCGCGCGCGGATGTTGCCGCCGCGCAGGCAGATGTGGCGGCCGCACAAGCCAATGTGACGAATGCCGGATTGCTCTATCGGCGCCAGCAGACCCTGGCGAAGCAGCAATATGTTTCCCTGCAGATTCGCGACGATGCCGAACGCTCCTACCTGGCCGAGCAGGCTGAGCTGGCGGCAAAGAAGCAGGCCCTGGCAGCCAAAGAGCAAGTGTTGCGGCTCGCTGTCATCGGCCCGCGCAAGGAAGACATTGCCGCGGCCCAGGCCACGCTCCAGGCCGACAAAGCAACTTTGGCTCTGGCACAAAAAGAGCTGACCGACACGCAGCTCTACGCTCCTGCGGATGGCGTCATTCAGGACCGCATTCTCGAGCCCGGCGATATGGTCACTCCGCAGACGCCGGTGTTTACACTCGCCCTCGACAACCCCGTCTGGGTGCGCGCCTATTTGCCGGAGCCGCAGATGGGCAAGGTCGCCCTCGGCATGCGCGCGTGGATTGGGTCGGACAGTTTTCCCGGACAACGATTTCCGGGCTGGATCGGCTTCATTTCTCCGGTGTCGGAATTTACGCCGAAGAATGTGGAAACCACGCAGCTACGCTCGCAGCTTGTCTATCGCGTGCGTGTGTATGCCTGCAACCCTGACCATCGCTTGCGCTTGGGAATGCCGGCGACGGTCGTCATTCCGCTCGGCAACAATCCTCCTCACGCAATCGACGCCCATCCCTGCGAGACCAACTGACATGGACGCGGTGGTGGTCAGGGACCTGAGCAAGTCTTTCGGCAAAGGAGCGGCCCGCAGAGACGCGCTGAAGAACATCTCCCTCGAAATTCACGCGGGAAGCATGACGGCGCTCATCGGCCCGGATGGCGCGGGCAAGACCACGCTGCTGCGGCTGCTGGCCGGCATCCTAACGCCCGGCGCCGGCGAGATTCGCGTGCTCGATCATGCTTTGCCCAAGGAAGCTCTCGCTCTGCAAGGCCAGATTGGCTATATGCCGCAACGCTTCGGCCTATATGAAGATTTGACGGTGGAAGAAAACCTCACGTTGTTTGCCGACCTGCACAGCATCCCGCATGAGATGCGGGAGCATCGCTTCGCGGAACTGCTGACCATGACGGCGCTCGGTCCATTTCGCAAGCGGCTGGCGGGACAGTTGTCCGGCGGCATGAAACAGAAGCTTGGGCTCGCTTGTACCCTGATCCATCCGCCCCAACTGCTGTTGCTGGATGAAGCCAGCGTGGGCGTCGATCCCATTTCGCGCCGGGAACTGTGGAGCATCATCCAGCAACAGGTTGCCGCCCAGAAGGTGACTGTGCTGCTCAGCACCGCCTATATGGATGAGGCCGAGCGCTGCGATCATGTCATCCTGTTGCACGAAGGAGAAATTCTCGCGCAGGGAAATCCGGCGCAACTCGCCGCGCCATTGCAGGGTCATGCCTTCGTTCTGGAAAATATTCCCTCCGCGCCGCGCAACCTGCAGGCGCAGATTGCGCAACTGCCGGGCGTAGTGGACACGGTGATTCAAGGCGATGGATTGCGCATCGTCATGCAACAGGCCGCGCCGCCCGCATTGCCGGAAAAGCTCACTGGCTACGCAACCCCGCAACCAGTTCCAGCGCGTCTGGAAGATGCCTTTGTCAGCCTTCTGTTCAGCCGCGCCGCTCGCCATCCCATTCCGGTGCCGCCGCAGCGGGACACAACCGGCGACCCTGCGGCCGTCGTCGTGGTGAAGGACCTCTTTCGCTACTTCGGCGCTTTCGCCGCAGTCAAGAATGTCAGCTTCTCGGTGCGCAAGGGAGAGATTTTCGGCCTCCTGGGGGCGAATGGCGCGGGTAAATCGACGACCTTCCGCATGCTCTGCGGACTGCTGCCGTCCTCGTCCGGAACGCTGCGCGTTGCCGGCGTCGATCTGCGCACAGCGAGTGCAGCGGCCCGCGCGCGCATCGGCTATGTATCGCAAAAATTCTCGTTGTACGGTGCTTTGAGCGTGCAGCAGAATTTGTCCTTCTTCTCGGCCGCCTACGGTCTCGAAAATCGGCGCAGAAAAGAACGGATGGCCTGGGCGCTGGAAGAACTGGAACTGAAAAACTACATCGCCATGAATGCCGGGGAATTGCCGCTGGGATACAAGCAACGTCTGGCCCTGGCCTGTGCGCTGATGCATGAGCCGAGCATTCTTTTTCTCGATGAGCCCACCTCCGGCGTCGATCCGCTGGCGCGGCGCGAATTCTGGGCGCGTGTGAACGCCCTGGCGGAAGGCGGCACCACATGCCTTGTCACCACGCACTTTATGGAGGAGGCGGAATACTGCGACCATCTGGTGTTGATGTCGTTGGGAGAGGTCCTCGCGCAAGGATCTCCTTCGGAAATCAAGGAGAAGGTCCGCAGCAAAGACCGCCCCAATCCAAGCATGGAAGATGCTTTTATCTCCCTGATTGAAGAACATGAACAGGCGAGCCGGAGGGCGTCGTGAAGACCATGCGCCTGGTGGGCCTGATGCGCAAAGAAGTGTATGAGATCGTCCGCGATCCTTCCAGCATTGCCATTGCCTTCGTGCTGCCGCTGGTGCTGCTGCTCATCTTCGGCTACGGCGTCTCGCTCGATGCCCGCCGCATTCTGATGGCGGAGGTCGTCGATCATCCCACGCAGCTCACCGCTTCTTTTCTGGCGGAGTTGCAACGCTCTCCGTGGTTTCGTCCGACCATCTATCCCGACCAGGCATCGGCGGAACAGGCGCTGATGCAAGGGCGCGCCAATGCCATCCTGTGGCTGCGCAGCGATTTCACGCGCCTTTCCTACAGCACTGGCGGCGCGCCGATTCATCTCACCGTGAACGGCGTCGATGCCAACCAGGCACGCCTCATAGAAAACTATGTGAATGGAACATGGCTGCTCTGGTTGCAGCAGGAAGCGACCCGGCAAGGCACGCATGTAGCGACGCCCGTGGTCGCCGACGCGCGCGTCTGGTTCAATCCGGCGCTGCGCAGCCGCGACTATCTGGTTCCCGGCCTGATCGCCATCATTATGACGCTCATCGGGGCCTTGCTGACCGCGCTGGTGGTCGCGCGGGAGTGGGAGCGCGGCACCATGGAAGGCATCATGGTGACGCCGGTCGCCAAGACGGAAATTTTGCTGGGGAAGCTGGTCCCATACTTTGTCATGGGAATGGGCGGAATGATGATGTCCACCGCCATGGCCGTCTTTTTATTCGGTGTCCCGCTGCGCGGATCGCTGCTCGTTCTGTTCGGCACGGCGGCCCTGTTTCTATTGACCGCTCTCGGCATGGGACTGGTGATTTCAGTGCTGGCGCGCAGCCAGTTTGTCGCTGCGATGATCGCCATTGTCGCCACGTTTCTTCCCGCATTCATTCTGTCCGGCTTTATTTTTGATATTCGCTCCATGCCGCAGATCATTCAACTTCTCACCCACATCGTCGCAGCCCGCTACTTTGTGACCATCCTGCAAAGCACGTTTCTGGCCGGCGATGTCTGGCCGGTCCTGCTGCGCAACGTATTTGGGATGAGCGTCCTGTGCGCGCTCTTTCTCGGCATCGCCCTGCTGCGCTTTCGCAAGAGGTTGGACTGATGCGCCTGATCTTCCAACGCGTATTTGCGCTGACCGTCAAGGAGCTGCTGGCCCTGCTGCGCGATGCCGCCAGCCGCGCTGTCCTGATCGGGCCGCCAATTATCCAGTTGCTGGTCTTCGGTTATGCCGCCACCTTCGATCTGAAGCACGTTCCCTTCGTCGTCTATAACCAGGACGAGGGAAGGCTCTCGCGCGATTTCATCGCTCGCTTCGCAGGCTCCCCCAGCTTTGGTCTGCTGCGCGTCGTCCACAATCAGAACGAGCTGGGCCGCGCCATCGACGATCAGTCCGCTCTGATGGCCATGGACATCGGCCCGACCTTCACCTCCGATCTGGAGCGCGGAAGGACGACGCACGTCCAGCTCATTCTGGATGGAAGAGATTCCAACACAGCCGGCCTGGCAATGGGCTATGCGCAGTCCATTGTGACGACTTTCAATGAAGCGCAAATCGCGGCGCACGGAGGCACGCCGCTCTCGACCGTATTGCTGGACCGCGCCTGGTTCAACCCCAATCTCGACTCGCGATGGTTCATCGTTCCGGGCATCTGCGGCATCCTGACGCTGCTGGTCAGCATGTTGACGACGGGCCTCTCGGTCGCGCGCGAACGCGAGATGGGTACCTTCGACCAGCTTCTTGTGACCCCCCTGCGTCCCACAGAAATTCTTCTTGGGAAAGCGCTGCCTGGCTTCCTTGTCGGCTTCGCCGAAGGAACGTTTATCGTTCTGATGTCCATCTTCTGGTTTCACGTCCCATTTACGGGCAGCTTTCTAGGACTCTATATAGGCTTCTTCTGCTTCCTGCTGGCGACGGTTGGGATCGGGCTGATGATTTCCTCTCTGGCCGTGACCCAGCAGCAAGGTCTGCTGGGCGTGTTTCTCTTCATGGTGCCAGCCATCGTTCTTTCCGGCTTTGCGACGCCGATCGCCAACATGCCGCGGATTGTGCAGTACATTACATTGCTCGATCCGCTCCGATATTTCCTGATCGTGTTGCGCGGCAGCTTCCTCGAAGGCGCGG
>JAJYUB010000076.1 GCA_021792795.1 Acidobacteriota bacterium | reverse complement strand
TTGCCTACAATCTCGTCACCGCATTTCAGCGGAGTTGCCTGGAGAAATCCTGGCAGAGCTTGACGCTCCAAAAGCTCCGCTACAAACTGTTCCTGCTCCCAGGTGAATTGACCCGCCCGCAGAACCGCCCGGTTCTTCGGCTCCGAGAGTCGCCGCTACTACAAGATCTGGCCAACGGCATCCTGCGCAAAGCTCACCGGCTGAAGTCGCTCCAGGTCTGAAATCGCAATTTTCACGCCGGATTCAGGTAATACGGCGACCACTAAATCCCCCCCGACCCTCACCGCAATATGTACGAACGGTTCTGCGGCATGGAGTAGGTCCCGCCTCTCTACTGGTTGTGTTACTCGGTACTCGATAACGGCACCGCCAGGAACCTCTCTTGTCATTCCAGTCGATACGGTATTGGACTCGAATAGTTTGCACAGTACATCAAATGGGCAGTCCATCTCAAAACTGATTGGTTTGGTCATGGACTGGAATTATAGGCTGTCGCCGGGGTGCCCCAGGTCTCGCTTCTGAGACCTGGGATTTTCCACCAATCATGCAGGCGTCGTGTTACCGCGTGTCCCCCGTCGAAGCGCTACCGGTCTGCTTGGCACGCGCTTCTTCCACCGCCGCCTGGGCCGCCGCAAGGCGCGCCGTCAGCAACCTGAACGGAGAACAGGAAACATAGTTCAGCCCAATCCTGTGGCAGAACTTCACCGACTCCGGTTCTCCGCCATGCTCGCCGCAGATGCCAACCTTCAACGTCGGCCGTGACTCGCGTCCCTTGATGGTCGCCATCTTCACCAACTGGCCTACGCCCTCCTGGTCCAGCACCGCGAACGGATCCTGCTTGAAGATTCCCTGGCTGATGTACGCCGGCAGGAACTGGTTGATGTCATCGCGAGAGATGCCGAACGTTGTCTGCGTCAGGTCGTTGGTCCCGAAGCTGAAGAATTCCGCCTCCTGCGCAATCTGATCGGCCACCAGCGCAGCCCGCGGCAACTCGATCATCGTTCCCACCAGGTACTCGACCGACTCGCCCTTTTCAGAGAAAACCTGGCGGGCGATGCGGCGAATAATGGCAGCCTGGTTCTTCATTTCTTCAATCGTGCCGATCAGCGGAACCATCACTTCCACCTTCACGTCCTTGCCTTGCTTTTTGACCGCGACCGCCGCCTCGAAAATGGCGCGCGCCTGCATCTCGGTCACCTCGGGAAACGCAATCCCCAAACGGCAACCGCGCAGCCCCAGCATAGGATTGGTCTCGTGCAGCTCTTCCACGCGACGCAGCAAGGTGTGCAGTGTTTTCAGTTTTGGCGAACGCGGCTTGGTAATTTCCAGGCGCGCAATTTCCACCAGCAGATCTTCGCGCTTGGGCAGAAACTCATGTAGCGGCGGATCCAGCAGCCGCACCGTCACCGGCAGGCCATTCATTGCTTTGAACAACCCCGTAAAGTCCGCCCGTTGCATCGGCAGCAACTTCTTCAGCGCTGCTTGCCGCTCTTTCAGGCTGTTCGCAAGGATCATCGCCTGCATGTGCGGCAGTCGATCTTCCGCGAAGAACATATGTTCCGTGCGGCACAGTCCAATGCCCTCAGCACCGAACAAAATCGCCTGTTTCGCATCGCGAGGAATGTCCGCGTTGGCGCGCACCCGCAGCTTGCGCAACGGATCCACCCACGACATGAAGCGCACGAGTGTCGGATCGTCCGGCGAGGCTGGCAGAATGCCCAGCTTTCCAAAAATCACCCGGCCCGTCGTGCCGTCCATGGAAATCCAGTCGCCCTGCTTCAGCACCTTCCCCTTGACGCGCATTTCCTGGTTCTTTTCGCTCACGTTGATGTCGCCGGCCCCGGCCACGCAGCACTTGCCCATGCCGCGCGTCACTACCGCCGCGTGGCTGGTCATGCCGCCGCGCGCCGTCAAAATGCCTGCCGCAACTTCCATGCCCGCGATGTCTTCCGGCGTCGTCTCCGAGCGCACCAGGATCACCGACTTCATGCTGCCGTTTTGCGAGAACTTGACAGCATCCTCGGCGCTGAAAACAATCTGTCCCACAGCCGCGCCCGGCGAAGCAGGCAGACCGGTTGCCAGCACTTCAATCTTCTTGTCCTTCTCGTCCAGGCGCGGAACAAGAAAGTCGTAAAGCTGGTTCGGCTCAACCCGGAAAATCGCTTCCTTTTCCGTGATCAGCTTCTCATCCACCATGTCGATGGCAATGTGTACCGCGGCCAGGCCCGTGCGCTTGGCGTTGCGCGTCTGCAACATGTACAGCTTGCCTTCTTGAATGGTGAATTCGAAATCCTGCACGTCGCGATAATGCTTTTCCATCTTGCTGGTCAGGGTTTGCAGTTGGTGGTACACGTCCGGCATCTGCTTTTGCAGGTCGCTGATCGGCTCCGGCGTGCGAATGCCGGAAACGACATCCTCGCCCTGCGCGTTCAGCAGGTACTCGCCGAAAAATTTGTTCTCGCCCGTGGCTGGATTGCGCGTGAATCCAACGCCGGTGCCGCTCGTCTCGCCCAGGTTGCCGAACACCATGGCCTGCACGTTGACCGCCGTGCCCAGCATGTCGTCAATCTGGTTGATGCGGCGATAGGTCTTGGCGCGGGTGTTGTTCCATGAGCGGAACACCGCATCGCGGGCCATCACCAGTTGCGTATGCGGGTCCTGCGGGAAATCCATCTTCGTGTGCTTGCGCACCAGCGTCTTGTATTGCGCAATCACCTCCTGGAGCGATTTCGCATCCAGGTCCATGTCCAGCTTGACGCCCTTCTTCTTCTTGATTCCGTCGAACACTTCTTCAAAAAATGCCTTGTCGATGTCCAGGACAACGTTGCCGAACATCTGGATCAGGCGGCGATAGGAGTCGTACGCGAAACGTGGATTGTTGGTGTTCTTGGCCAGCGCCTCCACCGACTTGTCGTTCAGTCCCAGGTTCAGGATGGTGTCCATCATGCCCGGCATGGAAAACTTTGCGCCCGATCGCACCGAAACCAGCAGTGGATTTTCGCCTTGCCCCAGCTTCTGGCCCTGCAGTTTCTCCAGCCGCTGCAGCGCGGCATCCATCTGGATATCGATCTGCGGGCTCAGTCCGCCTTTCATGTATTCCCGGCACGCGTCCGTCTGGATGGTAAAGCCCGGAGGCACAGGCAGTCCCACGTTGGTCATCTCCGCCAACCCGGCGCCTTTGCCGCCCAGCATGTCCTTCATGCTGCCGTTGCCTTCCGCCGACCCGCCGCCAAAAAAATACACGTATTGCGTCTTGGCCGGCTTGGAACTTGACAGACCATTCTTGCCGTTTGCGGTTGCACTCTTTGGAATCTCTAAGGTACTTGTACTCATCGGAAATCCTCGCTCCTGTTTCGTCCGCGGACCGCACCCAGGTGCGTTCCGGCAAGTTCCACTCAACTCAGGACCGGCACATGCCCGCCCCAGTATTCCTAAACTCCAAAAAACAAGCGCCGGCTGAAAAGCCGACGCTCGGAATTACGCCTGAAAATCGCGGGCAAAGCCGCCGGAAATACTTCCGCATCGGACCGTTGGAAGGTCTGTGGGTACTGTCATTCGTGCGTCTCTCTTATTCAATGTCAAAGGTTTCGCTTTCAATATGTTCTCATGCCCGGTGAAGGTGCGTTTGTGTTCGCCGTCACAGGGAACCTCCCAGCGCCCGCAAACAACGGCCCCCGACGCCTGCTAAAGCGTGGAAGCTGAACTGGCCGTTTTATTTTATTCCCTCGGAAGCACGATGGAAAAGCCCGCCTCCTCGCCGACCGGTCTCTCGTTCGATTTCTTCCCTGCTGGCGCCCCTTGCCGTTGCAACGAATATGCTCCTCCAAGGACCGGAAACGAGGTGCCCGGACAGTTTTTGCGCCACAGATTTCGACTTTATTTTTCCGGCAACAAAAATCGCCGGAAAAATTCGTTGCTAAGGCAACTACTTTGCAAATATGGTTGCTATGGCAACCATATTTTCCGCCCTGGATTCCGCTTCGGACGACCCCAATTCTCTACGAAATCACACCGATGGAATACCATGGCCGTAGGGTTGCGCTCGCTTTTGCGGAGCACAAACAATAATGACAAAAGAAGTCATCACCATTTCCAAAGAAGATTATTTGAAGGCCATCCTGGAAGCGGAGTCCGAAGGCCAGACGGTCATCTCTTCCACCCTTGCCCATTGGCTTTCCGTCTCGCCGCCCGCAGTTACCATGGCGTTGAAGCGCCTGAGGCGCGATGGATATGTGGAAGTGAAAGCGGACGGCATCGTTCGCCTGACGCCCACGGGAAAAGAAATCGCCTATCACACCGCCCGCCGCCATCATTTGATCGAACGGATGTTGTCGGAAATGTTCGGCATGGATTGGTATCGCGTGCATGATGAAGCGGAGCGGCTGGAACATGCGGTTTCACCGGCCTTTGAAGCCAAGCTGATTGAAAGACTTGGGGAAAAAGGCACCTGCCCCCACGGCAATTCCGTCCTGCCGGAAAGCCCGGAACAGCTAAGGAAACGCGGGCTGGTGCCATTGTTCGATGCTGCGGAAAAGGCGCGCTACAAGGTTTCCTGCCTGCACGAACGCGACCCCAAGCTGCTGATTTTTCTTCACCGCTCCGGCATCGGCCCCAATGCCAGGGTGCAACTGCTGGCGCGCAACTACGACGAAACAGTAACCATCCAAACGCCCTCCGGGACCATCACATTAGGAAGGCCGGCCGCGGAAAAAGTCTGGGTCAAGCGGCAGAAGCATTAAGTATCCATTCATCTTTTTGCTTAACTAACGTTAACACCCTGTGGCATACTGCGGTAAGAGGTTGCTTCCGTCGGCATGCCCGCAAACCCATCCACAATGGAACGGAAAACGAAGCCGCATCGGCCTTCCCTGCCCGACGTTTTTTCCAGCGTGCGCGTTTCCACCTCTCCGCAATTATGGCGGCGCGCGCTCGGCTTTATCGGTCCCGGCTTTCTTATCTCCGTTGGCTACATGGACCCGGGCAACTGGGCCACGGACCTGGCCGCCGGTTCGCGCTTCGGCTACAAGCTGCTGTTCGCCATCATGGTGTCGAACCTGCTGGCAATTCTGTTGCAGGGGCTGTCGATCAAGCTGGGGGTAGCGACGGAGCAAGACCTGGCCCAGGCCTGCCGCGAACATTACAGCAAGCCAGTCACCATTGGGCTTTGGGTTTTCGCGGAAGTCGCCATTGCGGCTTGCGACCTGGCGGAGGTCATTGGGTCGGCGATCGCACTTCAACTCCTTTTCGGTATTCCCCTTCTCGTCGGCGTCTTGATCACGAGTCTCGATGTCCTGCTGATTCTGCTGTTGCAGAATCGCGGATTTCGCTACCTGGAAGCGGTGGTGATTGTGCTGATTGCAACCATCGGAGTGATGTTTGCGATCGAGATTTTCTTCTCCCATCCGCAGTGGAGTTCCATCGCATGGAACCTATTTGTTCCCTCCCACGAGATCCTCTCGAACGGGACCATGCTCTATATCGCCATTGGAATTCTTGGCGCAACCGTGATGCCGCACAACCTGTACCTGCATTCCGCCATCGTGCAGACGCGGGATTATCCGCGGACAACGAAAGGTAAACGCGAAGCCATCCTGCTGGCCAGCCTGGATTCCGCCGCCGCCTTGACGATGGCGTTGCTCGTCAATGCCGCCATTCTGATTGTGGCGGCCGCCGTTTTCCATCGCAGTGGGCACAATGGAGTTGCCGAAATCGGCGACGCCTACAAATTGCTGACCCCGCTGCTCGGCGTCGCAGGCGCCAGCACTATGTTCGCAATCGCGCTGTTGGCCTCCGGCCAAAATTCAACCCTGACGGGAACGCTTGCCGGCCAAGTAGTCATGGAGGGCTTCCTTCATCTCCGCCTTGCTCCCTGGAAACGCCGATTGCTGACCCGCCTGCTCGCGATTGTTCCCACCATCATTGTGACGGCATTATGGGGCATGTCTGGCACGGCGCGATTGCTGATCCTGAGCCAGGTGATTCTAAGTATGCAACTCAGCTTCGCCGTGTTTCCACTGATGGCATTCACCAGCGATCCCAAGAAGATGGGAGAGTTTGTGAATCGACCCTGGCTCCGCATTCTCGGATGGACCTCCGCCATCCTCATCGCTGGCTTGAACGGATGGCTGCTGGTGCAAGTCTTCCTGGGACACTGAGTGCAGACTGCATCCAGTTTTTCTGCGGCCAAGCATGTCCGCGCAATCGACGCGTCCCTGATCCAGGGCGGCGTTTGGATGGCGAATTCTTTCGCCGGCCCTTCGATCGATCCTATGGAACGCAATTTGGCTGCTGCTGTCGCCAGAAACAGGGAAACTCCAAAGCGAACCGGGGAAATATCCATGCACGAGTTTTGGAAGACGATCTTTGGAGCATGAGCCGACCGATAACTCTTATGCGGGAACGCTTGAAACCGTGAGGAACGGGATGATCTCCGCCAAATCCGACACGACTGCATGCGCGGGGACCGCTGCGCACCCAGCAGGTTCAGTGCCACGCAGCAGCACCAGGTTGGAGATGCCTGCCGCCGCTCCGGCCTGGATGTCGGAGCATCGATCTCCCACCAGCACTGATCGGGCCAAATCAATCCCGTGGTCCCGTGAAGCTTGCAGGAGCATCCCAGGCTGCGGTTTGCGGTCCTTGCATTCTTTGCGATAGGGCCCGATCCCATGTTCTGGATGGTGCGGGCAAAAATAGTATCCATCCACGCGAATGCGCGCGCGCAGAAATTCTTCGGACATCCATTGCATGAGCGAATGAAAGTCAGCCTCGGAATACAGTTGCCGGGCGATCCCAGACTGATTGGTAATGATAATCAGTTTGTAGCTACGTGCTTGCGCATACCGGCACAGTTCAAAAATCCCCGCGGTAAACTCCACCTGCTCCGGTTTGTACAGGTAGCCTATTTCCCGGTTGACAACTCCATCTCGGTCGAGAAATAAGGCTGGCTGAAGGCCCTTCATAGAATGTACCGTCTACCTCTGCAATCCGACGATCGCGATCCGGCACTCTAATCGGCAAAATATATTTTCTCTACAAGCAGGCAGAAAATATGCTCCAGGGCGAGATGCGCCTCTTGGATTTTCATGGTCATGTCCGACGGCATGCGCAAACAATAGTCGCACAGCCGGACCATGCTACCTCCGTTTGCGCCTGTCAGGCCGATGGTCACAATTCCGGTTGAATGCGCCAACTCCAATGCGCGGACGATGTTCGGCGAATTCCCCGAAGTGGATATCGCCAGAAAAACGTCCCCTGGCTGCCCTAGAGCTTCAATCTGGCGCGCAAACGTGCACTCGTATCCGTAGTCATTCCCAACCGCAGTCAAAATCGACGTGTCCGTAGTCAGCGCGACTGCGCGGAGGGCCGGGCGGTCCTCGATCAGCCTGCTGACAAATTCCGCTACCAGGTGCTGCGCATCGGCAGCGCTTCCGCCATTGCCGGCTACCATCAGTTTGCGGCCGCTCTTGAGCGATTTCGCGGTCTCCCTCGCTGCAGCGACCAGGACGCCGTGCAATTCGTCATTCTTCGCTACATCGCTTAGCACGGCCACCGTCTGTCGCAACTGGTCCGCCACGATTTCCTGCATTCGCGATACCCTTCCTGTCGATTCCATCGATCAATTCCGTCAATCCCCCTAGTCTAAATGTTTACTGCCTGCGGCATTCGCCTCCCGGTATTTCCGGGAAATATGCGTATCCATTTCATTCTTGCGTGTTTTGTCGAAGATGATATCGTAGCGGAGTTACTGCACCTGCACGGTCAAACTCACGCTCTTGTTGAGTCCGCCGGCTGCCGCCGCGACGGTGACGGTATATGTTCCAGGAGGGGTCGTGGAGTTGTTGGGCAGTGGAGTAGGAGTTCCCGTCCCGAGTACTCCACCGCCGTTTCCGCAAGCGCCGATGCTACCGATCGGACCGGCCAGAAGGATGACGATCGCCAGCCGGCGCAGGGACATTGCTAGTGTTAGCCGGCCACGACGGACTCCGCAAAGCGTGGCGAGAAGCAGGACCAATCCTACAGGCCATGGAAACCATCCCGCGATGCCCGCGCGCCGCAACTGGGCAGCGCTTGCGACACCCGTCGCCAGCGCCACCTGGATATTCGACGGCATCGTCAATGAAGCGTTGCCAGGCGTCACCGTGCAGGTCGAATTCGGCGGAAGGTTGGCGCAACTGATCGTCGCGCTTCCTGCCGAGCCGTTCACAGGCGTCAGTTCCAAAGAATAACTGGCCGCATTCCCGCTGCTTACGGTCGCGCTTGTTGGACTGGTCGGCGTTAATTGAAAGGCGATCCCTGTGCCCGTCAACTGCGCGGTCATCGGCGCGCCATCGGCACTGGTAACGGTCGCCGTTCCGGTCTGGCTTCCAGTAGAGGTTGGCGAAAACGCCAAAGAAACCGTGCAGGTCCCTCCCGGCCCCACGCTCGTTCCGCAGGTGTTTGTTTCGCTAAACGGCCCACTTGTCGCAATCGATATTCCTGTCAACGTCCCGGCGCTTCCATTGCTCAACAGAAGCGTCTGCACGGCCGAAGGAACCTGGACACCCGTGACTCCGAAATTCAAGGCCCCCGGAGTCAGGCTTAGGTTGGCCAGCTCCCCGGTCCCAGTGAGTGCCACCTGTTGCGTACGGTCTGAATCGGCGACGGTCAGAGTTCCGTTATCGGCCCCGCCCGCATGGGGTTCAAATTCGACTTGAATCGCACAGGAGCCGCCCGCCGCCAACGTCGTTGCACAGGTGGTCGTAAACATGAAATCCAGATTGGCGGATTGCATGTGGATGGCGGAAAGCGTTGTCTGCGTGTTGTTGTTGAGTGTGATCGTCTGCGGCGCACTTGTGGTGGCCACGACCTGACCGCCAAAGTTGAGCGACAACGGAGAAAGATTGTCGCCCCCCGGGGCCTGCCCTGAAGCCGTCAAGGAAACGATCTGGGTCCGAATCGCATCGGACACGTCGATCTGTCCGGTTGCGCTTCCAGCGGACGTAGCTTGAAAGGCGACGATGATGGTGCAGGTGGATTGTGCCGCGAGCGTGCTGCCGCAATTGTTGGTCTCACTGAATCCTGCGCCGACCGAATGAATGCCGAGTTGCGTCAAGGCCACGCCGCCGGAATTCGTCAGCGTCACGGTTTGTGCTGTCGCACTTTGCCCAACCGGAGTCGCCGGGAAAGTCAGGGATGCCGGCGACAAGGTGTCCGTCGCCGGCGCGGTCCCAGTCCCACTGAGCGACACAACCTGGTTGCGCAAGCTGTCCGTTATCGTAATGCTGCCGGTCTCTGGTCCAACGGCATGCGGAGTGTACTGCACCGTCAGAGTGCATGCAGACTGCGCGTTCAGCGAAGATCCGCATCCATTTGCGACTTCAAAATCGCCCGATGCTTGCACTTGAATCCCTGTCAACGGGACTCCACCGCTGTTTGTCAGCGTAATGGACTGCGGCGCGCTCACTGTATTTTCCAGAGTTGCTGGAAAAGCCAGCGAAGTCGGCGACAACGTGTCTGTCGCTGGACTCTCTCCGTTCCCATCCAGGCCGATCGTTTCCGTCCCTTGCCCGGTCGCCACCGTGAGCACGCCGCTGGCAGGTCCGGCCACGGTGGGTTGAAAAACAACCGCCAGCGTGCAGCCGGAATTTGCGGCCAGAGCAGAGGAGCAGGTGTTCGTCTGGATTGCAAACGGTCCGGTCACGCTTTCCGAGGCAAGTGCAATCGAGGCCGCGCTGGTGTTTGAAATCGTCACCTGCTGTGCTGCGGAAGTTGTAGCGACCTGCTGTCCGCCAAAATTCACACTGTTCGGCAGCAGAACAATGGAAGACAGCGTGGTGCCGGTCCCGGTCAGGGCGACACTTTCCTGACCGCCTGGGACATTGCCGGATACCGTCAGTGTCCCCGTCCGCGTTCCGGAGGTCGACGGACTGAACGTCACCGAAATCTGGCAGGCGCCGTTCTGCGCAATCGCGCTGCCGCAATTGTCGGTTTCAAGAAAGTCTCCGGTGACCGAAATGGCGCCCACTGCGAGGGCCGTACTCCCCGTGTTGGTCACAGTCGCGATTTGCGGGCTGCTTGAAGTCTGCACCTGTTGCCCGCCAAACGTCAGCGTCGATGGCGTCAAAGTCATCGTGGTTTGCGGCACGCCGCTCAACAGCGGGACCTGCCATATGCCTCTACCGTACGTGCCCACGCGCAGAAGCCCTCCATCCGCTAGCGTCGATGCAAGCGTGACCGCCGGGGCCATGGGCAGGCCCGTCCCCAGGACATTCCAGCACTGTCCTCCGCTTAGTTCGCAGTTCGCGACATTCTGCGTTACGAACACGCCTCCGTCGGACGCAACATAGACCACATTCGCATCGTTGGGATCGACGAGGACATCGTTCAGCGGCAGGTCCGGAAGGTTTTTCGAGATGTTGTTCCAGGCCGCGCCGCCGTCCGTCGACAGATAGAGATGTGGAACGCCAAAGCCCTGAATGGTCGCATAAACTGTGTTGCCTGTGGGGTCGTGCGGATCTGCGTACAACGACGATACGTCGAAGAAGTAAGGGTTGAAGATTCCGTTATAGAGTTGCTCATTGGCGACGGGCGAAAGCGCCAGGTCCTTCCACTTGGCAGTCCCGTTGGCAAGGTTGGCGGTCTGCGTGGAGAACAGATGGCCGCCTGCAATGGCGCCTCCGCCATCCAGCAGCCCCGCCATCCCTGCGTAAATCACCTGCGAGCCGCTATTTTCCGCACCCGTACCCGGCTGCACGTTTGCACCGCCGGCAGCCAGGGAACGCACCAATGCGTTTCCGTTGCAGTTCGGCTCCGCGACGCCATCCAGCATCGGACTGATTGCATTGGCCGTGCTCCACCCGTTGCCTCCGCTCGCAGGGCCGCGCCACACTCGGCAAGTTCCAACGATCGCGTTCGAGCTGTCCGCCGGGTCCAATAGATAGGGCGCGAAGAGCAACGCCTGATCGCCGCCGGTTTCAGTCGCGCCGATCGCAGGCGCAAAACCTGTCGCTGTGCAGTTGACGCCCTGAATGCATTGCCCGATGGCGACATACGGACCCAGGGTCGCATACCAGTTGTCAGGATTGGCGGGGTCAATGGCGGTCAGTCCGCCTTCGCCGCTCAAAAGCTGTGGCCATGCGCTCTGATCGCTGCTCGTCATTGCCGCAGTGCCATTCACTCCAAACCCAGCCAGCACCGCGTTCGCATCGCTTTGGCTGTTCGCCAGGCCGGTGACTTCCGCCAGCGAGCCCAATCCTCCATTCAGGTCCTGAAAATGTGCGGCATCGCCCGTGGCACACGCGGCCCCGGATTGGTCCACGCCATCTGTCGAGCGCCACAATCCTCCGTCGTTGCCAAAATACAGCAGCGGCAGCGTCTGGCCAGCCGGCGAACCCAGGAACGCTATGGCATGTTGCGCCGGGGACACTCGACCCGAAACACACGTTGAAGTGTTTGTCGTGTTGCGCCACGCGCAGCCGGCCGCCAGGCTGCATCGAAAAATGTCCTGTGTTCCCGCAAACAGCAGCGTGTCCGAGCCGTTGGGGACCGCAGCCAGGGCCAAGTTGTACGTACCGTCGGGAATCGTTCCATTTGCGGCATCCAGCGCGGTGTCGGAAATCTCCGTTCCAAACTGCACCGTCGGATTCGCGCACCCGTTTGCGCCTGCATTGCAGATGTCCCGCCACAGACCCTCATCCACATTGTTCAAATTGAGAGCGTTTGTACCCACGGTCAGCGCGAACATATCGCCCGTGACCGGTTGCACCGCCAGTACGCCGCGAGAAATCGTGCATGAATTGCTGCCATTTGCGCCCGGATTCGCCGGACAATTCCCCGCGGTCAACGACGCGCCGGGCTGGTTCGCCATGCGCGTCCATGTCACTCCATCGGGAGATTGATAGTACCCATGAAATTGCACGGCGGCAAAAAACATGGCCCGCATCGGGTTCCACACCACCGCCGTCACCGGCACTCCGGGAAAGGCGCTCGGCAAGGTGGTCTGGGAGGACTGGATCACCTGGTTCGGTCCATCTTCAATGGTGGAGAGGTACCAGGTTTTTCCGGCGTCGGTCGAGTAATACAGTCCTGCCTCCGCCACGTTGTTCGCACCGCTATTGAAGCTGATGTTATTCACGTTGTTGATAAAGCCGTCGTAGGAATCCGTGACGGCCGCGACAACCAGGCTGGTGCTGGTCGTGCTCCACGCAAATCCGGCGAAGGCGTCTCCGGCGAAGCTGTAGTTCGTGAGGCCGCCGGAAAATCCATCGCTGCTCTGCGTGATCAGGCCCCACGTGGCGCCACCGTCGCCGGAACGCAGGATCCCTGCTCCATAATAGGAGTCGAGTACGTCGTTCGGGTCGCCGGTACCTGCCAACACGACGCCGTTGGGGCTCGATCCGGGCTGCACGCTGACCGCGCCGATGCTGAGAGAGGTGATATTGACGCCGGAATATGCCGGAGGATCGTCCGTGAGCGGCTGCCATGTCACCGTTGTTGGGTCGCTGGACGCCGCATTGGTCGACTTCCAGACACCGCCGCCCGTCGATCCAAGGTAGACCGTGTTGCCGGAGGCGTCCCACGGGGCGATCGCAATGGACGTGATGCGTCCGGTCACATCGCCAAATTGGGACGTAACAATCTGGTCAGGTCCGACCGGCTGCCATGGCTGGTCACTCGATTGCAACTGCGGCATGGCCAGCCGCTGCCGCATTCCGCGGAGACGCAGGGCCGCCGGCGAGTGCCCACGGACGACCCGAGGCAATAAGAAGGACTGAGCGCGCTGCTGGCCTGCGTTGCCATGCAAAGTAAATGACGAAGATTTGGGCGTAGCCGCCTGCGCAGGCGCAGGCGCGTCGAGAACCATCGGCAGGAAAAGCGTAAGGCAACAGGCCAGACGCCTGAGAAATGCGTGCATCCGACACCGGGGAGCGATTGAAGCTTGTTTCCTCAATCATTGGGGGGGTTGCACGCCAGAGTCAAAACACTAAAGTAACTTGACAGTGCCAAAATGGTCTTTCGTAACCACCTTCCATAAAGAAACGAGATGCCCTGGCTCGATAAGCGCATCGGCGATTTACCACTCATCGCGTAGGTCCTGGTGAGTCGTCTGGCAAAGATCACTTGCCCAACAGGGCGGTGGACACCGAGAAGGTTCCAGAGACAATCCGCACTCCTCCTGCCCCTAATGGCAGCGCCATAGCCCTGCCGGCTCGCCCCTCCTGCGCAGAGTATCAATCAGCGCAGGTGTCAGGGATCGGAGATCGGGGAACAGAAATCAGGAATCGCAAAATTCACATTTGACATTGACAGAAAATCCACTACCATATGGTTGTGGATAAATTGGGTACAACATTTGCGGCTTTGTCTGATCCAACCCGGCGGGC
>JAJYUB010000001.1 GCA_021792795.1 Acidobacteriota bacterium | reverse complement strand
GATGAACCGGCCCGGCTCCAACAGCAGCTCGCCATCAAAACCGGCGAGAGCGGCGCGGATGTGCTGCGCGTACCCCTGCACGGCAGCCTTGGGATCGAATGGCGGAACGTCTTTGCGGCTTTTCCCGGACTGCGGCGGGTCGTCGTAAGAGATGCCGAGGCCGCCGCCGGCATCGATGTGCTGAATGCGGATGCCGTGGGAGGATTTCAATTCGCGCACCAGTTCCATGACCCTATGCAGCGCCTGTCCAAAGGGTTCCGTGACACGAATCTGCGATCCGATATGCACGCTGACTCCGGTGGGGACCAGATAGGCGCTGCGCGCCGCGCGTCGATAGAGCGCTGTCGCGTCTCCAATGGCGACGCCAAATTTATGGGCCGTCATCCCGGTGGAAATGTAGGGATGGGTTGCGGCAAACACATCGGGATTGACGCGCATGGCCACGGGCGCGCGCTTGCGAAAATGCCGGGCGCGCTGCTCCAGCAGATCCAGCTCGGCTGGGCTTTCGACATTGAAGACGAGGATTTGCGCGGCCAGGGCGGCATCGATCTCGGCGGCCGTTTTGCCGACGCCAGAAAAAACGACGCGGCGCAGGGACGGTCTTGCGGCCTGGCGGACCCGCTCCAGTTCCCCGCCGGAAACAATGTCGAAACCCGCGCCGGCGGACGCCAGCAGGCGCAGAATGGAAAGATTGGAGTTGGCTTTGACGGAGTAGCAAAGGGTGGCGCGCATTCCGGCAAAGGCATCCGCGAACATCCGGACGCGGTCCAGAATATTGCTTGCCGAGTAGACATAGAGCGGCGTGCCGTACTGGCGCACCAGCCGGGCCAACGGAACGCGATCGCAGAACAGTTCGCGGTCTTCTGCGCCGCCGTAATGAAACGGACGGACAAGATTTGCAGGGGATGTTCTCAAAGGGCTTTCCTTGTAGGGCTGGGGACCGGGCGCGAGCCGTAGTTTCGGTCAAGAAATTCGCCAATCAAGGCGGCGACCTTTTGCGGTTGCTCGAATGGAGCGTAGTGGCCGGCATCTTCAACGAGATGGAACTCCGCGTCCGGCGCCTGCTCGGCAATGACGCGCATCTCCGCCGGACTGCTACTTTGGTCTTCTCCCGCAGCAATGGCACACACCGGGACTTGGATGGTCTTGAGCGTGGGGACCGAGTCCGGCCGCTCCATTAGTCCTTGCTGCACGGCCAGCATGGCCTGCAGCGAGACGGAATCCATCATGGCGCGGGCGGCAGCGCGGATTTGAGGATGATGCTGCCGTGCCGTCGGACCGATCAGCGTGTCCGCCATGCGATCGAAGAACTTCGCCAGTCCGCCGGGCTGTTGCGCGGCAAGGTTCGATTCGCGCCTGGCTTCGCGGTTGGCGGCGGAATCCGGCTGCGGCTTGCCGCAGGCGAACACCAGCGCGGCCATTTCCCGCGGGAAGCGCCGCCAATGTTCGTACAGCGCGTAACTGCCGATGGAACAGCCGATGAAGGCCGCGTATTGAATCCCCAGGGCTTGTGCGACTGCATGAACATCTTCGGCCAGTTTCGCCATGGTGATGACACCTGCGCCGGCGGACGACTGGCCGTGGCCGCGGAGATCGACGAGTGTGAGGCGATAGCGGTCGGCAAGCCGTTCGGCAACCGGCAGCCAAAAAGCATGATGGACGGGCGTGGGATGGAGCAGAATAACGTCGGGACCTGTGCCCATTGTGGCGGCAAACAGGGTTGCTCCGTCATGTTCCATCCGCAGCGGCGACTCGGTT
The DNA here is from genome assembly GCA_021792795.1 of Acidobacteriota bacterium. GTDB lineage: Bacteria > Acidobacteriota > Terriglobia > Terriglobales > Acidobacteriaceae > JAKAAZ01. Next base: position 203,556 of record JAJYUB010000001.1, on the reverse strand, counting down.
GGCATGTACGTCCACTATAGAGCAATTCCACGGCGACTAGGCTGGGGCATCGTTCTTTCCCACCCCACCAAGCTACGCTCGTCGGGGGCGCAGGTTTCGCCAGGATGGGGCGGCCAAACATTACGCGCTCTGTGAAAAGGCCCTAATACGCCTGCGGACCGGACGGAGGAGCTGGAGGTGGCGGGGGCGCAGGCGGCACATACGGCGGCTGCATTCCGAACGGGACCTCTTCCGGAATCAGCATCCAAGCGACAACGTAGGCAACTTCCATGACAGGAAAAATCAGCACGCCGAGGAGTACGGTGACAATACGCGTGGCGGTCAGGTCCCAGCGGTAGCGGAGGGCGAAGGCAGCGCAGACGCCGGCGACCATGCGTTGGGCCTGAGGCCGGTACATGGTGCGCAATGGGGATGCGGCGAAAACAGTACTGTTGGCGGGCGCGCCGCAACTGGGACAGAAGCTTGCCGCCGCCGGCAGAGGCTTTCCACACCGATGACAGAACATGACGACCCTCCTCGGGCGATTGTATCGCCATCGTGGACGCGATTGCTGCCCGCAACTCTGGCTTGCAGTGTAACGCCAGGCACGCGAACAGCAATAGAAGATACGCAGTACACTGCGGGTTGGTTCCCCAGCGTGGCCCAATCCAAAAAATTATTTGCCGCGATAGGGCGAAGTTTCAAACTTGGCGGCGCGCTCGGCCTGGTCGGACTCCGCCCCCAGCGCGAGGACGGCGTCATACTGCTGTTTCGCCTGGGCGCGCCGCCCCAGCAGATCCAACATTTCTCCCGCAGCCAGATGCGCGCGCCGCTTCATCAGCGGAGAAGCGGTGGGCTGCATGGTTGCGCTTTCATAGGCGATGGCTGCCTGGGCGATTTGGCGCTGGCCGCGGGCGGCTTCGCCGAGGCCGTAGTAGGCCATTTCCAGGTGCGGGTCAGGGTAGTAGCCGCCCGGCGCGGTCGCCAGCCGCAGCAGGGCCCGGTAGGCGGCGATGGCGCTCATTCCCTGGCCTGCATCTTTCAGCAGATTGGCATGCTCCAGGGCAAACAGAAAATTGTGCGGATATTGGCGCGCCAGCCCGTCAATTACGTCGATCGCTTGTGGATACTGGGCCTCGCGCCGGAGAAAAATGGCCAGGGAGGTGCGGGCGGAGACGGAATTGACGATGCCGTACTGGCCGACCTTTTCCAGGTCCTTGAAACCCCTCGATTTGGAGCCATGGATGCCCACCAGCCCGGCCAGAACTTTCAAGGGGAGGGTCAAGCTTCCCAGCACATATTCGTGCACGCCAACGATCAGATAGCAATCGACATAGTTGGGGTCCATCCGCAGGACCGCATCGTCGTCCTTGCGGGAGGAGGATGCCAGGTGGAGCGCGGTGACATATTTCTTTTCCACCATGCCGATGTAAATGGTTTCCAGACTGGTGGCGAAGCCGCGCGCGAACAAGGCATCGGCATCGTTTGGGTTGGCCGCAAGCCTGCGATTGCTGAGATCGACGGCGCGTTGATAGAGGGCCTGAATCTGACGCGTGGCCTGCCTGTTTTCGACGACGGGGTGCTTGCCGGACAGGAAACCATCCTCCACGTAGAGAGTGGTGTCGAGAAGGTCCAGCCGGTACAGCTCCCGAAACACGGCGTTGTTCAGGACGTAATCGACGGCCATGGGATCGGTGGGATGCTCGGCGGCAATCTTCTCGAACAGACTTTGCGCAGTACCGTAATCGAGGTCGTAAAAGTGTCGATACGCGGCCTGGACTTCCGGCGCAAGGTTCAGTGGATCTGTAACGGTGCCGTTGGGGGCCTTGACCGCGGCGGAGACTGGCAATGCGACGCCGAAAAGGATGACGGCAAGCACCCATCGCCAGGGCCTCCAGGACAGGAAGCAGCGCAACATCCGGCGCGCGAGATTGAGGGAGCATGACAAATGCAAATTGCCGGCGAAAATTTCTCCGGGGCGCGGTAAAGAAGCCAGAGGCATAAGGATTGGACGAACATAACCAGTGTCGGCCCAAGTTGTCAGGTGACGCAAGTGACGTTCGATGTTTTACTTTCAGCTTCCAGTGCTCTCCATTATGTTTTACCCTGTAGCCGATGACACGCGCCGAACTGTTACGCGCCTTGATTCGTCAGGCGAAGTCGAACGGTTTTGAGTTCCGCAAGTGGTACACGGTCCGCCTGGGGTTGCCGTGGACCAGCTTTCATGAATCCGTACAAACGCTGTCCGAGCACCGACGATACTACGCAATGCTGTTCGCGCATGAGTTCGCGGAGTCGTTCTGGCGGTCCGGCAGCAAGATGACATTCGTCGTGCCGACCAGCACCTTCACGCGCGTTTCCAAGGATGGCACCACTCGCGTGGTGGAGCGGAAAGGGCATATCCGGCGATCGGTGATTCCAGACGCATGGCGATACCATCTGAAGGAAATGGCGATTGCGGATGAGCCGCTGCGATACGCGCGAAAATTCCTCTTGATCGAAGAAGATCTGGCAGGCATTCCGTACGTCAGCGATGAGGACGAGTTGGAGGCGGCCGCTGTCGACCCTGGCCATGCAGTCGCCACGGAGCAGCCGGGCATCGATGACAATGATGCGGTCGGAGGGATGGACCACGACATTGCGATCGGAAAATGAAGCATCGGGCCTCTTGCGTTTGCGCATGGGTCTTGCCCAAATGGACGGCGATACCTTCCATCGCAAACTGTTTGGCATGGTGTACGCTAAAAGCAGGACGCAGCTACGACCCAATTCCTAATCGAGCAGTCTGCATGCGAAGTTGGAACTCGGTTGCAATAGGCATGGCCTATTTGTTGGGTGGAGTTTTGGGTCTACAGGGTCAAACGCGCACCTTGCTGGCCCCTTCAACCAGACCTCAACAGACCCAATCGGGGCAAAAATCCGCGGCCCCAGCCAACTCGTCTTCTGTGTTGCCTCGCGGCCCAAACTCCACCCCCACCACAGCGGTCCTGGCTGCCGGTTTGCCTTTGCGGGTGCAGATCGATCGCCGCTATCGCATGCGCAAGGGCAAGCCGATCGAAGGCCGCCTGATCGACCCTGTTTACGCGGTGGACCATATAGTGCTTCCGGTGAACACGCGCATTCACGGCAGTATCTCCGACCTGGCTCCTGTCCACGGCAGCAAGCGGACCTGGGCAAGGCTTAACGGCGACTTTACTCCGCTCAAACAGCCCGTGCTGCGCTTCACCTCCATCACGTTGCCGGACGGCTCGCGTCTGCCGATCGACGCGGAGGCTTCCGAACGGACCGCGGACCTGGTAAAAATGGGCCCCCCCGTCAAGAAGAAGTCGCGCATACAAAGAATCAAGGCGGACATCCACGCGAAATTTACCGGCATGAAGCAAGGAATATCGAATGCCTTCCACTCCAAGCACAAATCCGAGAAGGCATTGCAGATCTTCTACGGACAGCTTCCATATCATCCGCAGGACATCTGGACGGGGACCGAGTTCGATGCGGAGCTGGCGCAGCCTGTCACGTTGCCCGATGCCAAGGCCGGCGATTTGCTTCCGGTAACTCCGCCGCATGGACATATTCCGCCTGGGACCCTCGATGTGCGGCTGATGACGCCTTTGACTTCAAAGACCGATAAGGTCGGCACGCCGGTGGAAGCCGTTCTGACGCAACCCTATTTCAGCCAAAACCATAAGGACGTGATTTTGCCGACCGGCACCCAATTGACCGGGGTCGTGACGCAAGCGAAACACGCGCGCGCTTGGGGGCGGAACGGGACGCTGCGATTCACGTTCCGGCAGGTCAAACTGCCCGCAGGAACGATGGAGAACGTGCATGCGCAGATGACTGCGGTGGAGGGCAAGAAAGGCCAGAATGTCACGCTGGATTCCGAAGGCGGCGCCCACGCGAACGCCGACAAGGGAAAATACATGGACCCGCTTGTGCTCGGTTATCTGGCAGGCGCAAACGCAGTCGATACCAACCAAAACCAGGTGGACGCCGCCGATACCAGCAATGGCTTTGGATTGCCGGCGCGGGTGCTTTCCATACTTTTCGTCAGCGGGACCACCATCTCGGTATTTGCATACTACGCAGTAGGGCAGTCCGTTACCCGGCGCTGGATCATGCGCGGCCACGAGGTTGTGTTCGCAAAAAACACGCGGATGGAGTTGTCCGTCGCCGACCGATAAGCGACGCCCTGTTATTGCCGGACGAAACGGCTGAACTGAAAACGCTGCACCTTGCCGGCGGGTGTGGCATGATCGATGTAACGGACGGCCGTGCAAGCAAAGGCTGGACCGAGTTCCGCAGCCAGGCTTTCCGGCGAGTAGCGCTGAACAGGTAAACCGCTGCACCGTTCCGGCCCGTCGAGAGCGAACGTGCCAACGACGACGATGCCGCCGGGAGCCACTGCCTTTTCAAGGACGGAGCGATAGGCAAGCCGCTGCTCCTCGGTTGTAAGGAAATGGAAGACAGCGCGATCATGCCAGGCGCTGTATTGCCGGTTCGGCTCCCATTGGGCGATGTCGGCGACAATCCAATGCACCTGCGACGCGCGACCGGCCAGGCGCAGTTTGGATTTCTCAAGCGCTGCCTCGGAAATGTCGAGGACGGCGGGCCGATTGAAGCCGCGGTCCAGCAAGGCATCCACCAGCCGCGCCGCCGCCGACATCCAGATCCGGCGAATCCTTGTTCAATTCCGGCGTCAGCAAAAGCTCCAGGGAAATGGCTAGAGTCTCCTCGAACCAGGCCAGTTCCTGCTCTTGCCGCGTCGAGTATATCTGCTGCCAGTGTTCGCGTGCCTGAAGTTCATCCATGCCGCGCTACTCCCATTCGATTGTACCCGGCGGCTTGGAAGTGATGTCGTAGACCACGCGATTGATGCCCTTCACCTCATTGACGATGCGGCCCGACATGCGCTTCAGCACTTCATACGGCAGCGGGACCCAGTCGGCGGTCATGCCGTCCTCGGAAGCGACAGCGCGGATTGCGCAGGTGTAGGCGTAGGTGCGCTGGTCGCCCATGACACCGACACTTCGTACCGGGAGCAATACCGCGAACGATTGCCAGATCTGCCGGTAGAGTCCAGCGGTCTTGATCTCATCGACGACAATTTCGTCGGCTTCCTGCAGAATCGCAACGCGTTCCGGAGTCACTTCGCCGACAATGCGCACTGCCAAACCGGGGCCGGGAAATGGCTGGCGCTGCAAAATATCTTCCGGCATGCCCAGGTCGCGACCGATGCGACGGACCTCATCTTTAAACAGGTCGCGCAGCGGCTCAATCAGTTTCAACTTCATCGTCTCCGGCAGGCCGCCGACGTTGTGATGACTTTTGATGGTCTGCGACGGTCCTTTGACGGAAGACGACTCGATCACATCGGGATAGAGAGTTCCCTGCACCAGCCAATCGACGGAGCCGGTTTGCTGCGCGATGCGGTGGGCCTCCCGATCGAAGACGGCGATGAATTCATTGCCGATGATTTTTCGTTTCGTTTCTGGATCGGTGACTCCGGCGAGCAGCGAGAGAAATTGCCGGCCGGCATCGACGGCGACCAGGTTCAGGCCGAGTTTGTCGCGAAGATTTTCCTGGACCTTGCGAAATTCATCCTTGCGCAGCACTCCGTTGTCCACAAAGACGCAGGTGAGATGGCCGCCGATGGCGCGATCGACCAGTACCGCGGCCACAGAGGAATCGACGCCGCCAGACAGGCCGCAGATAACGTGGCCGTCGCCAACCTGGGCGCGAATGCGCTCGACCGTGGCCTGGATGAAATGCTCCGGTGTCCAGTCCGGCGCCACATTGCAAATGCGGAAAAGAAAATTCCGCAGCAGATCTTTGCCCTGGCGGGTGTGATGGACTTCCGGATGAAACTGCACCGCCCAAATGCGGCGCGACTCGTCGGCAATGCCGGCGACGGCGTTGGAAGTTTTCGCGGTGAGCGTAAAGCCCGCAGGAAGTTCCAGCGCCTCATCGCCATGCGACATCCAGACCGGAAGATGCGTCGGCAAGCCTTCAAACAGCGCGGTGGGGCGGACAACTTCGACATCGGCATGGCCGTACTCGCGACGGTCGGCGGAACGGACCTTGCCGCCGAGTTCATGCAGGATGAAATGCAGTCCATAACAGATGCCCAGCACGGGCGCGCCCATGGCAAGCACGCGCGCATCCGCGGGCGGAGCGTCCGCGTCATACACCGAACTGGGGCCGCCGGAAAGAATGATGCCGGCAGGATTGAGTTGCCGAATGGATTCATACGGCGCAGTACAAGGTAGCACGACTGAAAACACGTTCTGCTCGCGAATCCGCCGCGCAATCAATTGCGTGTATTGGGAGCCAAAATCGAGAATGACGATGGTGGAGGGATCGGCAGTACGCTTGGTTTCCATGGGATATTGCCCAGTGTATCGCAGCGCGTCTACACGGAAACTTCGGAGATATCAATAAATGAGCGACAATGCGTGCAGGATCGTACAGCGATTCCGTCCTTAGAACGGTCTGGTTAGGTCTCTGCGGCCATCGACCACGCGAACGATCTCGACGCTTTCAATCGGCCCGTCGTCGGTGTCTGGATGGGTCTCGTAAAGGATCAGATAGGGCCATTCAATTAGAATGCGCGCGGAGCGTTGGATTTCCGGATGGCGTACTCCTAGCCGGGGATGGGCGACCAGGAGATTGACTTTCGATTCCATCGCCGTATAGAGCCGTTCTGCGGCATCCGGGTTATCGATCCCGATGGCAATGTAAATCTCCAGCAAGTCCTCGCGAGCTTGCGGAGTCCAAAGCAAATCAACCCGCATTCGCGCGCTGTCTTGTCGTGGCTTTCAGGCGTGTTCGCGCCTCGCGCCGTAATTCGACAAAATCCGTCGGCTTGGCTGGCCCGCTTGCCTTCCCTAGCTTCCACATCCTGCGAAGGCGTTTGACATCCTCTTGACGCAACTCGCGTTTGAACTGCCAGTCCCGGATGGCCTCGCGGACAATCTCGCTGGTTGTCGCATATTCTCCCGTTTCGACTGCGGATTTGAGCGCGGCAATCTGCTCGCCTGTCAGGGCAACGCTTACTTTCTGGATGTCCGGCATGGTCTACCTCCGAATCGTACTAGAGCAAATATTGCTACTTCTTGACCGAAAAGGCAAGCGTGAGCCAGCGTGGCCTACGCTAGCTCCCGTCCGGCGCGCCAAAGCTCCAGGAAGCCGATGATTCGGGCAACCTGGAAAAAGTCGGATGCCACGCAATACAAAACCGCGACCAGCGCCCACCACACATAGAGCGAAGTCCCGTTGATTTCTTCTTTGAACGGCACCGGAGTTGCGCAGAAGACCATGGCGAGCACGATCAGCGCCGCCTTGACAATGCCGAGGACCAGGTTGATCTCCACCAGCTTGGAGCGGAGACCGCGCAAGGAGCCCCGGCCAAAACGCAGGGAGTTGCGCAGGCTGGCAATCATCCCAGTGCCTTCCAACAATGCCAGCAGGGGCGCAATGCTGAACACCCAACTGACGAGCGCCCAGAAAAAGAAAATGGCGAAGGAGAGCGCGATCGCTTGAACGAAATAGAGAACGAGGCTGGGCGAGGGGCCACTGAGCGAAGACCAGGCCGCCCAGTGCAGGCAGGCAAACCAGACAACAACGCTTGCGCCCAACACCACTATGCGCAGGAATTGCAGGCCGACCATCAACCACGGGGCGAAACGCAGGGACGTGTCGTAGCGGCGCAGCATCAGGGAACGGCCAAAGCCGGAGGCCAGCGCCCACGCAACAGCCAATACGGGGAGCAGCCAGCGGGCGACCTCGCGAATGGGAGGCAGCAGCACATCGACGGTGGCGGAGAGAATCTGCGCCGCCGTGACCGTGTCGATCAGGGAGAAATGCGCGATGCCAGTTTGCGCGAGCGAAACGGAGGAAAGGACCCTGTACGCTTCCCAGCCCAGCACAGCGGCCGCCGGGATGCCGAATCCCCAGCGCCACAACAATTCCAGCCCCAGCAAGGACGGCCTCTTCCAACACTCCGCGATGGTGCGCAGAAAAGATTGCGTGCCGCGAATAACATTCGGCTGTGCCGCGGGCGGGGATGTGGATTGCAGTTCGATCTGTCCAGCCTCGACGCGCATGAATCATGCCCATCTGAAAAATGATCGTTGTCCTGAGCGAAACAAAGGCTGGCCGGTGCGATCACCCTCTGGATTCTTCGCTTCGCTCAGAATGACTCTTTTGTTTTTTGTCTAATCCATCTTTCGAAGTATCTTCTAGCGGACGACGAAATTGACCAGCTTGCCGGGCAGCAGGACGACTTTCACGATTTCTTTTCCGGCCAACGCCGCCTGAATTTTCGGGTCTTGGTCGGCAGTCGCGCGCAGCACTTCTCCGTCGCTTCCAGCGGGCACGGTGACCACGGCGCGCAGCTTTCCGTTGATTTGCACCGGGACCTCAAGGACGTGTTCCGCAGCGAGCGCTTCGTCATAGGCGGGCCATGGGGCGCGCAGCAACTGGGCGTCCTCGCCCATTTGCTGCCAGAGTTCCGCGGAAAGATACGGGGCGAAGGCTTGCAGCATCAAGACGAGATTGCGCGCGATCGCATACAAGACGGAATCCTCAACGGCGCCGGAAGCGATCGCTTTTTCATCCGCCGTCAGGTCGTTCACCAGTTCCATAATGGCGGCGATGCAGGTGTTGAAGTGCCAGCGGCCGTCAAACTCCTGCGTCAGGCGGCGAAGGGTCTGGTGCAGCTTGCGCATCAATTGCCGCTCCAGCGGGTTCAGCGAGGATGGCAGCGACAGCGAGCGGCCGGCAATGACGCGCGGCATGGCCTGCGCGGCGAAGCGGTAGACTCGCGAGAGAAAACGGCTGATGCCGGCAACGCCATCTTCCTGCCAGTCCAGGTCGCGGTCCGGCGGCGCGGCAAAGAGCGCGTACATCCGCGTGGCATCGGCGCCATACTGCGCGATCATGTCGTCGGGAGACACCACATTTCCCTTGGACTTCGACATCTTGGCGCCGTTCTTGACGACCATGCCCTGGGTAAATAAATGTTCGACAGGCTCGTCATTTTTCACCAGGCCCAGGTCGCGCATCATCTTGGTCCAGAAGCGCGAATAGATCAAATGCAGAATGGCATGTTCGACGCCGCCGATGTATTGATCGATCGGAAACCAATAGGCAACTGTATCCGCGTCAAATGGCGCGCGGGAATTTTTCGGATCGGCATAGCGATAGAAATACCAGGACGAGTCGACGAAGGTGTCCATGGTGTCGGTTTCGCGCCGCGCCATTCCGCCGCACTTGGGGCAAGCGACTTGAGCAAACTCCGGCACGCGAGACAGCGGCGATCCGCCTTCCTGCGTAATGGCGATGCTGTCCGGCAACAGCACCGGCAACTGGTCTTCCGGCACAGGCACCAGGCCATCCTTGTCGCAATGGATCATCGGAATCGGAGTGCCCCAGTAGCGCTGGCGGCTCACGCCCCAATCTTTCAGGCGATATGTCGTGGAAGGCTTGCCAAACCCATGTTGTTGCGCGAAGGCCGCCATTTTTTGCTGCGCTTCCTGGCATCCCAGACCGGTAAACTCGCCGGAGTTGATGAGCAGGCTGTCTTGATGCGTGTACGGCAACAGCGGCTCCGCGTTGCCATTTTCGCCTTCATTGGCATGGCGCGGCAATACGACGATTTTCAATTCCAGGCCGAACTTTTTCGCGAACTCAAAGTCGCGTTCATCGTGCGCGGGCACGGACATGACGGCGCCTGTCCCGTAGTCCATCAACACATAGTTGGCGACCCAAATGGGGACCGCTTCCTGCGTGAATGGATGGATGGCGAAGCGTCCGGTGGCGACGCCCTCTTTTGCGAGGGCCGCCAAGTCGCCTTTTTCCTTCGCGGTTTTCTGTTCTTCCAGCAACTCGCGAATTTTCTTTTGCAGTTCAGGACTGTCCGCGGAAAATTGAGCGACCAAGGGATGTTCGGGGGCCAGCAGCAGCGAAGTCGCGCCGTAAATGGTGTCGATTCGGGTGGTGAAGACCGTAATTTTCTCTCGATCCGGCGTTGGCTGCAACATGGTTTCCGTCAGGTTCAGTTGCACCGGCGCATAGCGCGGCCCGCGGCGATCTTCATCTTTCGGAATCACAGAAAAGTCGACCGTGGCGCCTTCGCTGCGACCAATCCAGTTGCGCTGCATGGTGCGAACTTTTTCCGGCCAGCCGTCCAGCTTGTCCAGGTCGCGCAGCAGCTCATCTGCATATTGCGTGATGCGGAAAAACCACTGTTCCAGTTCGCGCTGCTCGACGATGGTTTCCTCGTGCCGCCAGCAACAGCCGTTGACCACCTGCTCATTGGCCAGGACGGTGGCACATTGCGGGCACCAGTTCACTTTGCTGTTCTTGCGATAGGCCAGGCCGCGCTGGTACATCTTCAGGAAGAACCACTGGTTCCAGCGGTAATAATCCGGCACACAGGTGGCGACTTCGCGCTGCCAGTCGTAACTCAAACCGAGGCGCTTCATCTGGCCGCGCATGGCGGCGATGTTCGCCAATGTCCAGTTGCGCGGCGGCGTGTTGTTTTTGAGCGCCGCGTTTTCCGCGGGCAAGCCGAAGGCGTCCCAGCCCATGGGGTGCAGCACATTGTAGCCGCGCATCCACATGTGCCGCGCCAGCGCGTCGCCAATAGCATAATTGCGCACGTGGCCCATGTGGAGCTGGCCGGAAGGATACGGCAACATCTCCAGCACATAATATTTCTGCTTGCCGCTGGTGGGTGGCTCGGCAGCGTAGAGATCCGCTTGCGCATCCCACAGTGCCTGCCAGCGCGGTTCTATTTCGGCAGGGCTATAGCGGGGAGTGCGGTCCGTTGCCGCGGAGGCCGTCGGCTGGCTGGGTTCGTCCTTTGACATGCTGGTTTGATTCTAAATGGGACGGCGGGATGGAAAGAACATGAGTCGTCGGCAGCCTGCAGGATCATCTCTTCAACGCTGGACGGAGAGCGATGTTGCCGGCGATTGGCGCTTCAACGAGGCGCGAGCGAACCGGCCAGTCCGCGCAGGGCGAGGACGTTGCGTTCCTCATCCCCGGGGGCGTCGACGGGAGTTTCGGCGATGAAGGCGGCGTGGGCGAATGCCGGCTCGCGCAGGAGACGTCGGAATGGTCCCAGTCCGATCTTTCCTTCGCCGATGTGCTCATGGCGGTCAAGTTTCGAGCCGCGCGCGGCCTTGGCGTCATTGCAATGCCACACGCGGACATTCTCGCAGCCGATAGCGCGCTCGATCTGAGCCATGGTTTCGGCCCATCCGGCGTCGCTGACAATGTCATAGCCGGAGACGTGGGTGTGGCAGGTATCGAGACACGCCGCCACGGGCGCGTGCGGACGAAGATGCTCGATCAGTTCCGCAACCTGCTCGAACGAGCCGCCGAGCGAATGTTCCGCGCCCGCCGTATTTTCGATCAGGACATGAAAGAGCGTCTGCTGCCAGGGCAGGCCGGCGATGGCTTGCTGGATGGATTTGGCCGCGAGTTCCAACCCTTGCTGACGCGTCAAGCCGCGGTAGGAGCCGGGATGGACGACGAGGTATTCCGCGCCCAGGGCCAGCGCGCGTTCAATTTCGCCGCGAAAGGCCAGCACGGATTTTTCGCGGATTTCTTCCGACTGACTGCAAAGGTTCACGAGGTAACTGGTATGGATTACGAGCGGACCGATTGCCAACTCTTCGCGCGCGGCGCGGGTTGCGGTGGCCTGCTCGGCGGTGATCTTCGAGGCGCGCCACATGCGCGGGCTGGAAGAGAAAATCTGCAGAGTGTTGGCGCCTATTTCGGAGGCGCGACGGACTGCATTCGCAACGCCGCCGGTGGTGGAGAGGTGAACGCCGATGAGGCGATGAGCGGCGTTCTGTTGCAGGCTGGCAGTTTTTGACATGTCGATATTGAGGACATTCCGCTTACTGGTCCGGCCCGATTGGAATGGGCCAATTTTTCCATCCTCACCGGTCGCCACAGCGACCCGCGAGGATGGACCCCGATGATTACTTTGGCTTGACCGGAACGGGGTTCGCCGTCAGAAAATCTTCAATGCGAGCGATTTCATCCAACTGAAGCCGAAACGCGGCCGCACCGACGATGCCATCCACTTGCCGCGCGTTACGCGCGCCGACAATGGCGGCGGTGATGGCAGGTTGACGCAGCGTCCAGGCGATGGCGACTTCTCCGGGAGAACGGCCGCGCGCGCTGCCGATTTCCCGCAGCAGTTCGACCAGCTTCAGATTGCGGCTGAGTTGCGGCTCCTGGAAGCGGGCATTGTTGCGACGCCAATCGTCTTGCGGAAACTGGGCGACGCGTTCCTTGGTCATCGCGCCGGTCAGCAGGCCGGACACCATGGGCGAGTAATTGATGACGCCAATGTCGTGCTGCTGGCAATACGGAAGAATTTCCTGTTCGACGCCTCGATTCAGCATGGAGTAGGGCGGCTGCAATGAGGTAATGGGCGCGATCTTCGAGATGCGCTCCATTTGCACGACGGAAAAATTCGATACGCCGATGTAGCGGACCTTGCCTTCCTGCTTCAATTCCGCCAGGGTCTCCCAACCTTCCTCAATCCGATCTTCGGGATCGGGCCAGTGGACCTGGTAGAGATCGACCGCGTCCATCTTGAGGCGGCGAAGGCTGGATTCAAGTTCGTTACGGACGGAATCCCGCTTCAGGCTGCTGTGAATTTGGTCCCTGGTCTCCCCGGACTTTCTGCTCCAGATCCTCGAGCATTTGGTAAAGACGTAGGGCTTCCGCTGCCGTCCTTCCAGGGCGCGGGCCACCACTTCTTCAGAGTGGCCAAGGCCGTAGACCGCGGCGGTATCGATCCAGTTGATGCCCAGGTCGAGGGCGCGCTGGATCGCGGCGACAGAATCGTTGTCGTCCTGCGCGCCCCAGCCAAACTGCCAGTCGCCGCCGCCGATGGCCCAGGCGCCGAAGCCGATGGCGGTGATATGCAGGTCGGAGTTGCCAAGCTGCCGCGTGGTCGCGGATACATCTTCTGTGGTTTGCATAAGTTTTGGATGCATTTGGATCTTCAAACGACGCAGCGTCCTGATTCCAAGATACATCCAGGGAAACTGCGCGCAAAAAACCATCGAAATGCGTTGACATTTCGCAATTCTGCGCGTCGAATCTCCGTGCTACTGTGGTGTTTTGGAGGTATGCCAACATGCGCCGCAACTGGCAGTCACACAAGTATGTCGCGCAGGCAGCGCTGGTTTTTCCCCTGGCGATCGGCCTGGCGGGCTGCAACAATGGCCTGTACCACCCGGCAGGGCCTCCGCCAGCCGACACCGTAACGTTCCCGACCGCTTCCACGCAGGGATGGCTGCAGCAATACGGCACCGGCTACGTTTCGACCGGCCGCCCCTCTCACAATGGAGACACGGCATACGGGATCGCCACCGACCCGCAGGGAAATGTTGTCGTTCTGGACGAAACCTATGGCGCGTTCCCAGGATTCACCAATAACGGGTCCGCTCAAATTGCGGTGGTAAAGTTCGACGGCTCCGGCAATCGCCTGTGGACCGAGCAGTTCGGCGCAGGTTCCGGAGATTTTCCCAACGCTATCGCCACCGATGCCCAGGGAAACATTTTCGTTGCCGGCGCAACGAACGGCGCCTTCCCCGGATTTACGAATAGCGCAGGGACCCTGCAGAGCGTTGTCATCAAGTTGAACCCCTCTGGACAGAAGGTATGGATCCAGCAATTTCCATCCACCGGATCGAGTCAGGCCAACGGCCTCGCCGTGGACACTCAGGGCAACGCGATCGTGGTCGGGGAGACGGAGCAAGCCGGTTTCGGCGACGGTTACAGCGAAGGCGGCTACGTCGCCAAATTGAGTGGCGCCACCGGCTCGGCGATTTGGAAACAGGCCTACAATGCCACCAGCTTCAATTATGAAACGACCGGCGTCTCCGTCGATAGCCAGGGCAATGTGATCGCGGTAGGCGGATTTCCGGGCCCGGGGAGTTCCAACTCGACCACATACATGGTGGCCAAGCTGGACGGATCGACGGGCAACACGGTGTGGCAGCAGTTGCCTGTGACCTACTCGCCATTCGGCGGCCAGATGCTGACCTATACGCAAGTCGCGGTCGATGCCCAGGGTGACGTTTTGCTGGGCGGAGTGGACGACAGCACCGGCCAAAATCAGTGCGTGATCGCCAGCCTGGCAAACGGTACCGGCACCCAGCAGTGGAAACAGGAATTTGGCGCTGCCCAGACCTGTGTTCCCGGCAACCTGGCGACGGACACTGCCGGCAACGTGCTGATGACGGGCAATATGTTCAAACCTTTCTTCTCCAGTTCCAACCCGCCGAATACGGACGATGTTTTTCTGGCGAAGCTGAATAGGAGCGGCGCTGGAGTCTGGCTGCAACAATTCGGCACCGGAAAAGACCTGGCCAAGAACTCAACCATGTTGGGCGCACTGACGTTTGTAGCGACGGACAGCCAGAACCACGCCTACGTGGCCGGGACGACGATGGGCGCGTTCCCTGGCTTCACCAATGCAAACAATGTGAATGAGCTGTTTGTGACCCAGTTCGGCCCGTAAACGGAAGCGGCGGCGAAAACCTTCAGGCCTGCAGTGTTGCTGCCGGCCTGAAGGCATATTCTGGAAGCTTTTCATCGCCGGACTAAAGTCCGGGGTCTGCCTTAGCGCGAACACGCCATAATTGCATCGACGCGCTATCCGGCCTTCTCCAGCAGGGTGACCGACAGATCGCGTTTCTTGACCATGTCCGCCGTGATCTCGATCTCCCGCACCTTCTTGTTGCTGGGCAGGTGATACATCAGGTCAAGCATCAGCTCCTCAAGGATCATGCGCAGGCCGCGCGCCCCTACCTTGCGATGCAGGGCCTCGCGCGCGATGGCTCCGACGGCATCCGGGCTAAAGGTGAGGCGCACGTTTTCGTACTCGAACATGCGCTGATACTGCTTCATGATGGCGTTGCGCGGCTTGACCAGGATTTCCACCAGCGCCGCTTCATCCAGCTCATCCAGAATGCCGATGACAGGCAGGCGGCCGACAAACTCCGGAATCAAGCCGAATTTGATCAGGTCCTGGGGCTCGGTCTGACGCAGCAATTCTGTATCGCGCAAGGAAGGGACCATATTGGCCGGCTGCCCGTCGCGGTCGGAAATGGCCTTGAAGCCGAGCGCCTTCTTGCCGGCGCGGCGGCCAATCACACGTTCCAGGCCGACAAACGCTCCGCCGCAGATAAACAGAATGTTGGTGGTATCGACGGGGGTGAATTCCTGGTGGGGATGCTTGCGCCCGCCTTGCGGAGGAACGTTGGCGACGGTGCCTTCCAGAATCTTGAGCAGCGCCTGCTGCACGCCTTCACCGGAAACATCGCGGGTAATGGAGGGATTTTCGTCCTTGCGCCCGATCTTGTCGATTTCGTCGATGTAGATGATGCCGGTCTGGGCGCGGGCAACGTCGCCATCGGCGGCCTGCAACAGTTTGAGGATAATGTTTTCGACATCTTCGCCGACATACCCGGCTTCCGTCAGGGTGGTTGCGTCGACGATGGCGAAAGGAACATCCAGGGTACGCGCCAGGGTCTGCGCCATCAGGGTCTTGCCGCTGCCGGTCGGGCCGATCAAGAGGATGTTCGACTTGGTCAGCTCCACGTCGTTGGTGCGGGCGCGGTTCATCTGGATGCGCTTGTAGTGGTTGTAGACGGCGACCGCCAGCTTCTTCTTGGTCGTCTCCTGCCCAATCACATACTCATCCATGAAGGCTTTTACTTCCTGGGGCTTGGGCAGATGCGCCGGAGCGGCGGCCGGGCGCGCCTCGTTCTTGTCGTCTTCCAGAATGGAGTTGCAAACGGCAACGCATTCGTCGCAGATGTAAGCCCGGGGATAATCGCTGGGCGAGGAAATCAGCTTGGCCACCGCGTCCTGCGATTTATGGCAGAACGAACAACGGAGTACATCGTCGGAACCCGCGCGTGTCTTCATCATTGCGTCTCCTCACTGCCACCGGTCCCGGCCCGCGTTCGAGCTCGGTCCCGGTTTACGTCCTTGGCCTGTCAATGATCTCATCGATGATGCCGTACTCTTTCGATTGCGGCGCGTTCATAATAAAGTCGCGCTCTACATCGCGTTCAATCCGCTCAATGGGTTGACCGGTGTGCTTGGACATCAAACGATTGGTAATTTCACGAATGCGAAGGATCTCGCGGGCGTGAATGTCAATGTCCGTCGCCTGGCCCGACAGCCCGCCCATGGACGGCTGGTGGATCAGGATACGGGAGTTGGGCAATGCGAACCGTTTTCCCTTGGTGCCGGACATCAGCAAAAACGCTCCCATGCTGGCCGCTTGCCCGATGCAATACGTTACCACGTCGTTCTTGATGAACTGCATCGTATCGTAAATCGCAAGCCCGGCGGAAATGGAACCTCCGGGAGAATTGATGTAGAGCTGCAGGTCCTTGTCCGGGTCTTCGCCGGACAGGAACAGCATCTGGGCGATGATGAGATTTGCAATCTGATCGTCGATCGGAGTGCCCAGAAAAATGATGTTGTCGCGCAGCAGGCGAGAATAAATGTCGTAGGCGCGCTCGCCCCGACTCGTCTGCTCTACCACCATTGGAACTAAACCCATACCGTTACCTTATTGCCTCTCTAGCGGTTGCGGGCCTTCGGTACATACCATCGGCCACTATCCAAAAAGCGTTAGGCGGCCAACCTGTCAAAGAGCCGATCCATTGTTTTCTCTCTACGTAGTTGTTCTCGGATTCTAGTCAGCCCACCGTCCCCAGTCAAACGCTTCCGCAGTATCTCCAATGGTTCCCGTGCCTGATACGCCAACATCTGGAGTTGCGTTTCCATCTCTTCCTCGGCAACTTCAATGTTCTCAATGGCTGCAATGCGGTCCAGAATCAACGAACCGCGCAGCTCATTCAAAGCAGAGTCCCGTTGGGCGGCGCGCAGCCGGGTGAAATCCAGATTGCGCATCTGTTCCGTCGTCACTCCCTGGGCTGCCAGGGCGCGCAGTCCGCGATCGAGGCGCGCATCGATCTGTTGTTGCAGCAACGATTCCGGCACCGGAAACTGAAAGCGCTCAACAAACGAGCCGATCAGTTTGTCTTTCGCTGCGGATTCCAGCCGGCGGCGCTTGTCGCTCGCCATGCGCTCGCGCAGTTTCTCTTTGAATTGGTCGATGGTCTCGTACTCCCCCATCTGCTTGGCAAAGGCGTCGTCCAATTCCGGCAGGACCTTTTTGCGAATTCCCTTCACTTCCACGTCGTACGCAACGGTCTTTCCCGCGAGGCGCTTTTCGGTGAAGTCCTGCGGGTAGGAGACTTCAAATTGCATCTGCTGTCCGACCTTGGCACCGCGCAATGCGGCGGTAAAGGCCTCGACCGTATTGGGACCGCCGATCTCCACCGTAGCGTCGTCGCCTTCAATCGGCTTGGCGGTGTCACCCTCGGCGCTGCCATCTTCGGCGTGGAGCAATCCCGCGAATCGAATCTGGGCGAAGTCTCCATCGACAATCGGACGATCTTCCTCGACCGGCTCCATGATAGCGTGCGATTCGCGTATGCGCGCGAGTTCCGCTTCGAATTCGGAACCCTCAAGGGAAGCGTCCGGTCGATCGACTTTGATCTGGTCATATCCGGCGATGTCGATGGCGGGGAGCACCTCAAACGCAGCTTGGAATTGCATCGGTTCGCCATCGACCAGGCGCAGGCTGGTCACCTGAGGCTGGGATACCGGCTGAATGCCCTGCTTTTCGATGGCGGCGCGAAACTGGGGCGGCAGAATTCGTTCCAGAACGTCCTGCTGGATCTGGTCGGCGAATTTTCTGCGGACCACGGATTCCGGAACCTTGCCGGCGCGAAAGCCGGGGATGCGGGCCGCGCGGCGAAACCGCTTCACCACTGCGGCAAAGGCGCGGGTCACTTCCTCCGCAGGCACTTCCACGTTTACCTGGCGAGTGCATTCCGGGTTCAATGTCGGACCGTGTTCGCGTGGATGGTCATGGTCGGGGTCGCGCGCGAGGGCGGCGGAATTTTCCGATGCGGAATTCTGGTCCCGATCGGTCGCGTGGGGCGCTTCGGGCGCGCCGGTTTCCATCGGCTGCTGGGTGTCTTCCCCGGTCTGTGGGGGGGTGGTCGATTCAGTGGGACTCAAGGGGTGTATGCCTTCCAGAAAAAGAGCTTGTCATCTGCCGATCCGGCGAAAAAGGGACCATGGCAGACGGCAACCACGGACCGCTTGGCGCGGAGCGAAACAATGACCCTTCTACGCTCCATGGTAGGTGGTTACGAACAGTGGGTCAAACTGGAAGTCACGATTCAACGACCTTACTTTGGAGTGCGATTTCGATTCTTCATCCGCGCTCATTGAAAGCTGGGATGGGGAGCTTGCCCCACCATGTCGTTGGCAGGCTGGAACAACTGCAATTGCACCTTCCAGGTCGCAGATTCTCCCGGCGCCAGCGTCACCATGCCGGTATCGGCGCCGTGCCACTCGCTGCCAAAAGGATCGTTGTAGTTGAACTGAGGTTCGAGCGCGACAAAAGACTTGTCGACCGGCGAATACACCTGGATCGCGCGAATATTGGGTGACATTGCCGTGACCCGCATACCGTAGTTGGCGCCGAGGTCCCGCAGCTCCGACACGACGTTGCCTTGGGCATTACGTTCCAAGTCGACAAACGAGTCATCCACCAGATGGTCGGGCAACGGCGCGCCCTCCAGCGCATTGAAGTCATAATCCGTTCCCATCACCGGCGCCAGTTTCCCGGTGGGAAAAACATCGGCGCCGTTATTGACTTCCGCTCGCATCGTCGCCGGAACATGCAGTCGCGCATTGGCCCGGGTTCCGCTGGGCATTTGAAAGTACGGGTGCCACCCCATGCCGACGGGTTCCGATGTATCTCCGCGGTTGGTTGCGGTCATGGTCGCGGTGACGGTGTCGCGCTCCAGAGCAATGGTCACTTGCACTTCGTTGTCGGAGAACCAGTGACCGTTGGCGGGAAGGTTGTAGTCTGCGATGGCGGCGGCGGTGTCGAAATCCGACTTGACGGAAACATTGTCAGCCTTGGCGGCCAGCATCTGCCCGTGCATGGCACACCAGGGAGCGCCCGGCTCGGCGCCATGCCAATTGGCCACGATCGGCACGCTGCGTCCATGCCAGACGGCGGCCACAATATGCTCGCCGGTTTTCTTGTCGACCGTCACCGGACCGACGATGCGGTTGGCAAACGGAAACAGGAGTGCCCCGCCCATGGAGAAGCTCTTGTCCCCTTGTCGATCGTCCGGGCCACCGTTCAGGAACTTGGTCGCGGCCTCAAGAGATGGCGATGCCAGCAAGGGGACCTCGCCCCTTCCGGGAAGGTAGGCGGTGATCTGGAAAACGTTCATGCCGCGCCCCGGCAGGAGAGTCACGCTTAGAAACTCCGGCGTCGCTCCCACGCCGCTTTGCAGACGGCGCAATTCGATGGCTTTCTGGCCGCCGACATCGGGCAAATTCGCCGACGCGGTGGCGGTGGGGGTAGGCGGCGGCGCGCTGGGCCGCGACTGACAGCCAAGATTCCAACCAATCAGGGCCACCGGCAACAGACCGGCCAGCACCGTCCTTTTGAGCACATTCATTCGAGCATCGATCTGTTGCAACCTTTCAACCTCTTTCGTTCCGCGCGAATATCACCGCAGATCCGCGTGCAATACGCATAGTTTACCTCTTGGCGATTGGAAGTTCCGCGCACCGACACGAGGAGTCTCCCCCGTCAACAAAACAAATTCAAAGATTGAATCCATACCTCAATGCCGGGCCTACTCAGGAATGCAGCCCGTACAATTTTTCTTGTGACTCGCAAACGCACCTTAAAGGCGCAAGCCATCGACAGAAATCTTGCTCGCGGCGAACACGCGCCAGGAAGGCAGCAAGCGACGGTGCAATTTGCAGAGCTTGCCCAGCGCATCGAGGTCTGCGAACTTTGCCCGCGCCTGCGCACCTATTGCGTGGAAATTGCACGGGCGCGGCGTCGCGCGTATGCGGACCAGACGTATTGGGGCAGACCGGTTCCCTCCTTTGGCGACCCCAAGGCGCGCGTACTGGCACTGGGGCTCGCTCCAGGCGCGCATGGCTCCAACCGCACCGGCCGTCCGTTTACCGGGGATGGATCCGGAAATTTCCTGTACCCGGTGTTGCATGAGACAGGATTTGCATCGCAGCCGAACGCTCAATCGCGCGAAGACGGAATGCGGCTGGACGACCTACGCATCACTTCTGTGGTTCGCTGCGCGCCGCCGGGCAACAAGCCTCTTCCGACGGAGATCAAAAACTGCGCCGCATTTGTCGATGAGGAAATCGCGATCCTGGAAAATCTGCGCGTCGTCGTATGCCTGGGAAAGATCGCGTTCGACGGATACGTTGCGCACCTGCTACGAACGGGAAAAATCTCTAGCCGCAAAGGATTGGTCTTCCGCCACGGCGCAGAGTATTCGCTTCCTGACGGCCAACATATTCTGGCGACGTACCATCCATCGCTGCAGAATACGAACACCGGCCTGCTGACGCGCGAGATGTTGCGGGAAGTATTTTTGCGCGCGCGAGCGCTCGCGGGACTTGCAGAAAATTCCCCTCATGAATCGGCACTCAGCCATCAATCGCCTTCTCCGCGATAGCCGTGCTTTCCGTTGCGGTAGAAGGAGACGGTGAACATGGGCGTTTTAGAGCGGATGTAGCCGGATTCCGCTGCCGACAGAGTGATCCCTCCGCCCCAGGTGATCGCGAAACTCTTATTGTTCGGCCATGTGTACTCGGCTTCAGGAGATATATGCAAGAACGTCCAGCTTGGAGCATTCGCATGACCGAACAGCAGATTGGTTTTGCTCTGCGACTCGCCGTTGTATTCGATGAGATAGCCCAGTCCATGCTTGCTGTTCAGAACGTCTTCAAAGGCGCCAGCGTAGTACAGAAGATTTCCATTCACCACGCGCAATTGTTCGCCATTCGGGACGGTCGTGAAGCCATTGTTATAGGTATATCCACTGCCTACATGGTTGGGGTTTTCAACAAGATCTCCAAACTGAAAATATCCTTCAAATGGCTTGAATCGCTTGCGTGCCAGCAGATTCAGTCCCTCGTTATAAGTCCCACTGCCATTTTGGTCCGCCCCATACAACGCCGGATTGAGGTTCTTGTATTTTCCCGTCGGGATGAACTGGATATAGGTAAGGGCCAAGGAGGGCCGCGCCCAAAAGCGAAAATCGTTTCCATCCTTCATGAACTGTTTTTTCAGCTCAAAGTGCAGGTTGCCCATTCCGGATGCAGTGACGGTCTGGCCATTTGAAGTGCTGGGAGGCCCCACGCGGTTGTAATCGATGGGAACATAGAAGTCTATTTCCAGATTGTTGACGATGCCGTAGCTGACCCTCTGCGGCATGGAAATTTGAGATTGCCCCAGGGAGGAGGACACCGAATCGAAGAAGAACGGCTCAACATAGCCGGACTGCGGAGGATTCGCATCCGCCGTTCCCGTATAGAACGGCCCACTCGTCAACGGCCCCCAACTCTTTTGCGCGTGCCCATGAGCGGAAAATACCGTCAACGCCCCTATCAATAAAAAAGCCACCACTGAGGCATGCACTCTACCCAAAAAATTCATTTCAATTCTCCAAATCGCTTTGGAAGCCTTCGCTAAAAGTTGCCGTTGCGAAAAATATCCGTGGGGCCCTCTCCCGCATAAGCAGAGGGACGGCTTCATGGCCTTCGATATGCACAGAAACCATCAGGCAAAGATTGCGCAGCGACGTATTGGAAGGTGGTATTACGAGGCGATTACTGGAGGGGCGCGGTCCGACTGAAGGGCAATAGGCGGGGCTGCCACGTCGGGCAGAAGGCGGAAGGGGCCGATTAGCCCAATGCAAATACAACGAACCTCAAGATAGTCGGGGCCTGCGGAGAACGCGGGGTGAATCTGCGTCAGGTCTTGCAGGTGCTGGGATTGGACGGCGGCGACTTTTAAATCGGTACGTTCACTCTCCGCCATGGTGGTCATGGCATGGAGATCGTCTGTCATGGAAATGACAGGGAGAAGCAGAAACGACAAAACAAACACCGTTAAATAGCGACGGCGTCTCTCGGACCGGCCAGGAGGGCCCTGAACACAACACCAACTGCTCCATGCGCCTACTAGCAGGGCCAGCGACAGCAACAACCAAACGAGATTGAGGAGGAGTTCCAAACAGGCTGTATTCCCTTCCCAATTATACGTGCAAGCGGAAAAAACGATGTCCGATGCCGACTATCAGCCTACAATCGTTCCGCCGGCGAGGAAGGTGTTCCTCGCCGGCTGCCGGCAATCGATAAATTTACGACTCACTTGCCCCGGTCGTTGAAGCTGAACAAATCCATCAGGTCTCCGATGGCCGGACTGTTGGTGGGAACATAAGGATTGACGCCGTTCTGGCGAGGATTGGGAAAGTTATCGCGGCTACGCTTGGTAAGCGGATCCAGACCCCAGTTCGCTTCAATGAACTTGAGAATGGAAACATGGTCGTTGTACTGGTGGGAGATATGCCCCGGCTTGGTAAAGCGAGAGACGACGATCATCGGAATACGCGTCCCATCCCCAAAATAATCCAGCGCCTGAATGTAGCCGGAGTCGTAATAGCCGCCGCCCTCATCCACTGTGATGAAGATGGCAGTGCTCTTCCAGAGTTCTGGATTCGCCTGCACTCCGTCCACAATCTTCTTCACGAAACCTTCAAACAGGTCCAGCTTGGATGACGCCGGGTGGCCATCGACGTAGCCGCTCGGCTTGACGAAGGAAACGGCCGGCAGGGTGCCGTTCTGGATGTCGTTATACAGGTCCACAGTGTCTTGCAGGTGCGCGCTGACCACGGCTGGGTTGGTCATGATCGAGGTGGAGTACTGGAAGAAGTTGCAAATATTGCAGTATTCGTCCGTCGGATCCACATAGTTCCCGTCTGGATTCGCCTTGTACTCGTTCCACTGGTCGCCATAGTACTTCCAGGAAATGTTCTTTTCCAGCAGCGCATCGCCGATATTGCGGACGGTCGAAGGAGGGACGGTGAACACTGTGTTGCCCGCGCTGGTGTCGGTGGAGGCAACGACGCCATTGCCGTAGTAGCCGGGGTTGTAGTTGTTCAGCAGATAGAAGTGGCCTGGGTCGCACATTGGATTCACTTTATACGGAAGCGAACTCAGGTAATCCAACACGGAGCCGACGCCTGGAGCGTCGGAGTCGGAGCAGTTGCTGTAACTGCCGCCGCCGTAAGATGCAGAACCATACGAGCCGCCGCCGTAGCCGTCTTGTATCCACCAATCGTTGGTTCCCGGCTGGGCATTGGGGTTTTCGATTTCATTCACAACGCCCGCGTTCGGCGTTCCGGCTGCAACCATCTGGTTCTCTGGCGGTCGCTGAGGCTGGCCGTGCCCATCGCTGTACCAGATCATGTCTCCCGTACCCAGCATGATGTGGTTCGGGCCCGTTCCGCCCATTACGCCCTGGTGATAGTTGTCGCTCATCGCGTAGTTGTTGGCCAGGTAGGTGAGGTATGGAGCATCGCCCTGCTGCACGTTGTAAAAGCCCATCGACGCCGGGCCTTCGCCAGTCGTTGCTTCCGTGAAAGACTTGGGCTGCGGCTTGCCGTTCTCGTTCGAGCCGACGTTGATTTCCACCCATGGGAACAGGTCGGACTTGCATCCGCTCGGGTCCCACTGCGTTGCGTAGTCCGTGTTGCAGTCGGTCTGCTGCCGCATCTGGTAAAAGCGATGCACCGGGCTGGCCGCATAGGCATCGTAGGGAACGCCCGGAGTCAGTTGGAATGGCCCCGGAGGCAGGTCGTTATAGTTCAGAACGCGGGTATCTGGCGTGCCGCCCTTCAAACCTGTGCCGCCCGTGGTCAGATATTCGTAATAGGAATCGGGCAGGCCATTTTCGAGAGCTTGGGCTTCCGCAATGGTCGAAATGTAAGGCTTCGTGGGTCCACCGGCCAATGGCACCGGCAGCAATGGATAAATTGCCTTGTTCATCGGGCTTTGTTCGTATCCGTCGCCATTTGAATCCACGGCCGTGTATTGACTTGCTATGGAGTAATTCGGCCCTGGAGTGCCGTCCGCGTTGACGATGCCTTTCGACAGCAGATTGTCCACACTCTCGCCGCGTTTGGGCTTATAAGTGGCGAAGACGTGATCGAAGCTGCGGTTTTCGCCGATGATGACGATGACGTGCTTGATCGGCGTGCGGGTACGGTTGCTGGGCCGATGGTCGTTATCTTGCGCGTAGGCGGCGATGGAGCAGCTCGCGAACATTTGCAGTCCAGCCAGAAACACTGCGCTGCATTTCAGGGGCCAACTGTGGGAATTGAACCTGTTTCGTTGCATGAGGGCGGGTCCTTTTGAGGAGAGATGGAGTCGCGTTCGCAACCGGAAATTGGCTGCTTGCGCGACGCCTCAAACCTACCCGTCCGATATTTTTTTCTCTTGAAGTTTCGAAAAATTGACGTTGAATGTTCTGTTACGAATGGCGAGCGAATTTCTTCTCTCGCCATGCTTCAGGCCTAGCCGAGCGCCTTCCGCACGGCATCGGAAAGATACTGCAGCCCCGCTGCCACATCCTTGCCGAGATGAGCGCGCAAGGCGCGGCGTCCCCGCTGCTGCAAGACGCTCAAGTCTCCAGCGGCCTGGGCATCGATGACCACGCCAAAGGTATATTTCCGGTCCGGAATGGCAAGGTCCTGCGCGTGGTCGGCGGTGACCTGGAGAAACACACCGGTGTTCGGGCCGCCTTTGTAATCCTGTCCGGTGGAGTGCAGAAAGCGCGGGCCAAAGCCGAGACAGGTGGCGACTTTCTTGCTGTCGCGGACTTTGTGGCGCAGTTGTTGCAGGGTCTTTTCGTGCTCGCGATCTCGCTGGATGAAGCCGAGCGCGGCGAAATAATCTCCGGGCTTCAATTGGGCCAGATGGGCGCGCAAATACCCAGGTAAATCCGACTGACCTATGTCCTGTCCGCCATGGAGGACCGCGGCGTAACTTGGGTCGGCGAACAGCTTCACTTTTCCATCGTCAAAGATCGGCGTCTGCTCCGGGAGCTTTCCGGTCTTTTCATATTCGTCGGTCAGGCGGCGCGCTTCAATCTTCGCGGCCTCGACATCCGGTTGATTGAAGGCGTCGATGCCGATGACCGACCCGGCCACGGCCGTCGCAATTTCCCAGGTGAAAAACTGTTCGGCGGCATCGTAGACATCGCGCATCGCCAGACGCACCACCGGCTGGCCGGCCTTCTCCAGTTTTTCGACGGCGGCATCCAGGTGGGCGTTGTCCGCGCCTTCCAGTCGCACATACGCAAAAATTCTGTCCTCGCCATACTCATCGGGGTCGGCAATTTCTTCCAGATCGACGGGAGTGATTCCCTTGCCTTGTTTGCCCGTCGATTCCGCAATCAACTGCTCAAACCATGCCCCCATGTCGTAGACGCTGGGCGAAGTAAAGAAGGTGATCTTGTCGTGCCCGGCATTCGCCGCGACCCCGAGAACCAGACCCAATTGCACGCCGGGATTTTTCTTGATGTTGGACGCATGGCATGCGTCGACGGCGGTCTTCGCCTTGGCCAGCAATTTCTCCACATCCAGGCCCATGACGGCGGCGGGAACGATGCCGAAGTTCGACAGTGCGGAATACCGCCCGCCAATCTGCGGATCGCCGTAGAAAATGTGGCGGAATCCGTCTGCCTTGGCCACCTGCTCCATGTGCGAGCCGGGATCGGTCACCGCGATGAAGTGCTTCCCTGCTTCCGCGCCGACGGCATCTTTCATGCGCGACATGAAATATTGCTTCAGGATGTTCGGTTCCAGCGTGGAACCGGACTTGCTGGACACGATGATGATTGTCTTTTTCAGGTCGACACTTTGCTCGGCGGCGCGCACCTGGGCGGGATCGGTGGAATCGACAATCGAAAGCCGCGGGAATCCTGGTTGCCGGCCAAATGTCTCCGCCAGCACCTCTGGACACAAGCTGGAGCCGCCCATGCCGAGCAGCAGCGCATATTGAAAGCCGGCGGTCTGGATGTCCTGGGCAAGCGCGCGAAACTTCTCCAGCTCTTTCTGCTGGCGCTCGACAATGTCGAGCCAGCCGAGCCATTTCGACTCATCCTGATGGGTCCACAAGGAAGCGTCGCGTGCCCACAGGCGATCGATCTTTCCGTTCTGCCAGTCTGCAACGGCGGCTGAAAAATCCTGTTCAAGCTTTGCGGGAAGCGAATAACGAATTTCCATGGTGTCGACTTCTCTCATTCTTTGGATTGCGATTCGGGGGACCTTGTTGGTTGCATCTTTCATGTTAGACGCCGGCGATGAGAATTTGGGCACAACGTTGTCTTGTTCGGCGCCCGGCGGATGGATTGAAACGGCTTCCCAGGCGCATAAAGAGAAATGACCCACACGAGGCATGGGCCATTCGCAAGCACAACAGTCTTTCGCGCAGTTTTACCGAGCCGCTAGAAATGGGCGTCGAGGCTGATATAGGCGGTGACCGGCGCTCCGGGATAGGCGGTGACATAGTTGTAGGCGTATGGAGAACCCGCGGGCGCTGTCGATGAGGTGTTGAAATAGCTGCCAGCGGAGATGTATTCGTAGATGTTGTAGCCCTTGTTCAACACATTCAAAACCATGACTGTGGCGTCAAAGTGCTTGTAGGGGACCTTCGCGCCCAGGTTGAGTGTGGCGTAGGCGGGCATGGTGACATTCTTGCTGGGTGCCGGGCTGGTGCAGGCACCCGCCACTTCCGCGCAGTTGTCGAAGAGATGCTGACTGCCAATGAACTGGAACGAGGCCGTTGGCTCGACGACGAAATGCTCCGCGGGATGCAGGGTATAAAAGGCGCCGGCATTCAGCGTGGATGTAGGCACGTACGATACCGGGTAACCGTTGTAATTCAGGCAGCCGGCGACAGGACTGCCATTGGGATTTGTGCATGTTGCCGCGCCATTTACGAAAAGTCCACCTGTAACATAACTGCTATAGCTGGCAGCTTCGATGTTTGCGTTGGTGAACAGGTGCAGGTTGTGGATCGGGTCATCATCGGCAAAGATGTTGACGCCATTGTAATTGGACGTGCCATTGGCGTCGAACGTATCCCCGTTGGCCAGGGTAGTGTCAATCTCCTGGTTGGCGAACTGCTGATGGTAGTAAGCGGCGCCGAAGATAAAATTGTTGCGGAAGCCAGTTCCTTCGGTGTGCATCTTGAAGCCGGCTTGATAATACGTTCCGCGCTCCAAGTGATAACTGACGGGATCGACGGCCTGAAACATGCCGCCGCCGCCGCCCAACCCCGGCGAGCGCAGCGCCTCATAGAACCCGCCATACAGGTTCAGCCATGGACGTGCCTGCACAGTGACGTCCACGGATGGCTCGACCCCACTGCGATTCTCGTTTGCGGCTGGGCAGGCGTCCTGCACGCCGACCGAATTTTTCGTACCGTAGCCGGGAATGTATCGGCAGTTTGTACTCAGGACTGCCCCCGGCGCAAGGGTAAAGTCCTGCTGCACTGCGTTATAGAAGCCCGTGGCAAAGCCTACATAACGGATGCCAGGCGTGATGTGCAGTATCGGAATGGGATGAATGTCATCCTGCAGGAAGATGGAAAAGTCGTTTGTGTTGAAGTAGCTGGAACGGATATTGCCGCCCTGGTTCACGGTCGTCTTGGAGCCACCCCATGTGGGACCATAGAAGTTGTTCCGGCTGTTGTAGAGTTCATGGATAAAGTAGCCGCCGCCACTGACCGTGTTCCTCGGCAGGCTTTTGGTGAGAAGGAGCTTGTCTCCAATGGTGTTGGAGTACGGATTGTTGTATTCGTTTTGCTGCTGGTTGCCGGTAGGGCCGGAATTGTCCTGATAGGCATCGTTGAGGCGATTGTGCAAGCGCGCGATGTGCATGTACCATGACAGGTTTTGCACGGAGGTCGTGTCATCCAGGCGCATGGTCTCCCGCCCATAGATCAGCCCCATTTGATTGACGTCGTACTTGTTGTAGATGTTATACGCCAAGGTGCTGTAATAACCGGAGGACGGTTGACTATATTGCTGGCTGCCTAAATTCCCATCAATGGTGATGTACGGATTCGCTGCGACCGGGATCACCTGCGACCGATAACCGCCGGCGTAGGAGTTATAGCCCCCCAGTTCCAAGCTGCTTCCTTGAAAGGTTTTCAGCGCCTTGGCCTGAACGGCCCAATCCTTGCTGGGATTGGCAAATCCATCTGGGGCCACGCGGAAGTCGTTGCCGCTTCCCGCGCCGCCCGAAACCACTGTCGACCAGCCGCGATACAGGCCAGTGCTGCCGCTGGCAACAATGTCCTTTTGCCGATAGCTGCCATACGTTGCCGTCACGTTGGCCTGCGGTTTCGCAGTCGGCTGGACTGGGGTAAACTCCACCGCGCCGCCGACATTGGTGTACCAGCGGTCCGCTGGATTGCCTGGGCCATAGGTGACGTTGACGTTCTGAATCAGACCGTTTTCCGGGATGGTTGCCGACGGCCATAGGTCGCTCGCGGAATCGACAATGGGCACGCCATCGAACGTAACACCCAGCGCACCGCCGCCGGTGTAACCGCCGTAGCCGCCCCAGCCCTGATTCAGTCCGTTCAGGGTGATCGTGTATTTCGTGGCCCCCGTGTTGCCGTAGCCGGTGACGATGGCACCCGGAGCAGTGGAAATGATCTGCGCACCGCCAGCGACGGGGCCCACGATGCTCATCTGCTGGCGGTCAATAACGCGGATGGACTGGTTGGACAGTAGCACCTGTTCCTGCGAAGGCTTGGTCGTCACCCCGTCGAGCGTTCCATGCACTGTGACCGATTGCGTCACGGCGGGCAGAGACATCGATACATCGGCGGTCAGCGTCTCGCCGGATTTGAGTTGCAGGCTGTCCTGATGAAACGCAACGAAACCCGCTTTCGAGGCCGAGATGGAATACTGGCCCACAGCCAGCCCGGACACTGCAAAATCCCCATTCGCATCGCTTACCGCGCTGGAGACAACACCTGTGGCCGCATTTGTGACCGTGATTTCCGCGCCCGCGATGGCGGCACCGGCCGCGTCCAGCACGCTCCCGCGAATTCCCGCTGAGGGTTGAGCCAAAGCTGAAAACACACAACAAAATATAAGTCCACACACGACCAGAAATCTCTGCACCATGAACTCCTCCTCCAACAATGTTTTGGGTCTTTCAGGATGGGTGATACCGATGGGCGCTCTACCTCCGCTGCCAATGCGGGAAGGATGTATTTCCAGGAAATCCACCGCTGCTCATCGACAGGCAATGTGTCTATCGTGGCGGGAACACATTGTGCTTTCGTTACAGCAGCATGAAAATCCTGTTACTGTCCGGCAAGCGCCGGAAGAATTCTTCGATTGACAGATATGGCGGATGTAGGCGGACGCGGAACGCGCGGGACAAGCAAATGGGATGGAGCAGCCGAGCGTTGCCGACCACGCGTGGGGGGAAGGCCGATTGCTTGCTCAGTCCGGGTGCCAAGTTACAATTTGCGAAGGAGTAGGAAAAATGGATATCCAAACAATCGACCAACAGTACGGCCAGTTACAGAATGCTTCGCAGCAAGTGGTTGAGGAACTGAAAGAACTGGCGACAAAGCTGCAAGCTGAGTCCGCGAGCGGTAATCCTCAAGCTCGCGAATGGGTGTTGGATTTGAAAGAAATCGCGCTGGCGATCCAGTCGCAGCAGCAGCAAACCATGAATCTATTGCAGGCGATCCATGGTTTTGTGGCGAACCAAAATCAGGGCTACGGCGCGGGTTATCCGGCGCCCGTGCAGAGCGGCTATCCGCAGCCTGGATTTGTCCCTGGGAGTGGGCCGGGAGCGGCGCAACCGATCGGAGGGCTAGGAGGATTTTTGCAGTCTGGCTTTGGCCGCGCCATGGAAATGGGCCTGGGATTCGGCCTGGGCGACGACCTGATGCGGAAGATATTTTAGAGCGGTCGCGATGCGATGAAACGGTCGTCAGGGAGAGCGGGCGGAGTTATTCGCGCGCGCTCAGGCGCAACCTCGCCTGCCGTTTGTAGGGGTCACTTCCGCAGGAAGCCTAGAACCAGGTTTCTTTGGGGGGAAACACGGGGAATGGATGCTGCTAGGCTCGCCGAACCAGTTGCCGGACGCGACCACCCTGCTCGGTAATGCCGTCGAGAACGCCTTCCAGGCGACCCAACATCTCATGACCGTCCTGCAGCAAGTCCGGAACATGCCTCCAAAGCTCCTTCATCGCATCCGGGTCCTCGGATAGAATGACCGCTGCTCCCAATCCTGAAGCTGTCAACGCAGCCTTCTTCCGTCCGGTCAGCAACAGCGCAGCTGCGGCAACCAAAGATCCGGCTGCCAGCGCCCGCAACCAAGTCATTTCCTGTTCCATATCGGGGTACTCCTTATGGCAAACTCTATCAGATAACAGATGCGGCCGGGTGCCATTTCCGTTGCGGAAAACTGGTACAAAATCTGGATTGGGGAAGCGCCTCATTCCAGGAATGTTGCATCTTAGGCGCGCAAGGAATTGCATGCAATATTGCAAGCCGCAGCATTCAGGGCAGTTGAGACTCGGCGCGATTGCTGCCTGCCCATTGGAAGGCCCGCCAAGCATAGATTGCAAGGTTCACAACGCAGACGGCCACTCCGCAGATTGTCAGCAACATCGCCGACAGGTTGGGGTAGACCAGCGAGCCGATGGCGTGCAGCAGGAAACTGCCGCGGTCGGGAGCGAGGCCGACGCGGCGCTGAAAAAAATCCTCGGCCATCGTCAAAGGGCACGGCCAGGGTCCGATCTCCACCGCGATGCCCCATAGCAGCGAGGCGATGTGAAATGCGGTCAGCCAGCGGCGGCCAGAAGTCCAGAATGCGCCAAGGATCACCCACAGGATCCATGCAAGGTGTAGAACCAACACCAGAATGGCGGCCGTGTTGTCGAAATCTGCCGTCTTCATCGACCTTCATCCTTCCTCGGTTCAATTATTTTGCAACCGTGGACACTCGATTGCGCTCATGGGTCGCCGGGGAATGCAGGCGACGGGTTCTATGGCTGGCTCCATGTCAGTTTGCCGCGCACAGGCGGCTCCTGCTACGCTCAGGCGTTGCAAATTTTTGCACGGAAAGGGTCTCGTATGAAAATGAGGAATCTTGCCGTACTCTCCGCCGTTCTGGCCGTTGCCGGACTGTGGACCATGCCGCCGATTGAGGCGCAATCGGACATGAGCGCCGCTGCCGCCGCAACCACCACGCCGGCGCAGGTGGTGGATCAATTGTTGAGCATGGTGGAGGGTGAAATGGTCCCGCTGGTGGAAGCCATGCCCGCCGACAAATTCAATTTTGCTCCAACCAACGGAAATTTCAAGGGCGTGCGAACATTTGGAGAGCAGGTACAGCACGTTATCGCCGCCAACTATTACATGTTCGGCGCCGCCGCTTCCATCAAACCCCCGGACATGCAGGCGGTGAAAAGCATGAAGACGAAGGCGCAGTTGGTCCAGGGACTGAAAGACTCGTTCGCGTTTGCGCACAAGGCCATCGCAACACTGGACACGGACAATGCCATGGAGGTAGTGAAACCAGTCGATGGAGTCGACACCCGGGCGGGAATCATGTTGTTCGCCACCGTCCACATGAACGACCATTTCGGGCAGATGGTGGAGTATCTGCGCATGAATGGCATCGTCCCGCCCTCCAGCCGCCCCAAGGGAAAGTAGCGCGCGCGGAAACCTGCATATCGGCATCTGAGCGAGGATCCCACCGATTCTCGCCCGGATGTACACACCCTGGTTTCAGGCCGCCACGATCCAACCGCTGCGCGGCGAAAGAATTTTACTTTCTTTCCCATTCCGCACATCGCTCCTTCATTCCGTTCATCGCTCTTTTAAAGGCGCCTGCGCGCTTCCATGCGAACCGCGCAGGCTAACTTACGTTCCAACTCAGCGTCCAACTGGATAAGAACGAAAATAGAAGTTCGAGGCAGAATGACTGCGGTCCGCTTGTCAACGTTGTGTTCTGGATCTCCTACCTACTTCTCCCACTCGAAGGAGTTTGCCTCGCATGGTCGGTCATTGCGCCAATCCGAATTGCAACAAACCGCTCCACTATCTGCGCGAGGGGAAAGTATTCCTGTTCTCCCGCAAAAATGCATCGAAACAGAACTCGAAAACGCTGCAGTTGCTTGAATATTATTGGTTGTGCGGAGCGTGCTCGAACGAATGGACGCTGACGATGGATGGAGAGAATGGCATCCAGGTGGTGGAAAGGAAGCGGCGGCGCTTCCGGGCCACGTATCGGGCCCCGTCGGCGGCGCCTGCGCTGTAAATCTTCATCCTGAATGTAGGAACATCGCAGGCGACCCGTCAGGTCTTGGCGACGGGTGCGGCCTTGGTTTTGCGGCAGTCGCCGCACCCGCCAAGGCCGCCGTCCTGACACGGATCTCCGCGATAGCATCCGGCAAGAGAGTAGAAGCGGACCCGCAACAAGTCTTCCATCATCTTTAAGCCGTCTTTCAGGTAGCTGATGCGTGAACGCTCGTCATGGCCCCAGGTAACGGGGACCTCGTCGATACGCATTCCCAATCGCAAGGCGATATAGAGGATCTCAGGATCGAATCCCCATCGCTCAATCCGCTGGCGGATGAAGATGGTCTGGGCCGCTTCCCTGCGAAATGCCTTGAATCCGCATTGCGTGTCGGCCAGGGGAAGGTTCATGACCAGCCGCGTGAGCCAGTTGAAGCAGCGACCGAAAAACCGGCGGTAGATGGGCTGGCGAAGGGTCTGGCGAGAGCGGTCCAGCCATCGCGATCCAATGGCGACGTCGGCGCCGTTGGCAATGGCGGCGAACAGCAGCTCGGCCTCCTCAATGGGAGCGGACAAGTCGGCGTCTGTAAACATGACGATTGCGCCGCGGGCTTGCAGCATTCCGTTGCGCACGGAATAGCCTTTGCCGCGATTGCCGGGATTTTCGATCAGCCGGAGATTGGGATGTTTGAGGGCCGCAGCCGAAACGATGGCCGCTGTCCGGTCGCGGGAGCCGTCGTTGACCACCAGCACCTCGGCGGTCCAGGCGCGGACGCGGATGCATTCCATGACACGTTCCAGGGTCGCGCCGATGCGCGCCTGCTCGTTAAACGCGGGAATGACGATGCTGTATTGCGGCTGATCCATGGTCATCGCTTGCCGAATTCGTGCCGTGCAAATTTCAAGGTTAGAGGAGAATGCCGCATGCCGGGCGCGGAGTCTGCCCCAATTATGGTGGAACGCCGGCATTTCTGCAATCTCGACTGTCGGGCTCGGGGAATGATGGATGAGTGTAACCAACCGGCCTCCGGATGCTACACTCGCCCGTATGGACGCGCGAACCGAGACAACACGAGGACACTCCTTCTGGTTTTGGCTCAGCCTGGTGGGCGGGCTGTTTCTGCTGTTCGTTGTGCTGCTATGGACAGCGGCATGGCAGGTGATGCGATCTTCCGGCGGCAGCACCTCCGGTTTTGATGGATTCGGCTCCGGCAAGATTGCCGTGGTGGACCTGAAGGGCGTGATCCTTTCGGCGGACAAAACGGATGAGCAACTGGAAAAGTTCGCCAACGACGACTCCGTCAAGGCCATCATTCTGCACATTGATTCTCCCGGCGGCGGCGCGGCCGCTTCGCAGGAAATCTATCACGAAGTCTTGCGCATCCGCAGTCACCATAAAAAGCGCATCGTCGCATCCATTGAGAGTGTCGGCGCCAGCGGCGCCTACTATGTTGCCACCGCAACCGATCGCATTTATGCCAATGACGCCAGCATCGTCGGCAGCGTCGGCGTCATCATGCAGTGGATCAACTACGGAGACCTGCTGAAATGGGCGAAGCTGAAGGATGTAACATTGAAGGCCGGCGCGCTGAAGGATGCCGGATCGCCCACCCGCGACCTGACGCCGGCGGAACAGGCCTATTTTCAGGGCCTGATCGACAATATGCATACGCAGTTTATCCAGGACGTAGCCACCGGGCGTCGGCTGCCTGTAAAGGACATTCAAACCCTGGCGACGGGGCAGGTATGGACAGGCCAGCAGGCGCTGGGACTGCATCTGATTGACCAGGCCGGCGGATTTCGCGTGGCGCTGCTGGACACCGCCCGCGCCGTGGGCATCAAAGGAGAGCCGGAGATCGTACGTCCTCGGGAACCGCATCCGGGCCTGGTCGATCTGGTTCTTGGGGCCGATTCCAAGCTGGCGTTCCCGAATCCGGAAGAGTTGCAGTCCCTGCTGGAGAAGAGCCCCGGGTTTTATTTTCTGTGGCAATAAGTTGTTGCAATAGCGATGCGCAAACCCCGGGCTGCATCCTATACTCTGAAAAGGAAAGGGCCTTTCAATGACAAAAGCCGACCTGGTAGTGGACGTAATGCGACTGGGGGACCTGACGCGTTCCGACGCGGAGACGATCATCGAAACCATCTTCGATTCCGTCGTGGCTGCTTTGCGCTCCGGAGACAAGATCGAAATCCGCGGATTCGGCAGCTTCCGCACGCGGCAGCGCAATCCGCGCATTGGGCGCAACCCGAAGACCGGCGCGCGCGTTGAAGTTCCATCGAAACGGGTACCGTACTTCAAGCCCAGCAAGGACCTGCGCGACCTGGTGAACCAACAGGCGAAGGCTGCGGACCGCACTGTCCCGGCGCAGAATGAGCGCGCAGCGGACACCCCCACGGTCTAGAGCGTATTTACAGTTTGCGTAGTTGCTTGTGGTAGGGAATCATTCGGAACCCTTCGGCTACGCTCAGGGCAGGCTCCGCGCAGCGAAGTGAAGAATTCAGGCGATATCCGCATCGTAAATGCTGCCATCACCCTCTGGATTCTTCGCTGCGCTCAGAATGACTCCTCTTCTTTCGATTACAGTATCTGTAAATCTGTAAATCCGTTTTAGAGCGGTGCCGGGGAACAAGAAGGGCCTTCGAAATTCCGCCTGCTTGCGCCAGCGCGAGGGCCTCGCGAACCTGAGACAACTTCATGCTCTGGATGAATGACGCCCGCGGGACGTTCGCCGTCGACGATGCGGACGCCGTATCATTTTCCATGCACCTCGCGGTCCTTACCCTGGAGCTGAAACTGGAATACGCCCGGTCGCTGAAAGATCGGCGCCAGTGCGTCCGCAGTCTGAAGGAGTCGCTGCGCCACGGCTTCAACGTTTCAGTGGCGGAGCTGGACGAAGTAGTTGTATGGCAGCGCGCTACCGTGGGAATTGCCGCGGTTTCCGCGTCCAGAGACTATCTGCGCGGCCAAATGCGGCAGGTGGAAGAAACCTGCGTTCGCATTGCGGAAACGCACGGCGCCCAGGTCAGCGACAGTTTCGTGGAATTCTTTCCGGAAGAATAAGACATGCGCATTGGTTGATTGCGGCGCAAGTTTGATATCCTCATTCGTCTGCAGCATTCTTTGTAGCAGCGGTCCGATGCAATGAAATCCAAAGGGGTGACACGATGGCGGAACAACGCGGACGCACCTATCACAGGAACCGCGTGGCGGAGACGCTGCGCGAGGAAATCAGCGCCATGCTGGAAGGCCAGCTCAGCGATCCACGCATCAACTTCGGCTACGTGAGCGAAGTGGTGATGGCCCCCGGGGGAAAATCGGCGCGGATTTATGTGGCCGTGGACGGAGACAGCAAGGACGAGGAAGACATGCTGGCTGGCCTGGAAGCGGCGCGCGGCTACATTCGCCATCAATTGCTGCAGCGGATGGGCGTACGCCATATTCCGGAGTTGTTTTTTCAGGTGGACCACTCCGAACCGGTGCGGGCGAGAATCGACGAACTGCTGGGACGGGTGGAACGGCGCAACCGGCAAAAAGAAAGGTTGCAACAAGAAAGCGCGCAGGCCGCCGCGACGATGAAGCCGGCATCGAGCGGGCACGAATAAAAATGACGGAACCCACCACGACCGAACGGCGAACGCCAGGAAGTCCAGTTGAACACGGAGGTCGCATCGACACGCCGGCGCGGGACGCATTGGGCCAGCCGATCGCAGCGGTGCTGGAGGCGATCCGGCAGCGGCAGCGTTTTCTGCTGACGTCGCACTGTCGCCCGGATGGCGATGCCGTCGGGTCCCTGCTGGCGTTGTGGATGACGCTGAACGCGATGGGCAAGCAGGCGGAAATGCAGCTCTACGATCCCGTGCCTGTCATCTATCGAACACTTCCTGCCGCGGAACAGATCCGCCGCTGCGCCGGCCTGGCGCATGGTTTTGAGGCGGACGCTGTGATTTTTCTGGAGTGCGACAGCGTGGAGCGGTCGCGGCTCCAAGGGCTGGAAGATACATTTCTGATCAACATCGACCACCATACCAGCGGCAACCCGTTTGCCAGCGTCAATTGGATCGACACAAGGGCAAGTGCAGTTGCGGAGATGGTCTACCGGCTGGCCGTCGCGGCCAAAGTGACGGTAACGCCGGCGATGGCGACCTGCCTCTACACCGCCCTGTTGAGCGATACCGGTTCATTTTGTTATGAAGGCACGGACGCCGGCACCTTCGCGCTGGCCAGGGACCTGGTCGACATGGGAGCGACCCCGGCGCGCATTGCCGAGGACCTGTACTTCAGCAATCCGCTCTCCAAGATGCGTCTGCTGGGCGCGGCGCTGACGACATTGCAAAGGGAGGGCAGCGTGGCCTGGTTGTGGGTCACACATGACGATATGGTCCGACTGGGGGCCAGCGACGAAGATTCGCTCGGCATCGTCAACTATGCGATTGGGATTTCCGGCGTCGAGGTCGCGGTATTTCTGCGCGAGATGGCGGACCGGCGGATTCGCGTCAGTTTACGCAGCAAGAGCACGGTTCGAGTGACCCCTGTGGCGGAGCAGTTTGGCGGCGGCGGGCACGAAAATGCCAGCGGCTGCACCATGGATGGGCCCATCGACGCGGCCACCGACCGCATTCTAGATGCAGTGCGCCGGCATCTTCATCTCCATGCCGCCGCCGGAGAAGCGTAACGAGCCGGGTCTCTGTCGGATTGCGCCGGCTACACGTCGCAAAGGTTGGCTGCCTGCAACAAGGCTGCGCAAGGATCGCCGGCGGGGACAAACTCGTGCGCAACATATCCGTGATAGTTCGTAGCCAGGATTCCGCGCATCACGCCGTCCCACTGGACTTCCTGCCGGTCGTTGAGTTCGTGCCGCCCTGGAACGCCGCCGGTGTGGAAGTGGCCGAGCCATTGAATGTTCTGCTGGATAGTGTCGATTAAATCGCCTTCCATAATTTGCATGTGGTAGATGTCGTACAGCAGTTTGACATTGGGTGAGTTCACCTGCCGCATCACATCCACTCCCCAGGCGGTATGGTCGCACATGTAATCCTTATGATTGACCTTG
Organism: Acidobacteriota bacterium; assembly: GCA_021792795.1. Taxonomy (GTDB): domain Bacteria; phylum Acidobacteriota; class Terriglobia; order Terriglobales; family Acidobacteriaceae; genus JAKAAZ01. Next base: position 166,206 of record JAJYUB010000001.1, on the reverse strand, counting down.
CTGTTCAACAGCTCCATGCAGATGGTGACGCCGTGGTCCTCGGCAATTTTTTTCACTCGGTTCAATCCAAGCACCGTGTTCTTCGCGCCTTGCTCGTCGGAGAGCCCGGCGCGATTGCCGGAGAATGCGATGACATTCGGCACCCCGGCTTTAGACGCCACAGGAATGTTCTGGCGAAATGCGTTTTCAATGGCTGCGTGATTTTCGAGGCGATTCAAGCCCTGGGCAATCTGGCCGCCGCCGGCGTAGCCCATGGTGCAGATCAATCCATAGCGCCGCGGAATTTCGTACTCGTCGGGATTGAGGAGATCGACGCCCTTGAGGCCGATGTGCGCCGCGTACGCACTCAGGTCGTCCAACTGGATCTTCGGATAACACCAGCGGCACACGGATTGCTGGATCCGTCCTCGCCGCGGGACAGGGGGACCACTCGCAGACCACAGTGCCGGCGCGCCTGTCGCCATTGCCGCGCCGGCGACGATACTTTCCAACATGCGGCGTCTGGAGATTTCCATAACAAAATATCCTGTCAGATTAAAACGATACCTTGGACAGGGGCATTCGTGCATTCCTCTGCCAACGAAGCAGTGTTCCTTTCGCGCATTTTCGCTTTCCATCGTCATTCACCGCAGCATTTGGTAGGCTGAGAAAGGTCTTCGCGCGCAAATCGATGCGAAGCCGAGTGCTCAGGACGAAGTGACCGCAAACCGAAGCGACAATTGGAGGCAATACCTGCCAGGAGGAAGCTTCTGGCAGAATCTCACCGCAGCGACGGTGGCTGAGTTTGCCACGCTACTGGGCTTCACGACGTTTTTTCTTGGGTATGGGCTGGTTCCCTACCTGGGAGGGTCGGTGATTGGCCTGGTGGGCGCCGACGAGCCACGCTACGCGCAAATCGCGCGGGAAATGCTGGCCCGGCATGACTTTATCACTCCCGTTTTATATGGCAAGCCGTGGCTGGAAAAGCCCGCGCTGTACTACTGGCGGGCCATGTTCTCCTTTAAAGACTTTGGCGTGCATGACTGGTCGGCGCGCCTGCCTTCGGCTGAATTCGCATTTATTTTGATCGTCCTGATTTACCTGCACATGCGCCGGTTTCGTCCGGGTGGGCAACTGGATGCCGCGCTGATCACCGTCTCCTGCGCCGGAATCATTGGATTCGCCCGCGGAGCCTCCACGGACATGCAACTGGCAGCGCCTTTCTGCATTGGAATGCTGGGCTGGTATGCCTGGTATGAAACCGACAAAAAATTCTGGCTGTTCGACCTCTATTTTTTTGGAGGCGCCGCCACGCTCGCCAAAGGCCCTGTAGCGCCCATGATGGCGTTCGCCATTATTTTTCTGTTTGCGGCGCTGCGCAAGGAGTGGTCGCTACTGCGCCGCACCATCTGGATGCCGGGGATTGTGTTGTATCTGGCCATGGTGTTGCCCTGGTTTATTGCCGTCCAGCATCGAAACCCGCAGTTCTTACGGGTGTTTTTCTGGGAACACAATCTGGAACGTTTTGCCACCGACCGCTTCCGGCATTCTCAAGCCATCTGGTTCTATATTCCGATCACGGCGCTGGCGCTGCTGCCATGGCTTGCCCTGGCATGGACCGCCTGCTGGGACGCGGTGCGCGATTCCATCGATGAATGGAAGGTCCGTCGCAATCCCGACCGATACATTGGAAATCCCAGGGCGGGGGATGCGTTCCCTGAATTTCTTGTGTTGTGGGCCGCGTTTCCCATCGTCTTTTTCAGTTTCTCCCAGTCGAAACTGCCCGGATACATACTGCCCGCGTTGCCGCCGATCACCATTCTTTGCGGCGACTATCTGAATCGCATCCGCAAGCGCGGGCTGAAGATGCCTCTGCTGACGATCCATGCCATCGTGGTGGGTGCGCTGGTGGCGGCGACGCTGATGTTGCCAATGATTCTGGTCCATCCGCGCCAATGGCCGCCTCCGCGCGTGATCGCCGCCGCCCTGATGGACGGCACGGCCGTCGGCATCGGGGTGGTGGTGGTGGTGGCGCGCTTTGGGATGAACCGGCTCCGCGTGGCAACGCTGGTGCCAGTGGCGCTGATTCTCGTGTTCCTTCTGGGAACGCGCAATGGCATCCTGCTCGATCAAAAATATTCAGCGCGCACCCTGGCCCATGAAGTCGCTGCCCTCCCGGATGCTCCCCGTATCGTTGCCGTGTACCAGGCCCGCCGCGACGTCCAGTATGGCCTGGGCTTTTACTTGAACGAGCGCGTTTCCAACTATCAGCGGTCCGGAGTTCCACCGGAAGAACATCTGCTGGTGGTGCAGGATTTTTCCAACGAGGAGGAAGAGCAGCTCTCCCGTGACCAACTGAAGAAGTTGTTGGCGGGGCGACAATATGAGCCGCTCTTTTTCTATCGCCCGCAGGACCTGACAGTCTATCGGGTGAGCCCGCAGGCTCAATAAAGCTCCAGCACGCATCGATTGCGGATGTCGACCGGGCGGTGTCAGTTGATATACGCCCCGAAAATCCGGCCCTATTTCCCGGTTTGCGGCTTTTCGATTTGGCCCGCAATGCCGTACACTCGCGCCATACGGTCGATATCGTTGGCCGCGCGCAATCGCGAACCTCGCTTCAGGATTCGACTGCGCATTTGACCATGACCTCCGTGCTCCAACTCGAATTTCTGGATCTGCGCCATTTTTCCGCGCAGCATCTTCGTCCCCTGCTGGAGGAGGAAAGCGCGCTGTGGAGCCAGCGCCTTCACTGGGACTATCGCAGTTCAGCCAGCCTTGTATTGCAGTACATCGAGTCGCATTTGCTCAGCGGCTACGCTGCCCTGGACCAGGGCCGGGTCTGCGGCTATATCTTTTGCGTGTACGAAACCAATAAAGCGGTCATTGGGGATGTCTTCGCTTCGCGCCAAGCGGTGGACGAAGCCGCAGCGATCAAAATTGAACAGCAGTTGATCGATCGGTTGCTGGAGACCCTGCTGCACTCGCCCGACCTGACCCGCGTGGAAGCGCAACTGTTGCTGCATCCGCACGACCTGCATCGCGGACCGTTCGAGCGGGCCGGGTTTCAACTGTATCCGCGGCTGTTCATGGAATTGGAATTGGATCCGCCCGAGCCATCCGGGGCCGCTCTCGCGGTACATCCCGACGAATTCGAAGGCCCCGGAGGCGGTCATTACCGGCGATGGAAGAACTCCGACTTCGAACTGTCGCCGCAACTGATTACCGCGTCTTACGCGGGGCATATCGACAGTGGAATCAACGATCAATATGTGTCGCTGGGAGGAGCGCAGCGATTTTTGCACAATGTTGTGCGATTCCCAGGGTGTGGAATTTTTGAGGAACAGGCATCCTGGGTATTGGCGGCGCCGAACGACGATCGGCTATTTGGCCTGCTGTTGTGTTCGCGGGTGAGCGCCAGTGTCGGCCATGTGATTCAGGTATGCGTTCTGCCGGAATTCCAGCGCCAGGGGATTGGGGAGAAACTACTCGATTTGTCCGCGGCCTCTATCCGGGCCAGCGGATGCAAGGCCGTAACGCTGACCGTCACCGAGCAGAACCAAAGCGCCATCAGCCTCTATCGGCGGCTTGGCTACCGCGTGCAGCACCGCTTCGACGCGATGCTGTGGGAGAAGCGCTGGCATTGATGGGGGCAAATCGCCCGCGCGGGGAACCTTCCCAACCTACAGCCGGCTAGCAAGGGCGCATGGGACCCTTCAGTGCTTGATGAGCCACATCGCCCAACTGGCGGCGATCGTTCCCAGCACAAACAGGCAAAAACAGTACACGCCGTAGCGGACCATGGCGCGAGTCTCCGAGCGTTGCGTGATGCCGAATACCACGGAGGCAAAAAGAGCGAACAGCAGCACCGCGGTGAAGTGCGAGGGAGTGTACATTAGCGCTTCCTCCCCAACCGAAGGCTGTGCGCATCGACGGCGGAAATGAAGTTCAGCAGTCCGGCAACCACGATAAATTTGGTGCCGTAATCCGCAGTGACAACCTGAACGATGTTTTGTCCCCAGCCAAAAAAAGCGGACAGGACATAGAGCGCGCCATTGCCCAGATCGCCGACAAATCCAAGCATGTCGAGCAGTTCTCCGGAGTTCGCCGCGTAAATCTTGCCATGCATGGCGAGGCCGAGAGAAAACATGCAGGTGACGGAGACAAAGAGCAGCACTGCCCGGATCCATTTGCCTTGCACCAGGTGGCCGAGTCCGGGGACCAGCCAGCCGGCAATCAGCACGATTCCAGCAGCATATCCATGAGGACCCGCGTCCGGACGCGCCGCATTTTCCCTTGTAGTGGTCTTCGGTGTGGACATCTCCAACGAATATATCAGTTTCGCGCTGTGCATTTGTCGACCGGCGCGAACTACATCGTTGCGTTGCAGGCTTTCATGCAATTGCCGGCAAACCAGCGCGGAAGTTGGACGGGAATATTTCTAGGCGCGTGTCGGGCATAGCGTTTTGCCAAGGGCGATGCAGCGGTTCGCAGGGCTGGTGTTCGAACTGGGGGCGCGGGCCGTAATCCCGTTGCTAGCCTATAGCAAGCCTTCGGTGCAGTTTCGGGTAAAACGCCCCCCGGCCAGGAACCGCGCCAGATGGCCCTCGGGAAGCCACTCGTGAAGCGAGGGGGAAACAGCAGCGTCTGGTTGACCGTGCCGGCAATAAAGTTCTGGCCCATGAATCGAACATAAAACAGAACCTGCTGCCCACGCCATAGGCTCCGCCACAAATCTATGCCCGACACATACCTAGCTGCGTCCCCAGAACTTCCAGTCGAGGCTGAATCGCCCGCCGCCGGCGAAAATCAGCGCCAGAAATCCGGCAATGTAGATCAGCATCATCTCGCCATGTTCCGACCTCAGCGCCATGTGATGCACAAAATAAAGCGCCACGCTCATATTCACGGCAATGATGAACGCCGCGAAGCGCGTACCCAGTCCCAACACCACCAGCAGCGAGCAGATTGCGTCCGACAGCAGCGCGAAAATCAGGCTGACATGCGAACCGACGTGGAGGGGGTTAGGAAAATGAGCGGACATCTGCGAGAAGTGGGTGATCTTCTCCAACCCATGCTTGAAAAACAGCGTCGCTCCCAGCACAACGCGCAACACGAGCAGTCCGAAATCGCCCGCGCCAGATCCTGAACCTGCAGTTTTTGCCATGAGCCTATTGTTGGCCATGCAGCCGCCTAGCGTCAACGAAATTGGCTGCCCCAAGTCACTTCGTCAGCAACAAAATCTTCCGCCGCAATTTTCAAATACAAAATCTTCGCAAAGATTATCGCCGCAGCATGGCGACTTTCTTGGTCCCCGCAGTTTGCATTCCCCGCAGCGTCGTCAGCTCCGTCTGTACCCGCTTCCATGCCTTCAAATTCTTCCTGGTTGAAATCGGCGCGTTCGGGTCCGCATAATACGCCAGCACATCGTTGCGCAGGCCGGGCGGAACGCGGCGCTCCGGGTCGGCGGTCAGATGCTTCAGTAGCTCCGCATAGGTTTTGTCGGTCAGCACGTAAGCGCCGGGCCGCACCAGGCTGCCCGTATCCAGGTCCCGATTCGGCAGGTCCAGCGCATGCTTCGGGTCTTTGGCCAACTCGCGCAGCATCCGCTCGTAATCGTCCATGGATCGATTGACGCTCTCGATGTACCACCGGTCCGTCTCCGCGCTGGGGCCGCGAATCGCCAAATCGGAAACGGCCCCAATCTTCGGCGCAATGCGAATCAGGAATGCAACGAAATACACTTTAAATCCGGCTTTCTGCTTGTACCGGGTCCAGTCGTTCTCAACCCCCGCTTGCTCCTGCCGACTGGAAAACTGATGAAATGCCTGCAAGTCCGCTGCCGCTGGAAAATCCTTGCGGTGGATCAGGACCTCCGCATCGGCAACTGCCGGCAGCATTTTGCCCACAGCGGAATCGTAGCTTTCAAACGCGGGACGCGGACGTCCCAGCACGCTCCGCAACGTCAGTCCGTAGGTTTCAAAAAATGCCCGCTCCACCAGCTTGCGCGGGACCTTGAACCCCATCGCATGCATGTATCCCACCGGCGCAAATTCATGCCGGCCCAACTGCTCCACATCGTAGGCAAACTCCGTCCGCACATGCGCATGCGGAGCTTCATCGTAGGTCACGACCGGCCCATACTTTTCCCCAAGCGACGGAAACTCGATCGGCGTCGAAGGATTGGTCGCGAAGCGATGTCCGTCGCTGTCTCCCACATAGTGCGACAGCGCGCCCAGCGCAAACGCGTATTCATCCACATTGCGAGAGTCGCGAATCAGGTTGTTCACAAATTCGCCCGACCGCACGTAGTGCGTCAGATTGCTGAAAAGCTGATGTCCGAAAGGGTAATAGCCCAGATCCTGGATGGTGGTCCCGCCGTAGGCGTAGGAGCGGGCCTCGCGCAATTGCGCCGCCGTGGTCTTTGGAAATCTGGCCAGCAATGCCGGCCGGATCGACCCGTGCCAGGCCACATCGACCAGGTCTTCATGCGTCAGAAATGAATAGGCGTCCGTCGCCTGCGGTAACATCCACAACAACAGCAGCACAACCGAAAAATATACGAGGCTCAACTGAGTTGGCCGGCGGCCTTTTCCGCGACTTGTCACAACTCGGAAACTCTTCTGCCCGCAGGCATCCCTACGCATCGATGCCTTCATGCTACGTGCATCCGGTGCGGCGGGAATGTTGGTACACTGGCTCTATGATCGACGAAATCGCCTTTCGGCGCCACGCGGACAGCGCTTTGGAGTCCCTGAAAAAAGCGCTCATCCTTGCCGAGTCCGATGCCGACTTTGAGGTGGAAGAACAGAACGGCGTCCTCAACATCGGCTTCGACGAGCCGCCCTCCAAATTCGTTCTCACCCCCAACGCTCCCGTCCGCCAGATATGGATTTCCGCTCTTTCCACCAGTTTCAAATTGGATTGGGACGAGACCGCCCAGCAGTTTGTGTTCCCCAAAACCGGTGAGTCCCTCAAGCCGCTCGTCGGCCGCCTGATCACCGAGCATCTCGGCAACGCCGAAGTCATCCTCAGCTAGATACGCGCCCGAGCCGCTGGCTTCCGGCATCGCTCCGACCAAAAACAAAAAACTTGTCATCCCGACCGGACCCTGCGCGCAGTCGAAGGGGTAGGGGAGGGACCCGCGGTTTTCTCGCGCCCCTCCCCTGAATTCCCCACCTGTAAGATGCGCCCTCTTCGCCGATGGCAGCATCTAAACCAACGAACATCGCCATAGGAGCCCCAATGCCCGGCCATCCATCCACGCAGGACCGCTCCATTCGACAGGAGTTGTCGGCATTTCTCCGAGGCGACCAGGCCCACGCCACGCTCGATGCAGCAGTGAAGGAAATGCCTGCTTCCCTGCTCGACAAAAAGCCCGCGCGCTCGCCGCACAATGCATGGCAGATGCTGGAACATATTCGCATCGCCCTGCATGATCTGTTGGAGTTTTGTACCAATCCAAAATATGAGGCGCCCGAGTGGCCCGCCGGGTATTGGCCTGCTGAAGAGTCGCCCAAATCGTCCTCGGCGTGGGACCATTCCGTCGCTGCGGTTCATAAGGACTTAAAAGCTCTCGACAAGCTAATCCAGGATCCTAGGACCGACCTCACCGCAAAGATTCCCTGGGGAGACGGCCAAACCATCCTGCGAGAGATTCTGCTGGCGGGCGACCACACCAGCTATCACCTCGGCCAGTTGGTCCTGTTGCGCAAACAACTCGGCGCCTGGAAGGATTAGATCGACTCCGGCTGACTCGCTCGCGCAACATGGACCTGGGTGCCCCAGAGCCTGCCCTGAGCTTGTCGAAGGGTCTCGCTCTTGAGACATGGGATTGAACCCCGCAATTCAGAACGTCTGGATTTGCGCCACCTTGCCATTCTCAAAGTGCAGTATCCAGCGGTGTCCGTCCTTCAGGTAATACCAGGTTTCTTTGAAGGTACTGCCGGTGCTGTCTTCTACTTTTTTCTGTTCCGGGTCGCCAAAGCTCAACAGCACCATTTCGTAGGTCATGCCGTTGATGACGGTGTGGTTGTCAATGGCACCCTGGTCGACGGCGGGCATTTTCTTCACGTCCAATTGGGTCTCGATCCCGCTCACGTCCACAACCCGACCCATGAACTTGAAAAAATTGCTCGTTTGTAGGTCCGCGTCAGTCAGATCTCGTTGATAGCGAAAATTGATGCGGGAACCTCCAGCGCGTTTGAAGCCCGCATTCACCTTATTGGCATGGTTGCTGCCGCGTCTGCCTTCGCCGCCGCCGCCCAGGTGGATCTCGATCATCCTGCTATCGACCTTCACGTTGGTAATAGTGACGTCCTCGCCCTTTTCCACGCCGACGCCCTTGGCCTTCAGCCACTTCGTCAGGCCCTTCAGGTCGATCCCGCGATCGTCGGTGCGCTTGTTCGATGGCGGCGTGTAGTAGATGTCGATCCCTTCCTTGTAGGCGGGCATATCGATCAGCGCCTTTGCATCTTTGCCCAACAGCGCCTTGCTAAGCGCCTCCTGCGCTTCTTTCGAGGTGGAAGCATGCATAAAACTGGTGGCGAAAAACAACGCCATGGTCGCTAGACAATAAATCGGAATATGTTTGCTCTTCATTGCACCCTCCGTTTTTGCACTTTCATCAACGAATTTCCATGCACATCTTCAATCGATCTCCTGGTTGAAGCAGCGATATGCAACCTAAAGTTGTATGTGCGATGGCTTTGTTGCTAGGGGGGTGAGGCGATGATATAAGATCGACTCGACTTGTCAAGGGCGAATTAAGGTGGATGTGCGAGTTAAACCGATGTCGCGGAGAAGGTTTCCAAGACACGACAGTGGGTGCCCAGGCTCGTCCGCCGGGTGCCCCAGGTTCGTCCGCCACGGCGGACTAACCTGGGTCTGTTTGCCTCGACCTGCGTGCCGCCGTCCATTGCGACTCAATCTCAACCAGCCCGTCTTCTCCTGTCGAATAATGCCGAAAGCTCGACCATGGCCAGTCCTCCGGCCTCTCGACAAATCCACGCTTCACAGGATTGCGATGCATGTACTTCAATTTCTCGATGCGCTTGCGCTCGGTGTAGACATTGAAGTCGTAGTAGCGAGGCTGCCTGAAAGGCCGTTCTCGCGATTGCTTGGCAACGGACACTTTGATTGCCTTCAAGGCCAGCGCCAACGGCTTTTCTTGTGGTTCGCTTAACAGCAGGTGGACATGTTCGGGCATCACTACATACCCTGCAATGAAGAATCCATATTGCTGTCGCATTTTCTCCAGGGAAGTTTCAAATAGGTTGCGGGCCGCCTGCAAACGAAGATACGGCGCTCGTCCATAGCAACTGAAGGTGACAAAGTGCAGATCGCCTGCCTGTTGATATCGCTCCAGTCCCCACGGCATGTTTTGAAGTATAAGAGAAAACACCCAGGTTAGCTTCGCGAACCTGGGGCACCCGGCGCCTGGCGACAGGACCGGAATCCAGAGTACGGCGGATCGCTTCACGTAGGACAATTCTGCATGGGCAATGCTTTCGTCTTTTTTCCAGGGATGCCCGGCAAAGCGTCCATCCAGTCAGAACCGGAAAAATGCTCCCAACATCGGCTCCGCCGTGTGAGTAAAACTGTCTGTCGAGGAAAAGGCTGTTGTCAGGGCCGGGGCCTTGTATAGGTTGCCGCGGTACTGAAAACGCAGGCCCAGGCGTGGGAGCAATGTCCAGTCCACGCCAGCGCCGTAGACGAAGACCGCTTTGGTTGCGGTATTTGTGGGAGCGTTGGTGGTGGATTGAAGACAAAGTGGGTTGAACTGGCCACAAGTGACCGTGGTCAAGGTGCCGCCGCTGGGCACATTGACGAGTAGTCCACCACCGGCGAGAGCAAAGGGCTTGAGATTGGCCAGCTTGAGCGAGGCCACCCAATCCGCGGTGAACTCGTGCGCATTGGCCGGAATGGCCGCCGTCTTTGTCGTCGTTCCGCCGCAGACGGCTGAGGGACACGTAGGGAAGGATTGGGAGGAATACGCCTGATTGGCGCGGTTGTATGCATACGTCGCTTCATAACCGACCAGGGGGTTTCTGATATGTCGTGCCTCGATCAGGAACCCGGCCTGGTTCGACGGGCTTTGCACCGTGCCATTTCCACTGGTCGATTGATTGAATGCGCCATACGCGCTGACGGCCACATCGGTCTGCGCCCATCCTTGCAGCGAACCGAATAGAAGCAATGCGAACCCCGAAACAAGGACCCGGCTGAAGAGTTTGCCCATGAAGCGACCTCTTTAGAAACCGTTCGCCTCAATTATATTCTTGGCTATACGCCGGGTGCCCCCGGTTCGCGCAGCTAACCTGGGTCTGTTGCCTTCGCTCGTTTTGTCGCCTTTCCATCCGACTTTTTCCGCTTCGATGCAACCTCCCCGGTTTGCCTGTCCCGCGTGCAATACCCTATGCTGAAGGGTTCTTCCCAGCTCGCCAAAGCCTGTAGGGGTACCGTATGTCGCGAAGCACCGCCGAAGATGTTCCGAAGACTTCCGCGCCCGCCGCTGGACCCGTCCGCAATGTCTCCCCTGCCGAGCAGCAATGGATTGACAACATCCTCGCGCCCGCGCTCGCCAAATCTCCTGAGCGGCCCATTGGCGCCGACACCGGCACCAATCGCAATCCCGACGGCACCGCCCGCTTCACCACCATCTCCGGCGTTCCCGTCGAGCGGCTCTACACCCCCGCCGATCTTCCTGCGGATTGGGACCAGCACCCGGACAAATACCTGGGCCATCCCAGCCAGGCCCCCTATACCCGCGGCATTCATGCCACCGGCTATCGCGGCAAGCTGTGGACGATGCGCCAGTTTTCCGGCTTTGCCACGCCGGAGGAAACCAATCAGCGCTACAAATATCTGTTGCAGGCCGGCGGCGGCGGCCTCTCCGTCGCATTCGATCTGCCCACGCTGATGGGCTACGATTCCGACCACGCCAACAGCGAAGGCGAGGTCGGCAAGTGTGGCGTCGCCATCGATTCGCTGGAAGACATGGAGATTCTCTTCTCCGGCATCGACCTCGAAAAAACCACCGTCTCCATGACCATCAACTCCCCAGCCAGCGTGCTGTGGGCCATGTACCTGGTGGTCGCGGAGCAGCAGGGCGCGGACTGGAAAAAGATTTCCGGCACGCTGCAAAACGACATCCTCAAGGAATACATCGCGCAGAAGGAATACATCTATCCGCCCGCGCCTTCCATGCGCCTGGTCATCGATACCTTCGAGTTTGGCTCTTTGTTTACGCCGCGATTCAATCCTATCTCCATCTCCGGCTATCACATCCGCGAGGCCGGCGCGACCGCGCTGCAGGAGCTGGCCTTCACCATCTATGACGGCGTCGAATATGTCGAATGGGCCCTTCGCCGCGGCCTCGATGTCGACGATTTTGCGCCGCGCCTAAGTTTCTTCTTCAACTCCCACAACGACTTCTTTGAGGAGATCGCCAAGTTCCGCGCCTCCCGCAAAATCTGGTATCGCCTGATGACGGACCGCTTCCACGCCAGGCAATCGCGCTCGCAGTTGATGCGTTTCCATACCCAGACCGCCGGCGTTTCGCTCACCGCGCAGCAGCCCATGAACAACATTGCCCGCGTGGCCATTCAGGCGCTCGCCGCCGTCTTGGGCGGCACGCAATCGCTGCATACCGATTCCTACGATGAAGCGCTCGCGCTGCCCACCGAAGAGGCCGCGCGCATTGCGCTGCGCACCCAGCAGATTCTGGCCTACGAATCCGGCGTGGCCCAGACCGTCGATCCGCTCGGCGGTTCCTACTTCGTCGAAAATCTCACCCTGAAAATGGAACAGGGCGCGTTCCAATACTTCGACAAGCTGGACGCGATGGGCGGAATGGTCCGCGCCATCGAACAGGGCTTTCCGCAGAAGGAGCTCGCCGAATCCAGCTATCAATACGCCCGCGCCGTCGAGGCCAAAGAAAAGATCATCGTCGGCGTCAACGACTTTGTCGTCGAAGAAACTCCGCAGCAGATTCTCTACATCGGCGAAAGCGTACGCGACTCGCAGACGGAAAAATTGAAGCGGCTTCGCGCCCGCCGTTCACAGGCGGAAGTCACTCGCCTATTGGCCGCGCTTCGCCAGGCCGCTGCGCGCGAACCGCAGGCGGAAAAAGGAAAAATCTCCAGCGCCAACACCATGCCGTATATTCTGGACTGTGTCCGCGCCTACGCCACCGTCGGCGAAATCTGCGAAGCGCTGCGCGACGTGTATGGGACCTATGAAGAATCCAGTTGGACCTGACAGAATTCCGCGAGGAACCCTTTGACAACCGAGCCCCGAGTCGCGCAGCAAAATAAATTCCCAATCCGCGTGCTGGTCGCCAAGCCCGGCCTGGACGGCCATGACCGCGGCGCCAAGGTCATCGCGCGCGCGCTGCGCGATGCCGGCATGGAAGTCATCTACACCGGCCTGCGCCAGACGCCGGAAATGATCGTGAACGCTTCCATCCAGGAAGATGTGCAGTGCATCGGCTTGAGTATTCTTTCCGGCGCGCACAACGCCATCGTCCCGCGCTTGATGGCGCTGCTGAAAGAGCGCGGCGCCGACGACATCCTCGTCGTCCTCGGCGGCACCATTCCCGCGCAGGACATCGAATTCCTCAAGCAGCAAGGGGTCGCCGCCATCTTCGGCCCCGGCACCCCGCTGGAAACCACGGTGGATTTTATTCGCGCCCACGTCAAGCCGCGCGGCCTCGCCGCCTAACGGGCGTGCGCGAACAACGTTTCTATGGGAGGAACACAATGAAAAATGAAGGGTTGGCGGATCGAGTCATTCGAGTCATCGTTGGACTTGGTATTTTGAGCCTGCTGTTTTTATTGCACGGCCCGGCCCACTGGTTCGGATTGATTGGCCTGGCCCCGCTGATCACGGGGTTGGTGGGCATCTGTCCCGGTTATGCCCTGCTGCACATACGTACTTGCCCTCTACAGCAGAAGTAGCTCGCGCAGCATCGCTTGGCAAACAGGCAAGCTGTGGACCGAAGCCCGCAGCTTGCCTGTTCGTTGGGCGACCTGGATCGCGCGACTGCTCGATGTTCACGCAATTCAGTGAATCTACGCCTATTTGGGTGGGAAATGGTCGAGCATCTTATCAACGGCGCTTCTGACCTTTTTCTCTTCACCCTTCGTGCTCTTCAATACATTGTCTTCCGTCGCCTGCCCCCGCCAGATGATTGTTTTTGTCTTTGCGTCGATCATGTCCACCGTCAGGACTCCCATGGTCACCGGCACTTCAGTGGTTGTGGTATCTTCAATGCCCATCCCACCCATGCCCATTCCCATGCCCCAACCCCAACCGCCCCATCCGCCACCACCGTAGCCGTAGCCATTCGTTTGTAGGTCTTCGGTCTCCTGGGTCAGGAAGTGATAGGTCACCAGCAAATCGGGCGACTGCGAGGCGGAAACCTCTCGCAGCCCCTTTTTGGCAAGGTCCGCCCGCACAAATTGCCCGACATACTGGCGGTAAAAGGGATGGTTCGTGTCCTTGCTGGGAATCCATGCATACGTTTTATCGCTTGCGAATGAGGCTGTTTTGGCCCAGTTGACTCGAACGGACTGCGCTTGCAGGATGGCTGGAAGGGCAAGCAGCGCGGTAACAGCCAATGCAAACGGAAATATGGAGCGACGACACGAAAACTTTCTCACGAACTTTCTCCTTTTCATGAAAACTGTTCTTTTAAGGCCAAACGATTGGATCGCGAGAGACTTCAATAAATTTGTATTTCCCGCGTCCGAACACTCAGTTGGACGAAGCCCGCGCTTTTTAGGTTGCTGGCGGACAAAATCGGCATCCCTGCGTCTCCGCCTCAAACAACCGAACCAAGGGGTTTTCTGTCGAAAATTCAAGCGTTATTCACTTGTATTTCGCAAGTGATTCTGTTAATTTCTGCATGTTACTTGCCTTTTGCAAGTAACATAGACGGCATACCCCCATGCCTGAAAGATCAAAATCGAGACCTCGATCCGGCTGCCCCGTCAGCATGTCTCTGGAGCAGTTTGGAGATCGCTGGTCCCTACTGATTGTCCGCGACATGATGGTGCGCGGCTATCGCACCTTCAAGGAGTTTCAAGGGTCCGGCGAAGGCATTTCCTCGAACATCCTCGCTGGCCGGCTGAAAACCCTGGAAGCCGCGGGCATTTTGATGACCGAGCCGAATGAGACCGATGCGCGGCGAGTCAACTACCGGCTAACGCAGAAAGGCATCGATCTCGCGCCCGTCATGCTGGAGATGCTGATCTGGGGCGCAAAGTATGAAGCGACCGCGGCGCCATGCGGGTTGATCGACCAGATGGAAAAAGGACGCGACCAAGTTCTCGCCGAAACTCGAAGACGATGGCGGGAACGGGATTCGACGCCCCTGATTCCCCGCTTTGACGAAATACCGCAAGATACTTCAACCCGGAGCAATGAAAGGAGAAAAGGATGAGCAGTGTACGCGTATTGGTGGGCACGAAAAAAGGTGCGTTTATTTTGACGGCGGATGGCAAGCGCAAGAATTGGGATGTCAGTGGCCCGCATTTTGGCGGCTGGGAGATGTATCACCTGAAGGGGTCGCCTGCCGATCCCAATCGCGTGTATGCGTCGCAAACCAGCGGCTGGTTCGGCCAGTTGATTCAGCGCTCCAACGACGGCGGCAAAACCTGGGAGCCGGTCGATAACAAGTTTGTCTACGACGGCATTCCCGGTACGCATCAGTGGTACGACGGCACGCCGCATCCATGGGAGTTCAAGCGAGTGTGGCATCTGGAACCATCGCTGACCGATCCGGACACCGTATACGCCGGGGTGGAAGATGGCGCGCTGTTCCGCTCCACCGACGGGGCACAGTCCTGGCAGGAGCTTTCTGGACTCCGCAAACACGGCACCGGCCCGCGCTGGCAACCCGGCGCCGGCGGCCTCTGCCTGCACACAATCCTGCTTGATCCTGCCAGTCCTAAACGCATTTACATTGCGATCTCTGCCGCAGGCGCGTTTCGCACGGACGACGGCGGCGAGACCTGGCGACCCATCAACCGTGGGCTGCATTCGCAGTACATTCCCGATCCGAATGCCGAGGTGGGACACTGCGTGCATCACATTGCGATGCACCCCTCGCGCCCGAACGTGTTGTTCATGCAGAAACACTGGGACGTAATGCGCAGCGACAACGGCGGCGACTCCTGGCAGGAGGTCAGCGGAAATCTGCCCACGGACTTTGGATTCGCGATCGACGTGCATGCGCATGAACCGGAGACGCTCTACGTGGTCCCGATCAAGAGCGATTCGGAGCATTATCCGATCGACGGCAAGCTGCAAGTGCATCGCAGCCGCACCGGCGGCAACGAATGGGAGGCAATGACCAAGGGCCTTCCGCAGAAGGATTGCTATGTGAACGTGCTGCGCGACGCGATGTCTGTCGACTCGCTGGACGACTGCGGCATCTACTTCGGCACGACGGGCGGTCAGGTGTACTGTTCCGCCGATGCCGGCGACAGTTGGAATCCGATTGTGCGCGACCTTCCCGCGGTGCTCTCAGTCGAGGTCCAGACGTTGCGATGACGGCGACGGTCCGAATCGAGTTGCCCGCCCATTTGCGGACGCTGGCAGGTGTTGGCCGCGAGGTCGCGCTGGAAATTGACGGCGCTGTCACGCTGCGTTCCGCGCTGGCCGCGCTGGAGGCCCGCTATCCCATGTTGCGCGGGACCATTCGCGACCAGGTCACGCACCAGCGTCGGCCGTTCCTGCGATTTTTCGCCTGCCAGGAGGACCTGTCGCATGAGCCCCCGGACGCTCCATTGCCGGAGGCCGTGGTATCAGGAAAGGAACCGTTGATTGTCCTGGGTGCCATCGCCGGCGGATAATTATCTGGCCTGGCGCGAAATTCCTTGCATCAATGTACGATTTGCGAACATCATCAAGTCTGCCTCAGCAAGGACCACACTACTTCGCGGACGGCAAATTCGCCAGAACCAAATGGAGAGCTCGAATGAAAATTGTCTCGATCCTTGCACGCATCCTACTCGGCCTGATGTTCTTTGTCTTCGGCCTGAATGGATTTCTGAACTTTATGCACGCGCCGCTGCCCCCAGGCTTGGCTGGAACCTTTCTTAGCACGCTCGTGGCCAGCCACTTCGTCTATTTCGTTGCTGTCGTTCAAGTGATTGCCGGCGCGCTGCTGTTGGTCAACCGGTTCGTACCGCTGGCGCTGGCGCTGTTGGCGCCCGTGCTCTACAACATTCTTGTTTTCCATATCACCATGCAGCCCAGCGGTTTGCCGCCCGGCCTGTTCGCGTCCATTCTCTGGCTGATTTTAGTTTGGAGATTGCGCGCCTATTTTGCGCCCTTACTTGTCCAGAAGGCGGTTGAGAAATAAATCCCGTCCGCATTCATATCTTCGCCACACCTGGAGAGAACCATGGAACTCAATCCATATTTACTTTTCAACGGCAATTGCGAGGCAGCGTTCAAGTTTTACGAACAGCATCTCGGCGGAAAAATCGAGGCAATACACACCTACGGCGGTTCACCGATGGAGAAACACTTCTCCCCTGAATGGCGAGATAAGGTGATGCACGCCCGAATGACCATGGGGAAAACAGTGCTGATGGGCTCCGATGCACCCGACGGACGATATCAAGTACCGCAGGGCTTTTCCGTGTCGCTCAATCTGAAAGACATCGCCGAGGCAGACCGCGTCTTTCATGCCTTGTCGGCCAACGGAACGGTGCAGATGCCAATCCAGGAAACATTTTGGGCGAAACGGTTCGCCATGTTTACCGATTCCTTCGGCGTACCCTGGATGATCAACTGCGAGTAAGCCGGTCCGTCTGCTGATTCGAGAAGTCAGCGGGCGAAGTTGAACCATGGTTCATGCGCCCTTCAGCGCCTGGACATATTTTTCCGGCAGCGCGCGCTTTGTCATCGTGCGATCGGTGACGACGTGCGTGGTCTCGCCTTCTGCCAGCAATTGCCGATCGCTGATGCGCGTAATGCGATAGCGAAACTTCAGGACTGCGCCGCGCACGCCGGTCACGCGAGTTTCAACGATCAGTTCGTCGTCGTAGCGAGCAGGAGATTTGTAACGGCAATTGGCCTCGACCACCGGAATAAAGCAGTCGTCCTCAATTTCCATGGTCTTGTAATCGAAGCCGAGCTTGCGCAGCAATTCCACGCGCCCAATCTCAAACCAGACCAGAAAATTCGAGTAGTAGACGACGCCCATCTGGTCGGTTTCCGCATACCGCACGCGCAGGCGGACCTCACCGATCACTTGATTCCCATTGGAAGGCAATTCGTTCACGCGTGAATCTCCTCAAACGTGGACAGGGGTTTTGCTGCGTTTGCGGGAGGGCCAAATGGGCGTGCGGCGCTCGAGAAATGCGGACACTCCCTCGCGAAAATCCTCCGTGCTGCGCGCATTTGCATTCATTTCGACAGCCGCCTGCAACTGACGATCCAGCCGCTCTTTGACGTGGGCGGAAAGCAATTGCTTGGTGGCGCGCATGGAGTCGGGGCTGTTTTTCAGCAGTTGATGCGCCAGGCGCATGGCACGCTCCATCAGGCCGGAATCACGCACAACTTCATTCACCAGGCCCATCTGGCGCGCCTCTTCCGCTGTGATCAGCCGCGCCGTCAAAAGCAAGTCCCTCGCTTGCTTTTCGCCCACCTGCAAGGTCAGGAACGAGGCGACGATCGCCGGAATGAAACCGATGCGCGCCTCTGTATATCCAAACTTCGCCTCCGGTACCGCCAGCGTGAAGTCGCACACCGTCGCCAGTCCCATGCCTCCGGCAATGGCGTGCCCGTTGACGGCGGCGATAGTGGGAAGCGGCAGGTCATACAGACGGCGAAGCAGATGCGCCATGCGTTCCGCGTCTGCATTGTGCTGTGGCAGCGTTTTGCCGATGAGGGACTGCAGATGCTCCAGGTCGAGTCCGGCGCAAAAAGCGGGCCCTCGGCCGGTCAGGATCAAGACGCCGCAATTTCGGTCCGTCAGGCTTTCAAGGGTCGCGATCAACTCATCGATCATCTGCGGAGTAAGCGCATTGCGGCGCTCGGAGCGATTGAACGTGACGGTGACGATGTCCTCCGTCTCCGCGATGTACAGCGTTTGATAAGGCATCCTGGCTCCTGCAGCGAAACGCGCGCAAATCCATAGTAGAGGATGGAATGACGCAAGTCACTTATGTCGGGCCAGGAAACTTTTTGGGTTGGCGGTCGCTCTATGGTCCGGCTTTTTCAGGCGAAGCAACCTGCGGAAGGTCGCCGACCTCTGTTGGCAGCGAACGAGTGCCTTCATGCAGACGCTGATCGCCGGATGCGGATGCCTCGCCGGAAACGGCATAGGCGACGGCGGCGCCAATCAAAGCGGGGACAATGAAGGCATGACCGCCCGTGGCTTCCGCGACAAACACAACGGCGGCCAGCGGCGTCTTATATCCGGCTGCAATGAACGCCGCCATCCCCACCGCCGCATACAGTTCAACAGAACTGGAATGGACAATCGACTGCGCGAATGCGGCGCCGAAACTGCCCCCGGTCAGAAACAGCGGCACGAACATGGCACTGACGCCGCCGCTGGCAAGCGTGAACAAAGTTGCGGCCAGTTTGAGTACTCCGAAAACAACCAGCTCCAGCGAACTGTGGTGATGGCCGAGAATCTCTCCGACTGCTTCATAATTTGGGCCGAGCGGGACCAGCGCTCCGTGATACAGCGACAAAAATCCAAGGCCGCACACTCCGGCGAAAAAGCCGCCTATCGTCAGCTTCTGCCAATGGGGAATGCCCCAGTGGACCATAAACACGCGTGCGCGGCGGAACGTGATCGTAAAGGCCATGGCGACCAGGCCGATGAGAACGCCGAGCAGGGCGCACCACAAAAGATCGCGGCCCGTGAACGAAGTGGCGCTGGCGAAGTTGAACAGTGGAGCGGCGCCCAGAAAAAATGCCAGCGTCACATAGGAAACCACCGACGCGATCAGCGAAGGCAGCAGCGCCTCATGCGCCAGGTCGTCCTTGTACGGCATTTCCAGCGCAAAGACAAGTCCAGTCATCGGCGCGCGAAATACCGCTGCCATTCCGGCCGCGGCGCCGCTGATCAGCATAATTCGCCGGTCGCGCGGTTCCAATCCGACGCGCTGCAACTTGCTCCACAGCCACGACCCGATCGCTCCGCCCCCGTAAATACTGGGCCCCTCAAGAGCTGCGCTGCCGCCGAATCCAACCGTCGTGATGGCCGCCAGGAGTTTCGGAAAAAATGACCGGACATCGATGTCGCCCTGGTGCTCGTGATACGAACGAATAATTTCTTCCGTCGAATGCTCGTCCGGATCGGGCGTCAGAAATTGCATGATGAGTCCGGTGACCGCGAATGCCGCCGTCATCACCGGAAGAATCGTCCACGATCGCCGTAAAAAAAGATGCAACACCGGCGGCCACAGTTCCTTCAGAATGATGAGAGCAACTGCGGTAACGGCAAGTCCCGTGGCAATGCCGATGATCGGCGCGATAATAAGCCACTTATGCAGATCGCGCGTATAGGTAGCGGCCAGGTCTTCCGCGACCAAGGGAAAGTGCTTGCGCAGCAGCGGATGCTCAATCAGCCGAGACTTGAATCTTGCGTTGGGCCTGGTCGGCGTCGCTTCGGCCATCGCAATTTTCTTATCCATTTCTTTTCCGGTTGCGGTACGGCACGCCGCGACTTTTGGCATTCACAACGTTTTGCAGTGCCTGGATCAGGAGCGGCCCTTGCAGATTCAGTTCCCGCAAATGGACCTGCGAAAGTCGGCCAAGCACTCTTTGGCCGCGGGCCGTCGTTCGCAGGCAAACCCGGCGACGATCTTCTGGATCGGTTGCGCGCATGAGCAGACCTTCTTTTTCGCAGCGATCGACCAGTTCCACGACCGTATTGTGCTTCAGTCCAAGGGCTTCGGCCGCATAGGCGATGGAAGGAGAAATACCGGCGGGCACCCCCGCGACCGCCAGTAGAAGCTGGTGCTGTTGCGGATGCAGGCCCGCTTCGTTGGCCGCATTTTCACTGGCCAAAAGGAACCCGCGCAACTGACGCCGGAATTCCGCCAATGCCCGATGGAGAGGCTGATTCGGGTCCTGCTTTGCGCCTGCGTGGGTCATGCATGGATTATATCGTATTACGATGTAACTCCACCGCCTGGGTTGCGCGGCCCTACTGCAATGGCGGCCCAAACTCAGCCGCAATCTGTCGAGTTCGCGCCAGCAGGTCTGCCGGCTGGGCCAACTCCGGCAGCTTGGCGCCCGCACTGCGAAGTGCGGAGAGCGCCTGCTCCGTGGCGATGTTGCCGACCAGCGAGTCCTGCGCGAAGGGGCATCCTCCCAGGCCGCCCATGGCCATGTCGAATCGGCGGCAACCGGCGTGATACGCCGCCAGAACTTTCTCCTCAACCCTATCGGGACGGGCATGCAGATGCACCCCAAACTCCACCCGGTCGTCGGTCGCGAGCACCGCCGAGACCAGCGCCGCTATCTGCTCCGGACCGGCCACGCCGATCGTATCGGCCAGAGAAATCTGTTCGACCCCCATCTCCGTCAGCAGACCGCAGGCCTCGACCACTTCATCGAGGCTCCACGCATCGCCGTAGGGATTGCCGAAAGCCATCGAGAGATAAACAACCAGGTCCAGACCGGCCTGATATGCCTGTTCCGCGATGCCGTCGAGCGCGTCGAGAGATTCTTCCGGCGTCTGATGTTGATTGCGCTCCAGGAACCCTGGAGAAATGGAATACGGGAAGCCGAGGGTACGCACGGATTCGGTCGCAATGGCACGCTCGGCCCCTTTTTCATTGACCACGATGCCGATAATGTCCACCTCTTCCGGGGCCTGCAACAGGCGCAGCACCTGCTCCGAGTCCGCCATCTGCGGCACGGCTTTTGGCGATACAAAAGACACAGCATCGATGTGTTGGAACCCGGCGGCAATCAAATCGCGCAGGTACGCTGCCTTCAACTCGGCGGGAACAAGTTTCGGCAATCCCTGCCAGGCATCGCGCGGGCATTCGATGATTTTGATTTCGTCGCCGATCATTCGTCGTTCATTTCGTCTGTCGATTAAGTCTGCAGGATACCCGGATTGAACCGCGGGACGTCCGGATTGAGCGCGACCGCTTCCAGCGCCATCCGCAGCACGTCGCGGGTCTTTCTGGGGTCGATGATCGCGTCCACCCATAAACGCGCGGCCGCGTAGCGCGGATCGGTCTGCTCATCGTAAGCTGCTTTGGTCGAGTCGAACAGCGTCTTCTTTTCCGCGTCGCTGAGTTTGTGGCCGCCGCGTTCCAGTTGCCTAATTCTAATTTCCACCAACGTGCTCGCAGCGGAGGCGCCGCTCATCACGGCATACTTTGCCGTGGGCCACGCAAAGATAAATCGCGGATCGTATGCCTTGCCGCACATCGCGTAATTCCCCGCTCCAAACGAGCCGCCGACAATGACGGAAATTTTCGGCGTCACGCTGTTCGCGACGGCGGAGACCATCTTCGCGCCAGAACGGATGATACCGCTCCATTCCGCATCGCGGCCCACCATAAATCCGTTGACGTCGTGGAGGAAAATCAGCGGGATTAAATTCTGATTGCAATCCATGACGAAACGCGCCGCCTTGTCGGCGGACTCGGAATAAATGACTCCGCCAAACTCCATGCGCTTGTCGCCGGTCTGGCTGGTCTGCATTCGATGCATCTTTTGGTTCGCGACGATGCCCACGGCAAAGCCCCCGATGCGCGCATACCCGCACAGCAGCGTCTGGCCGTAATCCGGCTTGTACTCGTCGAAGCGCGAGCCATCCACGATTCGAGCGATGACGGCGCGCATATCGTAGCTGTGCGTAGCGGCTGCGGGGTCGGGGTTGAGAATGCCGAGCAAATCTTCCGCGGAATATTTTGGGGCGTCCGTCGCGTCGTCATAGGCAACGCGATCGAACGGCGCGCCCAAACGATGCCCAAACCGAGAAACCAGAGAACGCATTCGCGCAATGCAGAGGGGATCGTTCGGTTCTTTAAAGTCGACGGTACCGGAGATTTCCGCGTGCATGGTTGCGCCGCCCAGCTCCTCCGCGGAAACTTTCTGGCCGATCGCCGCCTGCACCAGCGCGGGCCCGGCGAGAAACAATCCGCTGCCTTCCGTCATCAATACGTGGTCGGTCATCACCGGCAGATACGCGCCGCCGGCAACGCACATGCCCATGATGGCGGTCATCTGCGGAATGCCGCGCGCCGACATGACGGCGTTGTTGCGAAAGACGCGTCCAAAATCGTCCTGATCTGGAAAGACATCTTCTTGCAGCGGCAGAAACACGCCGGAAGAGTCGACCAGGTACAGCGTGGGAATATGATTCTCCATCGCGATGCGTTGGGCGCGCAGCACCTTCTTCGCCGTCATGGGGAAAAATGCGCCGGCCTTCACCGTTGCATCGTTGGCGACGATCATGACCAGTCGTCCTGCGACGCGACCCACGCCTGTAACTGTGCCAGCCGCCGGCGCGCCGCCATAGTCTTCATACATGCCGTGCGCGGCGTAGATGCTCAGCTCGTAAAACTCGGCGCCAGGATCCAGCAGCAGATCGAGTCGCTCGCGCACCGTAAGGCGGTCTTTCTTGTGTTGCGCTTCGATGGCCTTTGCGCCGCCTCCCTGGCGGATGATCGCCTGCTCGGCTTCAAATTCTGCCAGCAGGCTGCGCATGGCGGCAGCGTTCGAATGAAAACGTTCGCTGCCCGTGTCCATGGCGGACGGAAGCACATTCGGCAACGGATCGTTCGGCGGTTGAGGACTGTTCGCAGTCATAGGTGAGGGCAAGAAGCGGAAGCCTGCTCAGAATAGAGTACGGGAGTTTAAGGGGCAAATCGATTCCAATTCAGGAATGGTGTGATGGTCTACGGATCGACGGCGTGCTTGTACGAGATAAAGCCCACTGAACAGACGGCAGGCATGATAAACGTATATTCATCTAGAATCGATAATACAAAGGTGTGCAGATGCAAAAGGCAAGACGGCCCCTCGTCCTGGACGCATTCGCTGGAGCTGGAGGGTTCAGCTTAGGATTCCAGCTGGCTGGCTGCTCAATTTTGGGGGCCATAGAGCGCGATGCATGGGCGTCAGAAACCTTTGCGTTCAACCATCCGGAAGCGAAGGTATTAGTGACGGACATCGAACGGCTATCTGACTCAGAGATACTGCAAACGTTTGGTGATCCAAGGCCCTTTATCATTGTGGGAGGGCCTCCATGTCAAGGATTCTCTGTATGTCGCCAGCATTCTGGTGACCCCGACGACCCGAGGAACTCTCTATTTGAGGAGTTCATTCGTCTTGGCGCCCTGCTTTCCCCGGAGTTGCTCATTTTGGAGAACGTGCCAAACCTCATCAAGGCGAAAACCGCCTCCGGGGAAGCGGTAATCGAGATCATTTGTAGAGAACTCCAGCATCTTGGCTATAGCGTTGAATTCTCGATCCTTGAAGCTGTCGACTTTGGCATTCCTCAAATACGAAAACGGCTGTTCATTGTTGCTTCGAAATTGGTTCTGCTGAGTAGTTTTCCAGCGCCCACACATTCATCTGATTCATCTGCAAATCTTTTTTCAGCATCTCTCAGAACGCCGACGCTTTGGGAAGCAATTTCGGACCTGCCGAGTCTTGCCGCAGGCCAAGGCTCAGAGGAAATGGAATACCCTGGGCCATCTCAAAACGAATATCAAACCCAACTGAGACAAGGGTCTACGATCCTTTTCAATCACAAAGCAATGAAGCATTCAAAGAGAATAGTGGAACGATTCTCAACGATGAAGTGCGGAGAATCAGGCACGGACGTCCCGGCTCATCTAAAGCCTTTTGCCAGAAACGGGAACGGCACCATCTCGGGAAAGGTCTACGATCAAAACAATCGTAGAATGCACCCGGATCGCCCATGCCACACTATCCCTGCCGCCTTTTACGCAAACTTTGTACATCCCTTTGCCAATCGGAACTTCACCCCACGCGAAGGTGCACGGTTACAGTCTTTCCCGGATTGGTATGTTTTTAAGGGAAAGCCTACTGTCGTTAGCCATAAGCTGCTCGCCCGAGAAGAACGTTGGGATGAGAAGTTTCTTTGTCAATATAACCAGATCGGGAATGCCGTGCCTCCCCTTCTGGCGAAGGCGTTGGCGACTCATCTACTGAGCCAAATTGAAGGGAGTCTTGACACCAGTGTTCGTACATGGCCAGAATCTGCTTCAGAAAGAGAACCATCAGCAAAAATACACCAACTCCAAGTGCAGGAAGTACTTGCAGGAAATTCGCGTTGAATACGATAAATGGAAAGACGCGAACCTTTCCTTAGTTGGGCCAACTCGCCAGAAATCTGCTGAGGACGAATCTATCCTCATTAAGCGGGTGAGTCTTCTTTCTGCATACAAGGACTTTATCGATAGTCAGAAATATGCCGAGGCGTTTGACTCACGCTCCAACCTTCATTCATCGGTCCTTGAAGAATTTATCTTCTACCTATTTCGCGATTTGGTTAAGGACGTGAGTGGAGCCGCCACAGTTGGAAAAGCTGCGACATTCAAAGATATCTTCTTCGCGCCGCCGTCTTACTCGGAAATGGTATTGGCGCCCCACGCGCGAATCGAGAAAAAAGACCACGATTTTGTTATCGGCGCCAATGTAACTGTCGACATTCACTGCACTGGCTCAGAAAAACATGAGCAAGAACACATTCAACTTCCCGCTGTCGCCATTGAGTGCAAGACATATCTGGATAAAACGATGTTGGAGGGATCGTCGAACGCGGCGGAGCAGATAAAGATTCGAACTCCGAACGCGATCTATATTGTCGTGATGGAATGGCTAAAACTTACCGAAGACATAAATCTTAAGAAATATAAAGTGGACCAGATATATGTGCTAAGAAAACAAAAGAACACGGATCGAGAATATCGTTTTTTACCGGACTACGAGAAGAAGCCTATATCCGCCGAAGTCGTGATGCATCTTTATGAATCCGTGCGTAAACACCTCACAGAACCGTGGGTCGGCGGGATAAAACACGGCTTGGATCGTGGATATCTACTCTGACAAAATTTCCGCTCGATCGATTGAAGTCCACGCGCAAATGTTCGCAAGCGTTCCGCGCGGAGGAGCGATAGACTCATCTGTCAGGAGCAAATCATGACGGAAAAGCAGGCGGTGGGATTCTCAGATTTCGAACGGGTCCAGGTATTGCTGCATGAATACGATTCGCTGCGCGACGAAATCCAACAACGCATCGCCCACGTGTACCAGGTGGTGATTATTTGCGCGGTGCTGGCGACCTGGCTGCTTGGCCGCAATCTGGATGGCCGTTTCTGGGCGGGCGCGGCGCTGCTGCTTCTGTTGATCGCTGCCTTCGGCTGGTTCAATGGCGAGGACATCAAGCGGGCCGCTGCCCAGTTGCGCGGGATCGAGCAGCATATCAATCACCTGACCGGCGAGGAACTGCTGACCTGGGAAACGCACTATGGCGGGGCCATCGCTGGCTATTGGGGCAGGCCCAGGCCCGCGCACGTGGAATCGCGCGCCAGAAAATTGCGCACAAAAGCCCCGTCGTAACACTCTCAGTCATCGGCCAAGAATTTTTCGGCCTGCGATCCGGATAAGCGGGCGCAAACCTACTCGATCAAGCGTTTGATTTGTGATCAGGGTACCGGGTCGTAGGTTCCGGCGGGAACGTTACTACGGCAGGATAATATGCGCCTCCCTGAGAGTAGAACTCCTCGAAATAGTCCATATTTCTCCACTGCCTCGATAGAGTATCTTGAGCACGTTGGACGGTATCGGCAGCGGACGAAATGATGGGTGAATGGATGGAGGTATCGCTGGTAATCGTGGACAACCCCTATATACACCTGCGCGGTCAACTGCCTACGCGGGGGACGTATTGCATCCGCCACCATAGAAGCAAACACTATAGCCACTAGCAGTAAGTATACTTCCGGACGGTTCAGCCGCCAACGCCACAGTGCGGGCATTTTATGCTTGCTTGCAGTCGCTTGTTGCCACAGTTTGAGCACTGAATTGTATTTCCCTGGGGCCGTGAAAAAATATAGATAACTAACCCGATAACACTTGTAAACATGACTAAAATCATCCAAAGGACGGCACTGTCCATCCCGCGTGCCTTTGCATCGCGCGCGACCCAAATCAGAAGAGCGATGTTGAGAATGAACAATATGATTGGGATCGCCAGACAAGTGCTGAGTCCAAGACACCCAGCCGCGGCATCACCGTTATTGGTTTGAGCTAGAGCAGCCTGTCCGCATAGATCGAGCAGGATACACGCAATCACACACGGTGGGAGATGCAGGTAGGTTTTCAAAATTCAATCTTTCTAGACAGGATTCAAGCGAAATTTGTTTTGTGAAGATTACTATGACATCGCTGTCCGTTTGTCAATACAGAAATATTCGCTTATCGGTGCATCCCGAGCCTATGAGATTGTGCAGCAGTCGCAGAGTATTTTCTAGTCTAGCAACGTGACGACGCCGGAGCCGATGTCGTAATATCCGGCGGCAACCACTCCAAATCTCACGTCGTATGCTTGCCGCGTTCCTGCTGTTGGCTTCCCAGCGAACGCTCCGCCGTGCGAGTCGTGATGACGCGTTCTTCAGGAGTGCGAATCGCAGCATAAATCCCCGCGGCGATCGCGGCCCCAATCAACGGCGCGACGATGAACAGCCAAAGTTGCTGGATCGCCCACCCTCCAACGAAAATGGCGGGCCCGATGCTGCGCGCCGGGTTGACCGAGGTGTTGTCGATGGGAATGCCGACCAGGTGAATCAACGTGAGGACCAGGCCGATCGCCAGGCCGGCAAAGCCCACCGGGGCCTTGATGTCGGTCGCGCCCAGCACCGTCAGCACCAGAAACGCCGTCAGGATGATTTCCGTATGGAAAGCCGCATGCATGCTGTAGAGGTCGGGAGAATGCATCCCGAAGCCGTTGGAGCCAAGCCCGCTGACCGAGGCGACGTAGCCGCCCGGAACTCCGCGGGCGATCGTAAGCACCAGCCACGCGGCAACGATTGCGCCAAGAATTTGCGCCAGGACATACATGGCGGCATCCTTACCGCCGATCTTCCTGGACAGCAGGACGCCAAACGTGACGGCAGGGTTGATGTGACAGCCTGAAATCGGCCCAATGGTGTAGACCATCGCCAGCAACGACAATCCAAACGCAAAGGCAACGCCGACAAAGCCGATATGCTTTCCGGCCAGCACCGCGCTTCCCACGCCGCCAAACACCAGAACGAACGTCCCCACCAACTCCGCGAAATATTTCTTCATGAAGTATCCTCCGGAAGGAAGTCAAGCAGGCAATCGACTGAGTATACACCGGAGTGACAGGGAGGGCCCATGAAAAAATGCGCCAATCGCAGTTCCCTAGTGGCCGTCGCTGTCGCCGTCGTGGCCAACGGACGCCGTCTGCCCCTGCGAACTTAGGCTGACCGTGTCCGGCTTGAGGCTCGCGCTCGCGGGTTGAGCTGCGGAACTGGACAGTACGGCAACGGCCTGGGCTTGCGCCTGGGCCGACTGCGTCTGTCGGACTTGGGCGGATGACATCGAAATTGGAGCGAGCATGAAGGAAACCCTCCTCCTGCTCTTATCGACTGCAAGCGCGCGACCTTAGAGAGTGCGAAATCGAAAAACGACAAAAAAATTTCATTCCCCTGGAAATTGCGCCGCAGCACGATGGACTATCGGCGATTCCCAGGCTCAGTGCCCGCTGCGAGGGGAGCAGCCGTGCCCGCCAGCCCCAGCGCCTCGGCATTCCGCTGCATGGCTGCCAGGCAGAAAGCCACGTGATCGGGCAGATCGACGCCCAACTCGGCCGCGCCACCCACGATATCCTCCCGATTCACTCCCCTGGCGAAGGCCTTGTCTTTCATCTTTTTCAGCACGGAAGGAGCATTGACGTCGTGGATCGACTTGGTCGGCTTCACTAAGGCGTTGGCGGTCAAAAACCCTGCCAGCTCATCGCATGCAAACAGGACCTTGTCCAGATGTGAAACGCGCGGCGTGTGAGTGTATTCCGCATGCGCCAGGATCGCGTGGCGTACCTCTTCCGGCCAGCACTGCTCGGTCAGGATGCGATTGCCAACCCACGGGTGTTCCTCCGGCGAGGGATGCTTCTCATAGTCGAAGTCGTGCAACAGGCCAGTGATGGCATACGTCTCGACCAGGCTGCGGGCCTCATCCGGCGCCAGGCCAAGCTCAGCGGCGCGTTGCTCGCCATAGGCGCGCGCACACGCTTCCACGCTGAGCGCGTGCTTCAACAAACTGACGGACTGCGTGTATTGATTCAGCAGTCTCCAAGCGGCCGCGCGGTCCTTGCCTGCACCGGTTTCCGAGGGTACGTTCAGGCGCGACTTGGACAAATGATCGTTAAGCGAAGGATTCGAGGTTATGTCCGCCATGCAGCCTATCTCCTCCTGTTATGATCCATGAAAATTGGGGGGACTTGCCGGTTATTTTCGGCTGTTGAAGGCTTTTCTTCATTTTTCTCTTGACAAGTTGCTGAGGAACCAGCAACTTATCAAAAGACGCATGTACCACCCATGCGACGGATGTCAGCTCTGGCCTCCGTAAATGAATCTATGGCAACTATGATGGCTCCCGTTGCTTCAAGGGAGGTTCTACGTTGCGACCGCTGCAGCTTGGTGCAATTCAGCACCAGCAATATGCTGTGTCGACGCTGCCACAAACCCCTGGAAGTAGCAGAACCGGAACCTACGGTGTCCTCGCCTGTTGAGGTAGTGGGCACGCACGCGCCGGGAAACCGGCAGTCCAGAGTCGCCGTGCGTTTGCGAGAAATTCGCAACGTCCGGCACTTAAGTCAACGGCAACTTGCGGCCCGGTTGGAGGTACCTCGCACCTACATCTCGAAAATTGAGAATGGTCGCGCGATGCCGACCCTGTCGTCGCTGCAGCGGCTGGCAAACGCCTTGGAAGTTCCCATGTCTGAAATGGTGCATGATGCGCGGTATGAGCGGGAGCGCGACATTGCGGTCATGATGGAAGATCCTTTCCTGTCGGAAATCGCACAATGGGCCTCGGGGCTCGACAACCTGCATCGCGCCATGGTGCTCGGTCACATTCGAGAGATGGCAAACGGCGGCCGCCGCACGGCTTAGGACTTGCTCCCCCACGCAGGCCTAGCAAGACGCTGTCAAACCGGGACAGCCACGACAATTTGCGCTGAAATCGTGGCTGCCAGCAGGCTTGCCGGCATCCTATTTGCGACCCCTCTTGGCACTATGCTACGGTCGAAGCAAGTTGAGGTATTTTCCCTTGTCCACCGTGACCCCACCCAGCCGTCTCCATGAATTGTCCGCCGACGAGATGGCCATCTACAGGCAATTGGACCCGGAGCAATTGCCGAAGCACATCGCCATCATCATGGATGGCAATGGGCGATGGGCGGGTCAACGACGTCTGCAACGCTTCTTCGGCCATCAACAGGGCGCGGAATCCGTTCAATACGTTGTCGAAACGGCCTCGCGCATTGACCTGCCGTGGCTCACGCTCTACGCGTTTTCCCTGGAAAACAATCTGCGCCGCCCGGAAACGGAAGTCAGCTTCCTGATGCGCCTGCTGCGCACCTACCTGGTCGGCAACGTGAAGCGGATGAACGACAATAATGTCCGCATCGCCTACATTGGTCGAATCAAAGACCTGCCGCAGGAAGTGCAGGAGACCATGCAATGGGCCGCCGATCAGACGGCGCGCAACACCGGCACTACGCTGACGCTGGCGTTGAATTACGGTGCCCGGGTTGAGATTGTCGACGCCGTGCGCGACGCGCTCGCCAAAATCGCGGCGGAGCAGAGCGGCCCGCTTCCGCTCCAGGAACTGCTGGCGAAATTGAGCGAACAGCACGTCTCCCAGGCGCTCTATACCGCGCACATGCCCGATCCGGACCTGGTCATCCGCACCAGCGGAGAAATGCGCATCAGCAATTTTCTGCTGTGGCAGATTGCCTACGCTGAAATCTACGTGACCGAGCGCTTCTGGCCAGATTTTCGCGGCCTGCATCTGCTACAGGCGATTCGCGAGTATCAGTGCCGCGAGCGCCGCTTCGGCGGCCTCGGCAACCCTCCCAAAGCGAAGCCCGCCGAGCCGGAACGAGTCCTGGCACAGTAGTGCGGCGAATCGGAAATTCACAACATAAATTTGTCATTCCGACCGGAGGTCGGTCGCCTAGGTGACGCGACCGAAGTGGAGGAACCTGCGTTTCCAGTTCGTTTCCGCGGCGTTTTCGCATTCATTCGATACCATTAGATAAATTGGGTATTTATTTCACGAGACCGGGCACACAACGCTCGTCAACCGCCATTTACGGAGCCGGAAATGTTGCTACCCTCCACCTTCTACGATATTCGCAAAAAACAAGTCTCTTCGATGTACGAGGCCATTGCTCAGGATGTCGATTCTCTTCGCCAAGGAGGGTGTTCCAGTCCCGTGCCTGACCTGGACTCATACCCCTCGCGTTTTAGTCAAATTTGGGACGCCGAATGCCGGCGTTTGATCGAGTTCGTAGCTAGAGAACAACACGTCAGCATTGCCCAGGTACTTAGGTCAGCAGAACAGGATTCAGAGACGCGAAATGTCTTGGAATGGCAGGAGCGCGCAATGGCGTGCGAATACTATCCAGTGCTCAACTTTGAATTGTTTGGGGCGAAGACGTTCTACTTGCAGGACGATCTAGTGCAACAATTGGCATGTACCGAGATGAATGTCGTAGCTCCCCTGCTTCAGCTTCCCTTTCCTGCGTGCATGTTCGTCTTGACAAGTCGCGACGCGATCGACGCCCTCTACCATATCCACTTTGCCACTATCCCCGCCGTGAAACAGCGGGCGTTCGTTGACTACAAATCTCCGGTCTCGGTCTTTCTCATTTTGTGTGAACCAAATGCGGAACAGCCGTTTCGACACCTTGAAATCGTCGCCTTCCACGCTAATCAGGAGGAAGTTCACATGACTGTCAAGAGGTCGCTCTGCCTTGCAGACAATTTGACCCTAAACGAAGCGCTTACAACTGATTGGGTAAACGTGGACAAGAATCTCTATAAACAGAGAACCCGCTGGGATTACGAGAACGGATGGAATTCCGTCAGCGATGACATATTTTACGGCGATGGTCTACTTTTCTTCCGGATCGTCCTCAATGCCGTTCTTTATCTTTCGTCGGCAGACGCGGACGTGGAGCAAAGACCATCAGAACTGGAAGGATTGCAGGAGCGTCTCGCTGCGATTAGCTCATCGGTAAAGAGACGCGAGATGAAACAAGCGGCACGCCACGCATCCAGGCTGCCCTACATTGTTGTAGGCAAGAGCATCTCAGGCCCGGATAAGGGAGAAATGCTCTCACCGCTTCTTGGAGAGAAGCGAAAGCTCTCATTTCGATTCACAGTTCGCGGCCACTGGAAGAACCAAGCTTGCGGGGTCGGCATGAAAGACCACGTGCTGCGGTTTATCAAGCCATACAACAAAGGCCCGGAGATGGCTGATGTTATCAACAAGCCCTATCTTGTTAGGTGACCGTTGCAACTAGTTGTG
Organism: Acidobacteriota bacterium; assembly: GCA_021792795.1. Classification (GTDB taxonomy): domain Bacteria; phylum Acidobacteriota; class Terriglobia; order Terriglobales; family Acidobacteriaceae; genus JAKAAZ01. The sequence continues at coordinate 134,634 of JAJYUB010000001.1, read as the reverse complement.
TCCGGCTGCATCAAGTAAATACCCAGGCCAGATTGGATAATGATGAACAGGCCAATCCTGGAGCACAGCCCTCCCGCGAGCGGCTACAGACCAAATTCGAACGAAAAGACGTTAGACACTTCTTCAGATGCTATAGAGTAAAAGTTCATTCCCAGGTCGCCGTGGCGGCCTAACGGTAAATGTGCCGGTATGCGCGAACCAGCGCCAATAGGAGAAGTGCTATCGAATGAAACGTATTCTGACGGCGGTCATTTTAATTCCGCTGGTATTGGCGTTGATTCTGTGGGGTCCGTTGTGGCTGCAGATGCTGGCAGCATGGATCATTGCGGAGCTGGCGCTGCACGAGTATCTGGTATTGGCGGACGCCTCCGGCGCGCGGGTCCCACGCTGGCTGGCGCTGGTCTGCTGCGCCCTGTTGTTTGCCGTGGCCTATTGGCAGCCCGCGCTTCTGCTCGCGGCCATGGGAACCTCTGCGCTGGCGCTGTTAGGAGTTTGCTCCCTCCGCTCGCCGGTGGAACGGATATTGCCCGATGCGGCTGCCGGCTTCTTTGGCCTGATCTATGTTGCGTTCCCATTGGTGTTGGCTCCCATGTTGACGGTGCAGGAAAATGGCGCCTCCCTGTTGTTGTTCCTGCTGGTGGTGGTGTGGGCCGGCGACATTGTCGCTCTCTATGTCGGGCGATCGATGGGTCGTCATCCGATGGCGCCGCAACTCAGCCCGAAAAAAACCTGGGAGGGCGCGGCCGGGTCGGTGGTCGGCAGCGTCGCGGCCGGTCTGGGAATTGTCCTGGCCGGGACCCGTCTCTATCGCCACGGCATCGACCTATTGTTCTATGCTCAACCATGGTGGTATTGGATCGGGATGGCAGTCTTGTTGAATGTGGCGGCGCAGATCGGCGACCTGCTGGAGTCGGCCCTGAAACGTGGCGCGGGCGTGAAGGATTCCGGCACTTTGCTGCCGGGGCATGGCGGCGTGCTCGATCGCATTGACGCCCTGCTGCTGGCCCTGCCAGTCTTGTGGTATGCGCTGCTGTTGCGGCAGGCCTATTGAGCCGGTGGTGGCGCCTTCGAGCAGCCACAGTACAAGAGAGTCATTCTGAACGGAGCGTAGCGGAGTGAAGAATCCAGAGTATATTCACATGCTGAGTGGGGCCATCTCCCTCTGGGATCTTCGCTGCGCTTACAATGACATGCCGAAACGTCAGGACATTTTTTGAGACATCTTGCAATTCTCGGTTCCACCGGCTCCATTGGCCAGAGCACGCTGCGCATCGTCGAAAGCTATCCGGAGCGGTTCGCCGTGGCCAGCCTGGCCGCGGGCCGCAATCTCGACACCGTTTTTGAGCAGTGCCGGCGCTGGCGACCCAGGGTGGTCTCGCTCGCCGACGAATCGCTGGCGGAAACATTGCGTCAGCGACTGCGAACCGCAGGCATTTCCGGCATGGAAGTTGTCTACGGACCGGCCGGCACGGTCCATGCCGCCACCTTGCCGGAGGTCGACTTTGTCGTCAGCGCCATCGTCGGTGTCGCCGGTCTGGAAGCCACCTACGCCGCCATTCAAGCCGGCAAAACCATCGGAATCGCGAACAAGGAATGCCTGGTGGCGGCGGGCGAAATCCTGATCGAAGAGGCGCGGCGCAAAAAGGTGATGCTGCTGCCCATCGACAGCGAACACAACGCCATCCATCAATGCATGCGCGGCGGCCTGCCGCAGGAAGTGCGCTCCATCTGGCTGACCGCCTCGGGCGGCCCGTTTCGCGACATGCCGCTGCAGCAATTCGCCGGCATCACCGTGGAGCAGGCCTTGCGCCATCCCACCTGGGTCATGGGCCAGCGCATCACCATCGATTCCGCCACCATGCTGAACAAGGGCCTGGAGATCATCGAAGCCTGCCGATTGTTCGACCTGCCGCCCAGCGCCGTGCGTGTGACGGTCCATCCTCAATCGACGATCCATTCCTTGGTGGAGTTTGTCGACGGCAGCATTCTGGCGCAGCTTTCCGTCACGGACATGCGTCTGCCGATCCTCTATGCGTTGACCTATCCGGAGCGTGTCCCGTCCGACCTGACCTTCAACATGCGCAGCCTGGCGGAGCTGGATTTTTCTCCTCCCGACTTCGACCGCTTCCCTTGCCTGCGCCTTGCCTACGAGGCGGCGGAACTGGGCGGCGAGCATTGCATCGCCCTGAATGCTTCCGATGAAATCGCAGTCGAGGCATTCCTGGCGAAACGCATACCTTTTCTCGCCATACCGCGTACAATTGAACAGGTGCTGCAGCAGACCCCGCGTCGGCATCCCGCAACCGTTGCCGAGGTGCTGGACGCAGATGCGCGGGCACGGGTCACAGCCCGCGAGTTGCTCGCGAACGGCCGGAGAGCGTAAAACCACAGAACGGATACCCCCTAACCAGCATGTCATTTGTCCTTGTAAGCCTCGTTTCCATGCTCGTTGTCCTCGGCGTGTTGGTGCTGGTGCATGAGTTCGGCCACTTCGCCGTCGCCAAGCTTTGCGGCGTGCGCATCGAGACCTTTTCCATCGGTTTTGGCAAGCGCCTGTTCGGCTTCCGCCGCGGCGACACCGACTATCGCATCAGCCTGCTTCCTCTGGGCGGCTACGTCAAAATGGCGGGCGAACTGGGCGGCGATGGCACAATACCCATGAGCGGCGCGGGCGCATTGGGCACTGCGCCGCGCGACTCCGGCGACCTGAATTCAAAGCCCCGCTGGCAGCGCATCCTGATTGCCTGCGCCGGTCCGGCATCCAACTTCCTGCTGGCAATCTTTTTGATGACCGCGGTCTATATCGGCCATAACGAGGTTGAAAACTACCTCAGCCAGCCCGCAATCGTGGACTACGTTGTGCCGAATTCCGCTGCGGCAAAGGCCGGCTTGCAGCATGGCGACCGCATTGTCCGTTACGACGGCGTCGAGGACCCGAATTGGGACCAGGTCCTTGAGCGATCGGCTCTGAACCTGAACCATTCCGTGTCGATGATGGTGCAACGCCAGAATGGCGCCCAGAAGGAAACCTCGCTGTTTCTGAAGTCTCCCGTCAACCCGGACGACTTCGGGTTGGGCGACGTGGGGCTGACGCCGGAAATCCAGCAAAAACCGCTGAAAGTCGCTCTGGTCGAAGCGGACATGCCGGGCGCAAAAGCCGGCCTCCAATCCGGCGACCGGATCGTATCCGTGGACGGCACGCAGTTGCATTCCCTGCCGTCGATGATTTTGTATCTGCAACAGAACGGCAGCCGACCTGTGACTCTTTCCATTCTGCGCAATGGAACTCCAACTACATTGACAGTGGCGCCGGAAAAAACAACCGGGCCCGATGGCCAGCCCAGGTACGAGATAGGCTTCAACACCGATCCGCCGCCCTCGCACATTGAGCGGCTTTCTTTCCCCCAAGCTTTTTCCAAGGCCGCCGGCGAGTGCATCAAGGAATCGACCTTATTGCTGGACATCCTGCGCCGCGTCGTCACCCACCGGATGTCGGCCCGCACGCTCAGCGGCCCCGTCGGCATTGCGCGGCAAACCGGCTACGTTGTGTCCCTGCCGGGATGGTCGCCCATGATGGCCTGGACGGCGTTCATCAGCGTGCAGCTCGGCGTGTTGAACCTGCTGCCCATCCCCATCCTTGACGGCGGGATGATTTTCTTTCTGCTGATTGAATCCGTGATGCGGCGCGATTTGAGCGAGACCCTGAAAGAGCGGGTCTATCAAACCGCCTTCGTATTTTTCGTCCTGCTGATGGTCTTCGTGCTGTTCAACGATCTGTCGAAGATCCCCAGCCTGGCCCGCCTGAAACTGTAGGCAGTTTCGCTGCCGCGCCGCGTGCCCCGCATTCGCGGAACGAATGCGGAATCAAAGCGTGCCCTCTTCCACCAGCAGATCTTCTTCCGTCTCCGAGGCCTTGGCCACGTTTCGCAGCGAGACATGCTCGACCCGCGCAAACGCCAGGCCCGCCGGAATCACGGTGAGAAATGTCACCACGTAGAGCGTCAACGCGCACGCCGTGGCCGCCTCCGGCCCAACCCGCAGCACGCTGGTCAACACGTAAATAATCGCGACCTGCGAGCCGCCGCCGATCGCCGGCAGTTGCGCAAAGGAGCCGAACAAGCTCCCCGCCATCAGCAAAATGGTTTGCGCCGGGGGAATCGAGGCCAGCTCCGGAACGGTGAAAGAATGCACAACAACTACATAGGCAAGCGCGATTAAGCCCCACGTCAGGAAGGAATAAAACAGCGCTTCCAGGAGCGCACCCCACCCGGCAATGGCATCCAGTCCATGGCTGAACGCGAGGATTTTTTCATGCACCGCGCGCGCCATTTTTTTTGAAATGGTCCCCAACGCGCGGCTGGCGAAATCGGCAATCCTCGGCCCGTTCAAGCGAATCGCCACGGCGACCAGCGCCAGCAGCAGCGCCAGTCCAATGCCAAAATATCCGGCGCGTCGGAACTGCTCATGATACGGAAGGCTTCGCACCGACGGACTGATGGAAAGCGTGATTGCGATGATGCCGGCAGCGGCCAGCAAATCGAAAACGCGTTCGACCGCGTACACCGCCAACTGCGAGGTGAAGGTCGCCTGCTGCCGCCGCGCCACCAGATACGGCCGCACAAATTCTCCCAGACGACCCAGAACGGCGACAGACGTAAAGCCGATGAATTGCGCGGGGACCATCTGCGCCGGAGAGGCGGGCTTGGTGGGACGTAGAAACACGCTCCAACGAAAGGCGCGCGCGATGTAGGCCCCATAGATCAGCGCGGTCGCCAGCACCAGTTGCATCCAGCGAATCGAGCCGAAGGCCTGCGCGAGGGTGGACCACTCGAAGCTCTTTAACGTCCGAAACTGGATGTAGAGCAAGACCACCAGCAGGGCGAAAACTGCGCCCATAACAAGCCATCGATGTCGTTTCATGCGGGCCTTTTCAGCTTCCCTTGTCGGAATTTATTTTGCCGCCGCGTCGGCAATTGCGGCCATCGAAAGCAACGGCGCGCGAGAGGCCTGCCGTCGCGCTTCGCGCATTTTCCGCCGATTGAAATCATGGATCACGCGTTCCACATAGCGGCGCGTTTCCGCATACGGTGGGATGCCGTGATAGCGGTCCACGGCTGCCGGGCCTGCGTTATATGCCGCCAGCGCCAGCGCAATATTCTCGTGGTAATACATCAGCAGCGCGTCCAGGTACGTTGTGCCGCCGGCAATATTCTGCTCCGCCGCAAAGCTGTCGCGCACGCCTAGATCTTTCGCCGTGGCTGGCATCAATTGCATTAACCCGCGCGCGCCAACCGGAGAAACCGCGTGGACTCTGCCCGCGCTTTCCGCATGTACAACGCTGGCCAGCAAGTCCGGGTCGAGATGATGCTCCAGGCCCGCCTGATGCAGCAACGCAGGAATGTCCGCTGGAAAAGTGGTTTGCGCCTGCGACAGGCCCGTTGCCTCGGAGGTCGTCCTCGGCGTAACGGCGTCCTCCGCGCGAACGTTCTCCACCGCAACAATGTCGGCCGCCGCAACGTCCAGATAATTCTCTTCCGACGCCGTCAGATACAGCCGCACTTGGCCATTCAAATCTTTTTGATGATCGCAGACCAGGTCCGCTCCACTGCGCAGCGTCACTCGCTCCGCGGCACGGGCAGCCGCGACAGACCCAACAAGGCCCGCCAAGGCTCCAAGCAGCGCGAGTTTGCGACACGTTTCCATCCAGATTCGGTCAGCCTTCAATCCGCTTAGTCGGCAAGCGCGGCAGCCCGGTCGCCGCGGCGACCCAGGCCAGATCGAAAGTCTTCTTCCAGCATACGCAAAATCGCCTGCGCCGCGCCATCGCTTTCGTTGCTTCCCGTCACTGTCCACCCGCTGGCCGCAGCCATGGCATGCAGTTCCGCTGGAGCATTCTCCATCACCACCGCGCGCCTGGCATACGCCAGCATCTCCGCATCGTTCATGTTGTCGCCGATGGCGGCGACTTCCGCGGGGTCGATGCCGCGCTCGGCCGCCACCCGCGCAACAGCATTTCCTTTGGAGCATCCGGTCGGCATCAGGTCCACAATGGAAAGGTCGCGCGCGGCATAGACCGTCCTGTGAATGGAGATCCTCTGCCGCAAATTCTCCGCCTCCGCCGTCGCCGTATCCAGCACGGCCAGCGCTTCGCGCATCGAGGAGAGGGTGCCGCAGATCATCGCCTGCACCGGCTCTTCTCCACAGTCAAATACGCGCTCCAATGGAAGCACTTCCTCAATTTCTCGCAGGTTCAGCTCCACCCATCGCGTCAACCGCGCCTGCAGCGCCCCAATGTTTTCAACCACCATGGTGCCTGGGCCAGTGCGGTCGAACGTAAACACCAGCGAGTCGCGAAATGCGTCCAACTGGCGGCATAGCAGCAGGGCCGTTGCCACCGGCAGTCCAATGCGATGGATCAAGCGTCCGCCAAAGGTGCGCGCGATCGCCCCATTCGAGCTGATCAGCACCGTCTCCGGACCGAGCCCAAGCGGAGCGAGAATCTGCCAGGCAAAACTGTGCCGCCTGCCCGTGGCAATGACCACCTCAACACCGCTGGCGATGGCTTGTCGCAGCGCGCCGGCGGTCGCTTCGGTAAGGGCCCCTTTACCGTTCAGCAGTGTTCCATCAAGATCGCAGGCGAGCAAACGGGGACAACTGGGCAGTTGGGGTGGCATAGTTCCAGTCTAATCGGCGACAATGAAGATTCGTATGGTCAGCTTGAAATTCGCGGGAGCATGGGAGATGACGAAGCAGGATTCGCGTTGCCCGGCATGCGGCGCGCCCGCCAACGCAGATCGGCAGAAGGGTCCGGTCGCGCCTGCCGATGTCCACGAAAAAGACGCCGATCGCGAAACCGGGGCCCCGGACGAGCGTAGCTCGGTGGGGTGGGAATATGACCATCGCGGCGTTCGAATGCCGCGACGCGCGCGCATCGGCGGCATCATCATTCCGCAATAATCGCGATGCTTCAATCGGGAGACCATGACAGAACGCCTCTACTCCACCGACTCATTTCTGACGACATTCGATGCCGTGGTCACGGACATTCAGGAGCTTTCCCGCGCCGGCGGACAGTCCCTGTGGCGGGTGGCGCTGGATCGCTCCGCGTTTTATCCCACCGGCGGCGGACAACCGTATGACACCGGCTGCCTGATCGCGACCGCGCCAAGCGGAGCGGAATTGACCGCGGAGATTGTCGACGTGGAAGAGGACGACTGCGGTGAAGTGTGGCACCACACCGCAAAGCCGCTGGTCGCCGGTACAGCGGTGCGCGGTGTAGTCGATCAGGCGCGGCGGCTCGATCACATGCAGCAACATTCCGGCCAGCATCTGTTGTCGGCTGCATTCATTCAGGTTTGCGGAGCGCGAACGGTTTCCTTCCACCTCGGCGAATTTAGTTCGACGATCGATCTCGATGTCGACAACTTGAAGACGAGCACGCTGGAGCAGGTGGAGGAGATGGCGAACCGGATCGTCGCGGAAGATCGACCTGTGACGATGAGCGTCGTGCAACGCGCGCAGGCGGAATCGTTGCTGGCGGCGGGAGAACTGCGCAAATTGCCGCCGCGCCAGGGCGATCTGCGCATCGTCACCATCGCCAACTTCGACCGCAACGCCTGCGGAGGCACGCATGTGCGCTCCACTGGGCAGATCGGCGGCCTGCACCTTCGCGGACTGGAAAAAGTAAAGCAAGGACTGCGCGTCGAATTTGCCTGCGGCCTGCGCGCGGCGCGGACGGCGCGAAATGATTTTGCCCGACTGACTGAGTCGGCGCGGCAGCTTTCCGTGGGGTTTGAAGAAGTGCCGCAAGCCATCCATCGCCTGCAGGCGGACGCGAAGCAAGCCGCCAAGCACACGCTGCGGCTGACCAATGAGCTGGCGCAGTATCAGGCAGCGGAGTTGGTCGCGCAAACTCCGGTGAAAGCTGGCCTGCGGCTGATACGGCTGCTGTTGACGGCCGCGCGACAAAACGATGCGGCCTATGCAAAATTATTGGCGAGCAAAATCGCTGCACACGCCAAGCAAACGGCTGCGGTCATCGGCTGGCAGCCGGACGATGCCGCAGCACCGGCGACCGTGGTGCTGTCGCGCAGCGGCGATCTTGATCTCGACTGCGGAACCGTGTTGCGATCAACCTTGGCGACCCACGGCGGACGCGGCGGCGGCTCGAAAGACATGGCCCAGGGATCGATCGTGGCGGAAAAATTGGCGGCAACTCTGGACGAGTTGGCCGCACATTGTCAGGCATCGATCGCGGCGACGTAGCGCCAACCTGGCGAACTCGCTCTCCAATCATCCCGAGCAGCTAGTATCAATGCCCGCGCGGACGACTCGACGGCGCTTCATCGTTCGACGAAATGACGGGCGGCGCAGCGGCCATGCGGCGACGATCGAGATACGCCAGCAACAGCATCGACAGACCGAACAACGACAGCACCAATCCCCACGCAAGGTTGATGTCGATCCCCAGCGATTTCTCGTAAATCGCGCTGCCGTGGGTAAACAGTCCGTACACCGCCATCATGCCGCCCGTGACGAGAAACAGCAGGCCAAGCGGCAGTCGAATGTCAAGTCCCATTGCAGTTCCCTTTCCGCCCTATTGTGGATCTCCCGTTTGTGTAGTCATTTGTGATAGAGAGTCATTCTGAACGAAGGTCGCCACAGCGACCGAAGTGAAGAATCCAGACGATGTATGCACCGTAGACGCTTCCATCGCTCCCTGGATTCTTCGCTGCGCTCAGAATGACTTCTCTAATTTAGATTACAGAATCTGTAAATCCGCTTGAACTACAAGAACACCAGGTTCAACACCACCACCATCGCCAGCACCAGAATGGCCAACGATGCCGGCCGCTGATACCACAGCAGATGCCCTTCAGCAGGCTTGGGCGTCAACGAATATACCAGCCCAACCAGTTCTTTCTCATCGCGCGGCTTTGTCATCAGGCTCAACCCCACCGTCATCGCCAAGCAAACGCAGAAGGCCCAGATCGCGGTCCAAAACGTCTGCGCCATGGTGCTGGGATAGACGTGCAGCACGGCGATCCATCCACCGTGAATGCCGACACCGGAAACATCCGCTGGCAAAGTTAGACCCGTATGCAACGCCGCCGCGCAGGTGCCCGACAGCAATCCCAAGAATGCGCCGTGGCCGGTGGTGCGCTTCCAGAACATGCCCAGCAGAAACGTCGCCAGCAGGGGCGCATTCACAAAGGAGAAGACCAGTTGCAGCGCGTCCATGATGTTGTTGAACGACGTGACAAAATACGCCGCGCCAATCGAAAGCGCCACCCCGCCGATCATCGCCATGCGACCCATCCACAGATAATGCGCATCGCTCCCATGCTTATGGATGTAGGACTGATAGATGTCGTAGGTCCACACCGTATTGAACGCGGTCACGTTGCCCGCCATGCCGGACATAAAGCTGGCAAGCAGCGCCGTCAACCCCAGCCCCAGCATTCCCGTGGGGAAAAAATGCAGCAGCATGTTGGGCGTCGCCAGGTCGTAGTCGAGCAGCGGCTTGCCTTTGTTGTCGGTCAGCACGCGGCCATTCACCGGATCGATCTTGACCGGGACCAGTCCCCTGCCAACCAGCGCCGAAGAGGCTCCGGAGGCCACAGATCCCCGCGCGGCAGCCGATGTCGGCGCGGTTTTCGCCTGCCCCATCATCCGCTGCGACACCGTCGGAACGGAGATCGCAATCAGCCCCGGCAGGATCACCAGAAACGGAAAAAACATTTTTGGGATGGCAGCGATCAACGGCACGCGCCGCGCGGCCAGGTGCGACTCGGCGGCCATCGCGCTTTGGATCACAAGAAAATCCGTACACCAATATCCAAAGGAAAGCACGAACCCCAGGCCAAACACCAGCGCATACCATTGCGTGCCCAGCGGGTTGGTGCTGGCGTGCGCCATGCCGCGCCAGGAGTGGGTATAGGCCGGTCCCAGCGCGCGTTGAATGCCGTGCCATCCCCCCACGTTCTTCAGCCCGATCCAGACCAGCGGCATAAATCCGGCGACGATCAAAAAGAATTGCAGCACCTCGTTGTAGATGGCGCTGGTCAGCCCGCCCAGCGAGATGTAGCCCAGCACAATCACCGCGGAGAGAAATATGGAGAAGTGAAAGATCCAGCCCAGCGGCAGCCCAAAGTGAAGAAACAGCCCGTCGAAAATATGCAGCACCTGGATCAGCTTGGCCATGGCGTACATGGAAATGCCGGAGGAAAACACAGTCATAATGGCGAACGAGCCGGCATTCCACGCCCGCGTTTTCTCGTCGTAGCGCAGCTTCAGATATTCCGGCACCGAACGCGCCTTCGACCCATAATAGAACGGCATCATAAACAGGCCGACAAACACCATCGCCGGAATCGCGCCGATCCAGTAAAACTGGCTGGTCGCAATGCCATACTTTGCGCCCGAGGCGCCCATGCCGATCACTTCCTGCGCTCCCAGGTTGGCGGAAATAAAGGCCAGTCCGCACACCCAGGCAGGCAGCGCCCGCCCTGCCAGGAAAAAATCGGTGCTGGTGCGCATGTGCCGTTTCAGCAAAAAGCCAATGCCCAGCACAAACGCGAAATAGACCAGCATAATCAGCCAGTCGATCCCGGTCAGGTTCGTTCTCAGGCCGATGGCCAGCGCGGAAGCAGTCGACACCGTGGACCCTCAAGCTGCACAGCCAAGCGTTCTTCCCAGCCCCGAATGCGAAACCGGCGCAGCAAATTTGAATCTTACACTGGCCCTCCGCCGCCTGCCCACTTCCGTCGCGGCCACTTCCCCTCTACTCTGGTAGTGTGCATACCTTTCTTCGAAGACTTTCCCGGTCGTCCGCCTTCCTGGTGATCGCGGCCTGCGCTTCGTTCACTGCCGCGCAAAACTTGGCAGCCGTCGCGCCCAGCCCTGCGCCACCGCCCGCGCCTGCCGTTTCGCTGGCCACCCAGCCCATGTATCCGCTGTCGCAGGTGCATGCCGGGCTGCACGGCACCGCCTACACGGTGTTGGAGGGAAGCAAGCCGGAGGCCATCGACCTGGAAATTCTCGGCGTGCTGCACGACGCCATCGGCCCCGGCAAGGACATGATTCTGGCGCGACTGCTGGGCGCCAAGGCGGAGTATGACGGCGTCGTTGCCGGCATGAGCGGAAGCCCCGTCTACATCGACGGCAAATTAGTCGGGGCCATCGGATTCCGCATCGGCCAGTTCACAAAACAGCCCATCGCCGGCATCACGCCGATTGCGCAAATGTTGGAGGTCGCAAAGGAAGGCGACATCCGCCCAGAAAATTCTTCTGCGGAAGCGTCGGCCTCCGATGCAGCACAGGACCCGCTCAACCCCGGCGCCGAGCTTGCCGCAACCCAGCCAGCCAGCACCTCCTCCGCGCCGCCATGGTCCTCCGGGACCGACGCCGAAGTCCATCCCATTGAAACCCCGCTGGTGTTCGATGGCTTCTCGTCGCAGGCCATCCACATGTTTCAGCAGCGCTTCCGTTCCTTCGGGCTCACTCCCGTCTCTGGCCTCGGCAGCGCGACTCCCAACGTGGTGGACCCGGCTCCCGTCGTGCCAGGTTCAGCGATCAGCGCCATCATCGTCTCGGGCGACTTTGACATGGCCGCCACCTGCACCGTCACCTATGTCGATCCAAAACGGCTGCTCGCCTGCGGACATCCCATCACGCGCTTCGGCGATGTCTCCTTGCCCATGACCAAGGCCCAGGTGGTCGCCACCGTGGCTTCCTCCCTGGAGCCCATCAAGATCGTCAACACCACCGAGACCGTGGGATCGTTTACGCAGGACCGTGAGTCGGGCATCCTCGGCGTCTTTGGAAAAAAGGCCAGCATGATTCCCGTGACGCTGGCCCTGGGCGGCCCGCAGCCGCACACCTATCGCTTCGCCGTGGTCGAGCATCCGCGCCTCACCTCCGCCGCGCTGCTGGCCACCGTTTACCAGGCCATGCAGGACACCAACGGCTACAACGATCCTTCCACCGATGAACTGCGCGGCGCCATCTCCGTCGCGGGATTCCCCGACGTGCATATCGACGACTGGATTGCGGCGACCGACCGGCAGCCCGCCAGTCTGGCCGTCGCCATGGCGGTCGCGCAGCGGTTTGAGGGCCTCTACAGCAACCCCCGCGAAATGCCGTCCATTCGCCAGGTGTCGCTCACATTGGATACATCGCCGGGCCGGCAGTCGGCGCGGCTGGACGCGGCGCGCGTGCTCGCCAACCGGGTCCATGCGGGCGATCGCGTCACCGTGGAAGCAACCCTCCATCCCTATCGCGGGCCGCAGCGAATCCTTCGTTGGACGGTGGCCTTGCCGGCCACCCTGCCGCCCGGTCCAGTTCGCTTGCTCATCAGCGACGGCACTACGCTCGACCATACCCTCCACCTGGTTCCCAACCCTACCGCGCCGCCGCTAGGATTGGGCGAGACCATCTCCCGGCTCAACCAACTGCATCCAAACAATCTGCTGTACGCAACCCTGCTGGCGCCGGTGCCGCAAGCCATGGTGCAGGGCCACGATCTGCCGGCCGTTCCGCTGACCATGGCCAACATTTTGCAGCCGCTGGAAAACGATGGCAGCTTCTCCATCGACGGCGAAACCGCCATCGCGCTTGGCTCCCAACGCCTGGACATGGCCGTGACGGGCTCCCAGGTCGTTACGCTGGACGTGCAACCTTAACCTGCGGCAGTTGGTCGTGATGTACTTTATTGAGGGGCCCTGTTTTGCTTCAAAACCATCCCCGGAAAGTAGAGAAATCGCTCCGATGAGTACGATCCATGGCTACGCCACCCACGCCGCGGGCGCGGAACTGCTGCCTTTCAAGTACGACGTTCAAGATCTGAAGCCCAATGATGTCGAGATCGCCATCACGCATTGCGGCATCTGCCACAGCGACCTGCACCTGATCGACAACGATTGGGGACTGACGCAGTATCCCTTCATTCCAGGGCATGAAATTGTCGGCACGATCGCCGCCATGGGTAGCCAGGTCAAGGACCGCAGCCTGGGCCAGCGCGTCGCCGTCGGCTGGCAGGCGGACTCCTGCGGCACCTGCGAGTGGTGCCTGCGCGGCGATGAAAATCTGTGCGCGAAAAGCGTTGCCACCTGCGTCCATCGCCATGGCGGATTTGCGGAGCGCACCCGTGTGAATGCCCGCTTCGCCATTCCCGTGCCGCAAGCGCTGGAAAGCGAATCGACCGCGCCCATGATGTGCGGCGGCATCACCGTCTACAACCCGATTCGCGCCGCCGGCGTTTTTCCCGGCTCGCGCGTCGCTGTCGTCGGCATTGGCGGACTCGGCCACCTCGCCCTGCAATTTGCCCGCGTCTTCGGCGCGGAGGTCACGGCCATCTCCACCTCGCCGAATAAGGAAGCGGAAGCCAAGTCGATGGGCGCGCATCATTTCGTCAATTCCCGCGACAATGAAGCCATGAAGAAACTCGCCGGCTCGTTCGATTTGATTTTATCGACCATCAATCAAGACCCCGACTGGAACACTCTGGTCGCCGCATTGCGTCCGCGAGGAATTTTGGCCGTTGTCGGCGTGCCTCCCAGCCCCATTTCCGTGCAAGCATTTCCGCTGATCGCCGGACAGCGCAGCATTGCTGGCAGCCCCAGCGGCAGCCCCAGCATGTTGCAGGAGATGCTGACCGTCGCCGCGCGCCATGGAGTGAAAGCCATCACCGAAGCCTTCCCCATGGCCAAAGTGAACGACGCCGTCGCGAGGCTAAAGAAAAACCAGGTCCGCTACCGCGCCGTGTTAGGAAATTAGCGAGGGTTCGCGCTCTGCGCGGATTCCCACATCTCCCCACCCGGGATGGCTATCCAAGAATGCTCACCGTTTCGAATGTTGCCCATATAGTATGTAGCCATGCTGACTCGGATATACATCGATAATTTCCGCAGCTTCGTCAACTTCGAGTACAGACCGGAGCGAAAGCAACTGCTGCTTGGATCCAATGGCAGCGGCAAGTCGTCGTTGCTCGACGCGATTCGCTATCTTAAACGGTTTATAGAGGGCGATGAGAATCCCTTTACGCAGTCAACTCGCACCCGTTGGCAGGACAAGCCTCTTCAGATCGTGGAAATCGAGGCCCTTTTGGATCGTAGGAAATACGAATACCGGGTTGAGGTCCGATTTGAGCCTGAGACAAGACAACCGTCGGTACATCTAGAAAGCCTGAAAGTCTCTGGAGCAACCGTATTTGAGCTGGCCAAGGGAGAAATTCGCTTTTTCTCGAACGGCAGCGACCAAGCAACGGCCGTACCACTGGAAACGGTCAGGTCTGCCTTGCACCTATCGCAGTTAAGCAACTCACACGTCCGCAATTTTGTTGAATGGATGAAATCTGTCCATTGCTTCCGGATCGACGAATATCACAACGCGATGAATGAGAGTGCCGATAGCGAAGAAGACCAGCCCGACTATGAACTCGAGAACATCGCTGGTTGGTACCGCCATTTATTGGGAGCTTATCCCGATGAAAATCTGAAATTCTTGGAGTCTACGAAGGCTGCGCTCGATGGATTTCAGACTCTGCGGTTTTCGTCCGAAGAGGATGGCGTGAGGAAGCTTCGCGCTGATTTTATGACCTCGACAAAGAAACGAGCGAATTATTCACTGTCTGAACTTTCCGATGGTCAGCGGTGCCTACTGGCCTTATACATGGTCCTTCATTTTCTGATAGCCAAGGGGCATACAATATTTATCGATGAACCGGATAACTTCATCTCCTTGCGTGAAATACAGCCATGGCTCCTAGCGGCGGAGGAAGCGGTCGAAGATCACCATGGACAACTTATCCTTATCTCCCATCACCCGGAAATTCTGAATCAATGGGCCATAAGACATGGATTGCGCTTTTTCCGCGAGAACAATGGCCACGTCCGGACGGAGAAATTCAAGCCTGATCCTGGTGGAAATCTACAGCCCTCTGAATTGATCGCGCGGGGATGGGAGGATGAGTAAGCCATCGCAGGTCATCGTGCTTTTGGAAGATGACCATCACAAAATGCTCATCTACAGATATCTCAAGAAGCACGGCTTGGGCCATGAGATAAGGATTGAGCTTCCGCCCCCAGGCAGGGGGAGCGCTGAAAGTTGGGTGCGGAACAGGTTTGACAAGGAAGTAAGCGCATACCGCCTACGCCAACGCAAAGCCAAAACTGCGCTGATCGTGGTAATCGACGCAGACGCTCATTCGGTCCAAGATAGATGGAAGCAACTCGATCAAGCTTTGAAGGATGCTGAAAAACTACCCGTCGATATCGAGCATGAGAAAATTGCGCGGGTGGTTCCAAAGCGTAATATCGAGACATGGATTCTTTGTCTAACTAAGCAGACAGTGGACGAGGAAACCGATTACAGAAATACGAGAAACGACTGGAATGAGCTGATTCCTACAGCGGCGGCAACGCTATTTCAATGGACACGGCAGGAAGCCGAACTGCCAAACCACTGCATCGACTCTTTGCATACTGGCGTCAGAGAACTGAATCGTCTCACGTTCTAAGGCAGCTTCTCCTACAAACGTTCCGTCTGGGCGAAGATCAATTATTAAACCCAGGATTCGGGATGGTAGTCGGCCAGTCGGAAACCGAGACACCCTCACATTTCTTGCGGTTCTTCGGCGGCTGACGAGTTTCGGTGGGTTTGAACCTGCGCAGAAACAGTCCCAGCGAGCCGCCCTGCAGCACCATAGAAAACACCACCACAATGTACGTCGTCGCAAGAATCCAGCTACGGCCATCCGCCAACGGCAGCGCCAGCAACAATCCGCCATGCAGCCCGCCCCAGGTCAGCACCAGCGCGGAGCTTTCCTGTCCCTGCCCCATCCACCGAATGCTCCGACCACCGTGTACTACCTGGCGCCACTCGAACAAAATCTCCAAAAACTCTTCTTGTAATTTCGCCTTTCATTCGCTAGACTGCAGGCACCATGGCAATCACCAAGCGTCAAAAAGAGGTCCTCGATTTCATTCGGAATTTCGTCGAGCGCTGCGGCTACTCTCCCTCCTTTGAAGAGATTGCCTCCGGGCTCGATCTAAGCTCCCTCGCCACCGTCCACAAACATATCTCCAATCTGGAACGAAAAGGTCTCCTCAACCGCGCCCACAATCGCAGCCGATCCATCGATCTGACGCCGGAGCGCAAGCCCGCCACCATGCAGGACATTCCCTTGATGGGCCGCATCGCCGCCGGTCGCCCGTTGGAGGCGATGGAGTATCGCGACAGCCTTTCGCTGAACGATATTATCGACAACAAGGCCGTCTTCGCGCTTGAAGTCAGCGGCGAGTCCATGCGCGACGACCATATTATGAACGGCGATTATGTGCTGGTGGAAAAAACCCAGACCGCGCGCCAGGGAGAAATTGTCGTAGCCTTGGTCGACGGCAGCGAGACCACGCTGAAGCACTATTATCTGGAGGGCGACACGGTCCGACTGCAACCGGCGAACTCCGAAATGGAACCGATTTACGTTCCCGCCGCCCAGGTCGCCATTCAAGGCCGCGTGCTCGCCATTGTCCGCAAATTCGCGTAGAGCCTTTTCACGGATAGTGTATGTCATGGGTGCCCCATCCTAGCGAAGCTAGGGTGGGATAGAACGGAGCCCGCATTACAGTAATAGTGAAAATGCTTTAGGCTCTGGAAAATTCCTATGGCGACAACCGCTAGCGCAACCGCGCAGCTTCGATCTTTCCTCGCCAAATACTCGCCGGAGATTGCCTCGCGTGCCCAGGCAATTCTAAAGAAGATGCGGGCCCGCTATCCCACGGCGCTGGAGCTGGTCTACGACAATTACAACGCGCTCGGCATTGGCTTCAGTCCGACCGAGCGGCCGTCTGAAGTCATTTTCTCCATCGTCCTTTATCCGAAGTGGGTCAGTTTGTTCTTCCTGCAAGCCAAAGGCCTGCCCGATCCGAAAAAGATTCTGCAAGGCAGCGGCAAACAGGTCGCCCACATTCGCCTCACCTCACCGGATACGCTCGACGATCCCGCCGTCGTCGCGCTGATGCGGGCCGCCACCGCCCGCGCCAAAGTTCCCTTTGATCCCCAGGGCAAGCACCGCCTCGTCATTCGCTCAATCTCCGTCCAACAGCGTCCGCGCCGTCCCGCTGCAACCGCGTCTCCCGCGCGAACTCGCAAAACAGCAAAACCCTACTGACTCGGCCCTTCATGCAGCGTCGGCCGCTCGTCATCGGAGGACGACGGAACACCTTCGCCCTGGCCCGCCGCCACCCGCCGCAACGTCGGCGCGTTCTTGCCCGCGCCCGGTTTCACCGGTCGCCGATTTTCCAGCCGTCGCAGCCGCTCCTGCACCGCGTGAAACTCCGAAGTATCGACCACGTATTCCGGCCGCGGCGGCAGAATTTTCGCGATTTCGTGCTGCGTCCGCTCCACCCGCGCCGGCGTCTGCGGATGCGTGGCGAACGTCTTCGAGATCAACCCCGGCTTGGTCTTCTGCAACTCTTCAATCTTCTCGAAGAACGCAATCAACTGCTGCGGATCGTAGCCCGCGTCGTACATGTACTCCACGCCCAGCCAGTCCGCCTGCTCTTCGAAGTCCCGCTGAAACTGTAGAAACGTCAGCGGCACCGCAAACGCCGACGCCTCATACAGTCCATAGCCCAGCGTGCTATAGCCGGTCATCATCACCAGCGGCACCGTCCCTAGGTCGGCATAATGCATGCGCGTCATCTCGCGCGCCTGGTGGTGCGCCGCCACGTGCCCAATCTCATGCGCCATCACCCCGGCGAGCTCCGCCTCATTGTCCGCCGCCAAAATCAGGCCGCTGTTTACAAAAAAATATCCCCCCGGCAGCGCGAACGCATTCACTTCGTCCGAATCGATCACTTTGATGGTGAACGGAACTTTGGCGTCGGAATTTTTCACGATGTTCTGGCCGATCCGGTTTACGTATTCCTCCACCACCGGATCGCGCACGATTTTCGACGACTTCATCACCTGCTGCGCAATCTGCGCTCCCCAGGCCATTTCGCTCTTCTCGGAATACCAGTTGCCGACTCCGCGTCCGCCGATCTTCCGATGCCCCACCGCGTTCACGTCGTTAAGGCTGCCCTGCTTCACCCCCGGCATCAAGCAGTCAGAAGTGTCCGCCGTCGTCGCGCTCGCGGTATTCGCCGTCGTCGGTTTGCCTGCTGTCGTCGTCGGACATGGAGGTTCTTTCTGCTCCGTCGTCGCGGCGAAACACGCCGCCGCGCCCACGAAAGTAAATACCAATCCCGCGACCTTCAGGTTCCAGCGCCGGAATTGTCGAGTTCCAAAAGGCACGTGAAAAGCTCCCACAGCGAAACACAAATATGACGTGTTTTGCCCGCTGCCCTACAAATAGTATGCGCCCGCTGCCGCCCGCGTTTCGATGCCTCGCTCCGCGTGCAACCTAAAGTGCTTCCGACTGGTGTAATGTCATGGGGTGCCCCATCCTAGCGCAGCTAGGGTGGGAGAGCGCAAGCCTCGCATCGCAGAAACTGCGATAGGGCGTTAGACCGTCAGTCGCCTTCACCTACCCCAAATGAAAAAGGCCGCTGGAATGGTCCGGCGGCCCTTTCCGATAAGAGATGCGTGCAGGCTAGTCGTAGTATTCCAGCCCCAGGTGCGTAATCAATTCCTCGCCCTGAATGTGCCGCAACGTGTTCTTCAGCTTCATCGACTGAATAAATAAATCATGCTCCGGATACAGACCCTCCGGCGTCATCGGCGACTTGAAGAAGAAGCTCAGCCACTCCTGAATCCCAATGCCGCGCAGCTCCTCGCTCCGCTTGGCCAGATCCATCAGCAGCACCAGGTCCAGCGCAATCGGCGCCGCCAGGATCGAATCGCGACACAGGAAATCCACCTTGATCTGCATCGGATAACCCAGCCAACCGAAGATGTCGATGTTGTCCCAACCTTCTTTATTGTCACCGCGTGGCGGATAATAGTTAATGCGGACCTTATGGAAAATGTTGGCGTACAAATCGGGGTACAAATCCGGCTGCAAGATGTAATCCAGCACCCCCAGCTTCGACTCTTCCTTGGTCTTGAACGACTCCGGATCGTCCAGCACTTCCCCGTCCCGGTTGCCCAGGATATTGGTCGAGTACCACCCTGCAACGCCCAGCATCCGCGCCTTGAAGGCCGGCGCCAGCACTGTCTTCATCATCGTCTGGCCGGTCTTGAAGTCCTTGCCGCAGACGGGAGCATTGTTCTTCTTCGATAGCTCCAGCATCACCGGCAAATCCACCGTCAGGTTCGGCGCGCCATTCACAAACGGAATGCCTTCCGACAACGCCGCATACGCATAAATCTGCGACGGCGCAATGTTCACGTCGTTCGCTTCCAGCCCCTTTTCAAACGCGGCCACGGAGTCGTGTACCGCCGACGGATGCAGAAAAATCTCCGTCGAGCCGCACCAGATCATCACCTGGCGATCGGTTTTTTTGCGGAACTCGCGAATGTCGGCGCGCAGTTGTTCCGCCAGGTCGCGCTTGTTCTTCCCCTGCTTCACGTTGGTCCCGTGCAGCCGCTTCACGTAGTACTGATCGAAGACGGCCGGCATCGGCTGGATCGATTCCAGGTACGGCCGAATCGACTGCAATAGGTCCTTGTCCAGCACCTTCGCCGTGCTGGCGGCTTCATACATGTTGCCGGGAAAAATGTCCCAGCCGGTGAACACCACATCGTTCAAGTCCGCCAGCGAAACAAAGTCCTTCAGCAATGGCGTGCGGCCATCGGTGCGTTTTCCCAGCCGGACCGTCCCCATCTGCGTGATGGAGCCGATCGGTTTTGCCAATCCCTTGCGAACTGCCTCTACGCCGGCCACCAGGGTGGTTGCAACCGCCCCCATGCCGACCACCATGACGCCTAATTTGCCCTTCGCGGGCTCAATCTTTGTTGCCCCAGCGCTGTTCTTGTCGCTGGCTTCGTTGGTTGCCATGCTTCGTCGAACCACCCTTCGCAATCGATTTACTTCGTTCGGTAGACCCCTATCAGTCTATCAGCGCGCAACGCTTTCCGACTCGCCGACGGACACGGAACACAAGCGCCCGCCAAAAAACGGCAGACTTTCGCCGGCAATCAATATAGTAGACACCAGAACGATTTCCGCGAATTCTGCATCTCTATTTAGTAGGACAACTTTTTCCCCGAGGGTGATATTTTTTGATGGCAACGGACAGCAGGCAGCAGCGGAAGGATACAATTGCAGCGAAGTTGGAGGGTCGAAGCAGAGTCGTCATTGAGGGCGTGCAGCCGGAGATCGATGGCGGTGAATTTTCCACCCAGCGCGTCGTTGGAGAAACAGTGACGGTGGAGGCCGACATTTTTGCCGACGGCCACGACTCCGTCTCGGCACAGCTTCTCTATCGCAGAAGCAGCGAGCGCAGTTGGCGCGCCGTGCCCATGCAGCCTCTCGGCAACGATCGCTGGCAAGCGCAATTCACGGTGGCAGAGCTGGGCGAATATTGCTATACCGTCGAAGGTTGGATCGACGCCTTCACCACCTGGCGCAACGCCATGAAGAAACGCATCGAGGCCGGCCAGGAAACCCACGTCGAACGCATGGCCGGTTCTACGCTGGTCGCCGCAGCCGCCAAACGCGCAAAAAAAGATGCCGCAAAATCCCTGAAAGACTTCGCCGCAAAAATCAACGACACCGATCAGTCCGCCGCCTCGGTCGCGTCTCTCGATCCAGCGCTTGAATCCCTGATGCAGACCTATGCCGAGCACGCGCACGCCACTCGCTATGCCAAGGAACTCAGCGTCAGCGTCGGCCGCGAGCGCGCCGGATTCTCCGCCTGGTATGAAATCTTCCCACGCTCCTGCGCGCCCACGCCCGGCCATCATGGCACATTCAAAGATTGCGAATCCTGGCTGCCCTACATCGCCTCCATGAACTTCGACGTCCTCTATCTGCCGCCCATTCATCCCATCGGCCACGCCTTTCGCAAAGGCAAAAATAACGCGGAAAAGGCCGCGCCGGACGACGTTGGCAGCACCTGGGCCATCGGTTCGGAAGAGGGCGGCCACAAGGCAATTCATCCTCAACTGGGCACGCTCGAAGATTTTCACTCGCTGCTGGCCGCAGCCAAACAGCATGGACTGGAAATCGCGCTAGACCTTGCGTACCAATGCTCGCCGGACCATCCCTACGTGCAGCAGCACCCCAGCTTCTTCCGCAAGCGCGCCGATGGGACCATCCAGTACGCCGAGAATCCTCCCAAAAAATATCAGGACATTTACCCGCTGGACTTTGAGACCGAAGACTGGCGCGCGCTGTGGACGGAATTGAAAAGCGTCATCGAGTATTGGATCGACGAAGGCGTCCTCATCTTCCGCGTCGACAATCCCCACACCAAGTCGTTTCCCTTCTGGACGTGGGTCATCGCCGAGCTGAAGGCCGCGCATCCCGAGGTCATCTTCCTCGCCGAAGCTTTCACGCGACCCAAAGTCATGTACCGCCTCGCCAAGCTTGGCTTCACCCAGTCCTACACCTATTTCACCTGGCGCAATACCAAGGAAGACCTCACCGAGTATCTGCAAGAGTTGACGCAAACCGAAGTCGCGGAATTCTTCCGCCCAAATTTCTGGCCGAACACGCCCGACATTCTGCATGAGGAGTTGCAGACCGGCGGCCGCCCCGCCTTCCTCAGCCGCTTTGTGCTGGCCGCAACGCTGTCAGCCAACTACGGCATCTACGGCCCCGCGTATGAATTATGCGAGAACACGCCAGTCAAGCCAGGCAGCGAGGAATATTTCAACTCAGAGAAATATCAGCTCCGTCATTGGAACATCGAGGGGCCGCAAAATCTACAGCCGCTCATCGCGCGCGTCAACGCAATTCGCCGCAACCATCCAGCGCTGCACGGCAATCGCACCCTGCGCTTTCATCCGACTGACCAGCCGTTTCTCATCTGTTACAGCAAGACGGATGCAGAGAAACATGACGTGGTTCTCGTCGTCGTCAACCTTGACCATCGAAATACGCAGGCTGGATGGGTCGATCTGGCTCTCATCGAACTGGGCGTCCAACCGGCTCAAACTTTTAACGTTCACGATCTGCTCGCCGACCGGCATTATCAGTGGACCGGCGCGCGAAACTATATTCAGTTGGAGCCGGGGCGCTCCCACATCTTTCACATTGGAACGGAAGCGCCCGCTCCGGCGTAAGCTACAAGGCTCCCTGGATCGCCGCGCTTCGTATCGGGGCCAGACTTCAGTCCGGCCGTAAGTATTGAAAAATCAGGACGGGCTTCGGCCCCTGCAAACTATGCACGATACCCCGAGGAATAACACGTTGAAGCAGCCAGGCAGCGCCTCCGACCCCCTCTGGTACAAAGACGCCATCATTTATGAGCTGCACGTCAAGGCGTTCGCGGATGCCAACAACGACGGCATCGGCGATTTCCAGGGGCTTTTGAGCAAGCTGGATTACCTGCAGGAGCTCGGCATCACCTGCATCTGGCTGCTGCCGTTTTTTGCGTCTCCGCTGCGCGACGACGGCTACGACATCGCCGACTACATGACCGTGCATCCCAGCTACGGCACGCTGGAGGATTTTCAGAGCTTCCTCCACGCCGCCCACGACCGCGGCCTGCAGGTCATGATTGAGCTGGTCGTCAACCACACTTCCGATCAGCACGCCTGGTTCCAGCGCGCTCGCCTCGCGCCTCCGGGGTCGCCGGAGCGCGACTATTACGTGTGGAGCGACACCGACGAAAAGTACAAAGACGCGCGCATCATCTTCACCGACACAGAAAAATCCAACTGGACCTGGGACCCCATCGCCAAGGCATATTACTGGCATCGCTTTTTCTCCCATCAGCCGGACCTGAATTACGACAATCCTCTGGTGCTGGATGAAGTGCTGCGAGTGATGCGATTCTGGCTCGACATGGGGGTGGACGCCCTCCGCATCGACGCCATTCCCTACCTGGTCGAACGCGACGGCACCAACTGCGAAAACCTTCCTGAAACCCATGTCGTGATGAAGAAGATTCGCGCCGAGATCGACGCGCGCTATGAAAATCGCATCATCCTTGCCGAAGCCAATCAGTGGCCGGCTGACGTTCGCCCATACTTTGCCGACGGCGACGAGTGTCACATGGCCTTTCACTTCCCGCTGATGCCGCGCATATACATGGCCCTCCGCCAGGAAGACCGTCTTCCCATCACGGAAATCATGGGCCAGACGCCGCCCATTCCCGACAACTGCCAGTGGGGCCTGTTCCTTCGCAATCACGATGAGCTCACCCTGGAAATGGTCAGCGACGATGAGCGCGACTATATGTACCTCGCCTACAGCGCCGACCCGCGCATGCGCATCAACATCGGCATTCGCCGTCGTCTGGCCCCCTTGCTCGATAACAACCGCCGCCGCATTGAGCTGCTCAACAGTCTTCTGTTTTCTTTCCCCGGCACTCCGATTCTTTACTACGGCGATGAAATCGGCATGGGCGACAACATTTATCTCGGCGACCGCAACGGCGTTCGCACCCCCATGCAATGGACCGCCGACCGCAATGCCGGTTTCTCCCGCGCCGTTCCCGCCAAGCTGTACAGTCCCGTCGTCATGGACCCCATCTGGGGCTATCAGGCGATCAATGTCGAGGCCCAGCAGGGCGATTCCTCTTCCCTGCTGAACTGGATGCGCAACCTCATCGCCCTGCGCAAACTGTTTCGCGTCTTCGGACGCGGCGCGCTCAAATTTCTCGATCCCTCCAATCGCAAAGTCCTTGCCTACATCCGCGAAGCCGACGACGAAATCGTCTTGTGTGTCGCCAACCTTTCCCGCTTCGCCCAGCCCGCGCAGCTCGACCTCAGCGAGTACGACGGCATGGTCCCCGTCGAGATGCTCGGCTACGTCGAATTCCCTTCCATCAGCCGTCAGCCCTATGCGGTCACCCTTGCGCCCTATGGATTTCTCTGGCTGGAACTGCATCCCTCGCCCGACACCGCCGCCGTGCAGCCGGAGGATTCCGCCCTGCTGCTGGCCGATACCGCCGATTGGCGCAGCCTGCTGCTGGATGGCAACCTGCGCAAGCTTCAGGAATCCATTCTGCCCGCCTATCTTCCCTTGCAGCGCTGGTTCGGCAACAAGTCCGATGCGGTCCGCCGCGCATCCATTTCAGATTGGGGCAGGATCGACCACTGCGGCGCCATCTTCTTGCTTGTCCACGTGGAGTATGAAGCGGGAAAGGCAGACCGCTATTTTCTTCCGGTTGCCATGGCCTTCGGTGAGTCGGCGCGCGCCCTCCACGACACTTTCCCGGCCTCCATCCTTTCCGCCGTGCTGTCTCCCGCCGGCGAAGGCATTTTGTATGACGCGACCTACGATCCGCATTCCTGCGAGACATGGTTGAATATCATCGCCAACTCAACCACGGTTGAGCTGCAACAGGGGTCCATCCAGGGCGCGCCCAGCAGCGCATTGCATGGCTTGATGACTCGGGACCCGCAGGAAAAGCAGTTGTCTCCTCGGCGTAGCACCGCCGAGCAAAGCAACACTTCTGTCCTCTTCGGCGATCGCCTCATCATGAAACTCTTTCGCCATCCGGAGGCGGGCCTGAACCCCGATTGCGAAATCGGCGGGTTCCTCACCGAGCAGACGCGCTTTTCGAACATCCCGCCTTTCGGCGGATCCATCGAGTACGTCAACCAGAGCGACCCTCCCACCACGCTCTGCATGCTCCAGGGCCTGGTCGCAAACCAGGGCGACGGCTGGCAATGGATGTCGGAGGAGCTGGAGCGCTATTACGAAAACTGTGTCCAGAAGACGGTCCCGGCGGGGGAACTGGGCCTGCCTGCGGTTTCCACATCGGCACGCCTGGGCGTGGCGCGTGCGTCGGAGTTTACGCGGGAACATGCCGGTGTCGCGCTCGATGCCGTGGCCGTACTCGGCCGCCGCACCGCGGAAATGCATTTGGCCCTGGCTTCGTCTACCGCCAATATCGCCTTCTCTCCCGAGCTATTGACCAAAGAGTATTTTGACGATTTGCAGGCGTCCATCAACGCCCAGGCGGCCCATGCCTACGATCTGCTGCGCAGGACCATGTCGGGCCTGGCAGACGACACGGTGGAGATCGCCGCGCTGCTTCTCAGCCATCGCACCCGCATCCTCGACGGGTTGGGCGTTTCCAACATGGGCGCCATGGACGGTCGCCGCACCCGCATCCACGGCGACTATCATCTCGGCCAGGTGCTGCGCGTCAAATCCGATTTCGTCATTCTCGACTTCGAAGGCGAGCCGGCGCGTTCTCTCGATGTCCGCAGGGCCAAGCATTCCCCGTTGAAAGATGTTGCCGGAATGTTGCGCTCTTTCAACTACGCGGCCTGGACTGCGCTCATGCGCTACTCCTCCCGCCGTCCAAAAGATCAATCGAAGCTGGAACCATGGGCCACGTTGTGGGAAGCGTCCGCCTCAGCGGAATTTCTGCATGCTTACATGCAAACCATGGCGGGCAGTCGCCTGGTTCCCGCCGCGCCTTCCGCGCAGTGGAGTTTGCTCGATCTCTATCTGCTGGAAAAAGCATTTTATGAACTTGTCTATGAGTTGAATAGTCGTCCCGATTGGGTGAAGATACCGTTGATGGGCGTTGCGGCTCTGCTGCAGCAGGAATTTGAATAGGACTGGTTGGAAGAATGGCGGGCGGGTGGCCATTCAAGCCATCTGTAGGCTTGAGTGGGGTTGAAGATATTGTCTTCCCGACCGGAGCGGAGGGACCTGCGGTTTCCACGGTCAAAGAGAATCTGGGTGCCCCAGGTCTCGACTTTGAGACCTGGGATTCTCTAGCTCCCCTAGAGGAAATCAGGCAGTCAAAGACTTGGAGGCCATTTCGCAACGTAGCTCGCAGTGGCTTGTATCGGGGCACGACTTCAGTCGTGCCGTTACGGAACGGAAAAATCGCGGGCCTTGACCCCTGAGGCAATCTCCAAAGACGCCGGAATTCAGGATTGAAACACCTTGTTCCCTCGCGGCGGAGTAAATCGAAACCATGGCTGGACTGGAAGCGCTGCAGGAATCGAAAGCGGAAAGCACCGAGATCGGCCACGCCGATCTGCTGATGGCCATTCCCGTTCCCCTGGGAAGCGAGGCCCTCGCGCCCACGATTGCGAAGCTGCTGCGCGCCTGCAAGTTGCTCTCAACACCCTGCCGGATCGTACTTGCATTGCCCGGAGAAAATTCCCAGGCCACGCCCGCGGAGCTTCCTCAGGCCAGCCCTGAACCTGCCTCGGAGCGGCCCTTGCGTTATGTCAACTATCCCCTGCCGGCGGCCCTCCCAGGAACCATTCCCTGGCTTCCCAACGCAGCCACCTATCGAGAAATTGCCCGGCTGGCGACCAAGCTGGACGCGCGCGCCTGCACCGTCCTCGGTACAGATTCCGGATTTACCCGCGACTCGCTCACCCCAGACAAACTCACGCTCCTCGTCGATCCCGGAATCGAAGGGAGCTTCGACCTGGTGCTGCCTCTCTACACCACCCAGGCATTCGACGACCTGGTGAACAAAAGTATTCTCTATCCCCTGACCCGTACTCTCTACGGCCACCGCGTGCAAAATCCTCTCGGGACCGAATTTCAGATGTCGTCGAAACTGTTCCCGGTCCTCTCCGCATACGCGCTGAGAGATTCAAGCCAGCAACAAGGACGGCTGCCTTGGCTGGCGACCATCGCCGCGAATCGAAATCTGAAAATCTGTCAGGTCCAGCTCGGAGCGCGTCGTCCTTCCAGCTCCGACGGCATCGAGTTGAGCGACGCTCTGGCCCAGTTGACGGGGCCTTTGTTCCTCGACATGGAAGACAATGCCGCTTTCTGGCAGCGCATTCGCGGCTCCCACGACGCCCCCATTTTCGGCGCCGCCTCCGCCTCCGCCGAAACAACCGACACGGTCGATGTCCGCCCCATGGTCGAGGCATTCCATCTCGGCGAACGCAATCTGCGGGAGATATGGTCGCTGATTTTGCCTCCCGTGACCTTGCTGGAACTGAAAAAACTTTCCCGGCTTTCGCCCGATGAATTCCAAATGCCGGATACTCTGTGGGCCCGCATTGTGTACGATTTTGCGCTGGCCCACCGGCTTCGCAATATCAATCGCACTCATCTTTTTGGCGCGCTCACGCCTCTCTATCTCGGATGGGTCGCGTCGTACGCGGTTGAGATCAACCGGAGCGGCATCGCCGCCGCGCAACAACGAATCGAACAACTGGCACGCGCCTACGAGTCGGAGAAGCCCTATCTCCTCTCCCGTTGGCGCTGGCCAGATCGCTTCCATCCGTAATCGCCCGCAGTAGAACAGGAGTCCGTCATGTGGGAACAAGTACATCAGGCGCTGCTGGAATCGCTTCACCGCGCCGTTTTCAAAGTCGCCACGCTGCTACCCGGGGTCCTCGCGCTCATCGTCGCGCTGCTGGTTTCCATCTTTATAGGATGGCTTCTCGCCGCCCTTCTCCGGAGCATCCTCCACGCGCTGCGCTTCGATGCTCGCGTGGAGAAGTCCGGCCTCGTCAATATTTCCGATTGGTCTTCCGCCAAGACGCCAACCTTCCTGGCAACCCGCATCCTCTTCTGGATGACCGTCATCGCAGGCCTCTTTGTCGGCATCGCCGCCTTCGACGCCTCCTTGTCCTCCGGCCTGTCCGCCTACGTCGTCGCATATATTTCCAGGATCGTCGCCGCCGTGGTTGTGGTCGTCATCGGCATCGTTGTCGCCCGCTTCCTTTCCCGTAGCGTCCTCATCAACGGCGTCAATATGAACTTGGAGCATGCCCGCCTGTTAAGTCTCGGCGCAAAATGGCTGGTGCTGGTCTTCACCGCCGCCATGGTGCTCGATCATCTCGGCATCGCCCGCGGCATCGTCGATCTTGGCTTTGGCATTCTTTTCGGCGGCATCGTGCTGGCGTTGGCGCTGGCTGTCGGCCTCGGATCTCGTGACCTTGTCAGCCGATCGCTCGAACGGGACCGTCACAAAATGCCGCCGGAAGAAGAAGTCGTCCGGCACTTTTGACCGAAGGAAATTCATTGGCCGCCTCAGTCCAGACCTATGTACCATTTCATAGCTCCCCAGGTACGATGAAACGACCGCGATGAAATTCCTCGATGCTTTACTCGGCCGCCCGCTTGCCTCCTGGGAAGATCGCGCGGAAAAAATCGGCGCGCCGCAAGGCATTCCCATCTTCGGCCTCGACGCCCTCAGCTCCGCTGCCTACGGCCCGGAAGCCGCCATGACCCTGCTGATTCCCCTGGGGATGGCTGGCGTCCATTTCGTCCTGCCGATTACGGCCGCCATTCTGGCGCTGCTCGCGATTCTGTATTTTTCCTATCGTCAGACCATCGCTGCCTATCCAAACGGCGGCGGTTCCTACACTGTGGCCGGAGAAAATCTCGGCCCGGTCGTCGGCCTGCTCGCCGGTTCGGCGCTCATGGTGGACTACATTCTCGAAGTTGCCGTCGGCATCTCCGCCGGTGTTGGCGCGCTGGTTTCGGCGCTGCCAACACTCCAACCTCACACGCTCGCCCTCTGCCTCGCAATCCTGGCCATCCTCACCGTGTTGAACCTGCGCGGCGCGCGTTCTTCCGGCGTCATTTTCATGGCGCCCACATATTTGTTTATCGTCTGCCTGCTTGCCGTCATCGCCTGGGGAGTGGCCAAGGTCATCCTCTCCGGCGGCCATCCGCATCCCGTCGTCGCTCCGCCGCAGTTGGGCCACGCGACAGCAGTTCTCAGCCTCTGGCTGCTCTTGAAGGCCTTCTCCAGCGGTTGTACGGCCATGACCGGCGTCGAGGCCGTCAGCAACGGCGTAGGCGCATTTGAGGAGCCTCGCCAGAAATCCGCCCAACTCACTCTCACCATCATCATCGCCCTGCTCGCCGTGCTGCTGCTTGGAATCGCCTTCCTGGCGCCCGCCTATCGCATCGCCGCCACCGACCCATTTGCCCCCGGCTATCAAAGCGTGCTCTCGCAACTGATCGCCGCCGTCAGCGGCCGCGGCATTTTCTACTACGTCTCCATCGCCTCCATCCTGCTGGTGCTGGCGCTGTCCGCCAACACCGGCTTTGCGGACTTTCCCCGCCTCTGCCACAATGTCGCCCGCGACCGATATCTTCCCTTCGCCTTCACTCTTCGCGGCCGGCGTCTGGTCTATTCCGGCGGCGTCTACGTGCTGGCCCTGGCGGCGGCCTTTCTTCTGGTCCTCTTTCGCGGCATTACCGATCGCCTGATTCCGCTTTTCGCCATCGGCGCTTTCCTCGCCTTCACTCTGTCGCAGGCCGGGATGGTCCAGCACTGGCGTCGCAAGCGCGGCCAGGGCTGGCAACTCAGCATGGCCGTCAACGGAATCGGCGCCGTCGCCACTGGAATCACCGTCTGCGTCGTGCTGGTCACAAAATTCACCTCGGGAGCATGGATCACCGCCCTCGTCATTCCGGCGATGATTCTCCTCATGCTGGCCATCCACCATCACTATCTCTGGGTGGGCCGCCAGGTTGCCGCCAAGGAAGCGCTCGACACCGGCAAACTGGACCAGCCCATCGTCATCCTGCCCATTCCCGGATGGGACCGCGTCACCGCCAAAGGACTCCGTTTCGCCCTGTCCATCTCGACGGAAGTCTATTGCATCCACGTAAAAAACGATGAAGGCGAGCAACCCCTGGCCCCGCTATGGAAAAAGAACGTCACCGGTCCGCTGCAGCAGGCGGGCCTGCCCCAACCGAATCTGATTCAGTTGAAATCTCCCACGCGGCGCGTGCTAGCGCCCATCCTCGACCAGATCGGCGAGCTGGAGCAACAGAACCCAGGCCGCCAATTGCTGGTGCTGCTGCCGGAACTGATTGAGAGCCGATGGTATTTCTATGTCCTGCATAACCAGCGGGCGACGCTCTTAAAAACCATGTTGTATCTTCGTGGAGCGCAACAGACCGTGGTCGCCAATATTCCCTGGTACCTGGAACCGCGCCCGGATCCCACATCGAAGACGGAATGAGCGTTGCTGGCCATCCCCGCCGCCATCGCATCCTGCTTGACCGCGCCGAATTGTTCAAGAATTCACATTTCCCAGGCAAAATATTCCTTGCAGCCAACGCGCCGCATACCATAAGGGGATATACTAATCGAGGCGCTTTTTGAGCTGGCTTTTCCATCGGTTTCCATGCTTGGGCCAGTCCTGTTGCAACCCAAACTACCCCAGGCGCGTGGCCATTCCATATCCATGCGTCTAGTTCCGCCAAATAACCATCAAAATCGACCCCGTGCGCTCCAGGATATTTTGCGTTGAAATACTGCCTCCAATTCGCTGTGCTTATGCTGCTGTCTGTGTCCCTGGGCCTATCGCCTGCCTTGGCCCAGGACCTGCCCCAGGCCCCCCAGCCCACAACGCAACCTGCCGAATCCTGCCCCGCTGCCTGCGTTGGAGCAGGAAACAGCGGCCCGCGCCCAATCTTCTATATTGCCTTGGATTTTTCTTCGCCAAATCCCGGGCCGCAACGTGCCCCTGCGCCTCAGTCGCTGGCGGAGAAAATCGAGCCGCCCGGTGAAGACCAGCTCACCTTTTTTCCCCACCCCGACGCCACTCGCTATTGGATCAACGGCCAGGCTAACAGCATTTATCAGATGCACGGAAACTTTCACTCCCCCTATCAAGGACCCAACAGCTTCACCGCGCCCTTTGAATAC
Source organism: Acidobacteriota bacterium (assembly GCA_021792795.1). Lineage (GTDB taxonomy): Bacteria > Acidobacteriota > Terriglobia > Terriglobales > Acidobacteriaceae > JAKAAZ01. The sequence continues at coordinate 103,963 of JAJYUB010000001.1, read as the reverse complement.
AAAGCCTCGGAACTGGCCACCCTCTATCTCGGGTATCAACTGAATCCGGCCCCACGATATGAAACGGAATTTATCTATGACGAGGAGAATGCGGGCGGGCGCGGCCTCAGCCAGGCCCTTGGATTGGCAGGCTTCACCAATCTGGATGTGGTGCGAAATCCCAATCTGAGCATCGTCCCCTACACCGCGCGCGTCCAGTTCCATCAGACCATCGGATTTACGAATGAAACCGTGCCGCAGGAGCGTGGCCCGCTAGCCTTGGCAACCCAGGTCCCGGTACGACGGCTCGATCTGCGAGCCGGAAAATTCACCCTGCCGGACATGCTGGATGTGAACGCCATTTTGAGCGACAGCCACCAGCAGTTCATGAACTGGACTGTCGACAACAACGGCGCGTGGGATTACGCCGCCGACACGCGTGGCTACACCTACGGCGCCGCCATCGAATATCAAGACCGCGCCTGGGCCTTGCGCTACGTGCTGGGGCTGATGCCGACCGTCGCCAACGGCATCACGCTGGACTGGGCCCTGCGGCGCGCCCATGGGCAAAACATGGAGATGGAAATTCGCAAAGGATTCCTGCCCGGTCGCGAAGGCCGCATCCGTCTGCTCGCCTATGGCAACAACGCCCACATGGGCGACTACCGCGAAGCTGTCATTCATTATTTTGAAGGCCTGACGCCCAAACCGGAGATCACTTCGGTCGAAAAGTTTGGCGCGCTGAAATATGGCTTCGGCGTCAACGTGGAGCAAAACATCACACGGGACCTTCGCGTCGGTGGACGCTTCGGCTGGAACGAAGGCCAGCATGAATCCTTCGCTTACACGGAAGACGATCAGACATTTCTGCTCGGCGCGGACTATGGAGGCTCAAGCTGGCATCGCAAATTGGATAAGGTCGGCGTCGCCTTTGTCACCAATGCCATCAAGAAAGACCATCAGAATTACCTGCGGTTTGGCGGCCTGGGATTTTTACTTGGGGATGGGAACCTGAATTATGCGAGAGAAGATATTTTGGAGGCGTATTACAACGTCCACGCCTGGCGCGGCGTGTACTACGCCTTGGACAACCAGTTCATCGAGCATCCGGGCTACAACCAGGCCCGCGGCCCTGTCAACGTCGAAAGCGTCCGCCTCCACCTCGAGTTTTAAAAGCGGATTTACAGATACCGTACTCAAAAATGAGATGAGTCATTCTGAGCGTAGCGAAGAATCCAGAGTGTGCTGGCAGAAGCGGTCCGTTCGCTAAACAACTACTTAGCTTTCGATGCGGGGGCCGTCGCTGGCGCCTCTGGCAGCGTGTAAATCACTTCGCCCGGACGGGTATAGTGCATCTGCTCGCGCGCCTCATACTCAATCGTGTCGCGGTCGGTCTTCAGGCGCTGGTCGTGCAGCGCCAACCTGTCGTTCTGCTTTTGCAGGTCGAGAATCTGCTGCTGGAGCCTTTGCGCCTGATGCTGCTTCTGCTGATACGCAACCAAGCCGTCGTGGCCAAAGATCGCGTAGAAGCCTAGAAACACCGACAGCGCCACAAACAACACAGTGGCCGCCTTGCGTCGCATCCCCAGCGCGCTCGTCGACAACCGCGCAATTCGGCTTCCCTGCGGAACGGATGCAGGCACCGGCGCGGAAACATCGTGAGCGATCAACTGCCGTTGCAATTTGTTCCGCGATCCAAGATTCATCTGCGCATTCTCACGGTCCACGCCTCATCCGCCATCGTAACCTACTCCAGCACCCACTGCTTCGCGGCTTCCGTCAATTTCACGGAATCTTCCTTGGAGCGGGCCTCTGTATAGGCCCGCACCACGGGTTCCGTGCCAGACAGACGATAACAGACCCACGAACCGTCGTCGAAGACCAGCTTCAGCCCATCCGTTCGGACTATGGCGGAAACCTTGCGGCCGGCAAGTTCGCGCGGCTCGGTCTTCAACTTCTTAGTGAAGTTGTCTTTGGCCTGTTGCGTCAAGTGGAAATTCTCTCGGACCGGATAATAGGAACCCACTTTGCCAAAAAGGGCCTGCAACTGCTCGCCGATCGTCTTGCCGCGGACGGCCACCATCTCCGCCACCAGCAATCCAGCCAGCATGCCGTCTTTCTCCGGAACATGCCCGCGAATCGTCAGGCCGGCGCTCTCTTCCCCGCCGATGGCAATCTTGTCCCGGTCGATCAGCTCGCCAATGTATTTGAAGCCAACCGGCGTTTCGTACAGCGGAATTTTGTAGTGCTCCGCCAGCGCATTTACGCAGTTGGTCGTGGCAACGCTCTTCGCCACCCCGTTGCGCCAGCCGCGCGTCTCCACCAGATACTCGAACAGCAGCGCAATGATGTAATTTGGCTGGATAAACGTGCCATCTCGATCGACCACCCCAAAACGATCCGCATCGCCATCCGTGGCAATCCCCAGGTGCGCATCGGTCTCGCGCATTTTGGCCTTGCAATCGCCCAGCAAGGGATCGTCCGGCTCCGGCGCATGGCCGCCAAACAGAACGTCGCGGTAATCGTGGACGCTCACCGCGGAAACCCCGTTCTCCGTCAGGAGCTGCTGCGCATACCCACGCCCGGCTCCCCAGAATGGATCGACCACGATGCGCAGCTTCGCCTTCGCAATCGCCTGGATGTCGATCAGTTCCGCCAGCCGCTTCAGGTAGTCCGGCTTTACGTCGACGGTTTCGAACTTCTTGTCGGCGGCGGCGCCGGGACGGACCTCAGCGTCTCCCAGCGCAGCGATTTCCGCCTCAATCTGCTTCGTCACCTCCGGCAACGCCGGCGCGCCGTCGGGCGTGGAGAATTTGATCCCGTTATATTCCGGCGGATTGTGCGACGCCGTAAAGTTGATCGCCCCGCTGGTCTTGCGCTGCCGCACCGCATACGCAATCGCCGGTGTGGGCGCCGGACTTGCAATCACCTCAGGAACGACGCCTCGCTCCGCCAGCAGCCGCGCAGCTTCTTCGACGAACATCTCCCCCATGAATCGCGGATCGCGGCCCACCAGGATGCGATGCTCTCCCGGCTGCTTCGCCACGTACCCGGCAATTCCCACAATTGCACGCCGGATGTTCGGCAGCGTGAACTGGTCGGCAACAACAGCGCGCCAGCCCGAGGTCCCAAAATGAATCTGTGTCGGCATCTTCTCCCTCTCTACTTTCTTAGAAACAAGAATACCGAATGTTGGATGCATCTTGCCCATGTGCCGCCGAACTCCCAGTTCTCGACCTTGAGACCTGGGAGTTCGGCGGTCAGGAGCAACAACAAGGAATATGTAACCTACGCTGCCCGCTGCGGATCCGTAAAGGCGGCCGCATGTGCGTCATAGACCGCGAGGACCTTGCCCGCCCGCTCCGGATCGGTCGACCAGCTCAGTGACACCGCAGTCACATATTGCTCGCCTGTGGCCGCTTTCAGCGCCGCTCCATAATGCGGATAGGCGCGGGCCAGCCGTTCCAGTAGCGCCATGCGCGCCCTGAAACACTCGTTCCAGTCGGGAAACTTCGCCCAGTTGGCTGAGACCGTCATCCAGTGATCGTGCAGGTATTCCCGCGTCGGCAGGGTAATGGTCTCCGTCGCAGCCAGCGGAGGCTGGCTCTGCTTTTGGCCGAACAGGTTGTTCGCCTCCACGGCGAGTTGGGATCGGCCCCATCCCGACTCCAACGCGGCCTCGCAAGCGGCGTACGCGGGAAAAATGTGATGCGCGGCTTGGGCGGCCCGATAGGCGCGAGACAGAAAAATCGTTTGAATGGACACGGACGCTCCTGGGAAGGGACTCTACTTCCAGTATCCATGGGAACGATCGATCGATGCGCCAATGTCCGTTGCAACGACCACTTTACGGCAACGGAAACCGCCGGCAATAAATTGGTTGCTAAGGCAACCAATTGCATCGTTTTCCCTCATTTTAGTTGCCTTAGCAACTAATTTTTCCTGGGCCCGCGCGCGGCCACTTTGGGGCCCTCGTAGGCGCCGCGGCGGTCGGCCTAAATCACGAAATATTTCGCCTGGGGATGATGCACGATAATGGCATCCGTGCTCTGCTCCGGTTCCAGATGATAGCTCTCCGTCAACCGCACCCCGATGTTTTCCTCCGGATGCAGCAATGCAAAAATCTTGGCCTGGTCTTCCAAATTCGGGCACGCTGGATAGCCAAACGAATATCGCGAGCCGCGATATTTTTGATGGAACAGGTCCCGCACTTCTTTTGAATCTTCGCCGTCAATACCAAGCTCTTCGCGCATCAGTTTGTGCATGTACTCGGCCAGCGCTTCGGCAGTTTCTACACTGAGTCCATGCGTGTATAGATACTTCGTAAAATCTCCGCGATCGAACAATTCCTTGGTCAAATCGCTGGCGCGCTGCCCCACCGTGACGACGGAAAACCCAATGACATCGAGGCGATCCGAGGTTTTCGGCAGAAAGAAGTCGGCGATGGAAAGCTTGCGGCCCTCGCGCTGTCGCGGAAAAGAAATACGTAACAGTTCCTGTTTCGTATTCCCTGGCGGCGCCGCTTCCGGCGCATACACGACCACGTCATTGCCATCGCTGTTGCACGGGAAATAGCCGTAGACGACCTTCGGCTCCAGCCATCCCGTCTGCTTCGCCTCGGCAATCATCTCATGCAAAATCGGACGATACTTTTCATCGACCAGGCGAACATAGTCCGTTGCGGAAGCGGTCTTCAGTTGCCATTGATTCTTGAACAACGCCGTCTCGTTGATGTATGCGAACACAGTGTCGAGAGAAAAATCATTCTTCACGCGCACTCCGTAAAATGGCGGCAGCGGAATGTCCGGCGCGTCTTGAATCACCGATGACCGCTCGGTCGATACAGGCGGCTGCGGCCCGATCTGCTCCTCCGGCAAAAGATTTTTCCGTTCGAACAACCGCACCGTTCGCCCGTCTTCTATGCGCTCCGCGCGCACGCCGGCATCTTCCGCTGTCAGGTCTCCAATGACATGCAGCCCCGCGAAGGCATCCTCCGCGTAGTACACGGGGCCCGCGTATTCCTTGCGCAGATCGTCTTCGACATATTTCCGCGTCAACGCGGCGCCGCCGCAAATAACCGGGATGTCGCTTTCCAGGTGTTGTAAATCCTGGATCACATACTTCATCTCCAACGTGCTCTTTACCAGCAGTCCACTCAAGCCGATTGCGTCCGCCTTGTGCTGGTGCGCCGCCTTGATGATCGCGTCCGACGGCTGCTTAATACCGAGATTTACCACTTTATAGCCATTGTTCGACAGGATGATGTCCACGAGATTTTTGCCGATGTCGTGTACATCCCCTTTCACTGTGGCCAGCACAATGGTCCCCCGCTGCGAGCCTTCGACGCGCTCCATCTTCGGTTCCAAGTATGCGACCGCAGCTTTCATCACCGATGCCGAATCGAGCACCGACGGAAGCTGCATCTTGCGCGCGCCAAACAGTTCCCCAACTGTCTTCATCCCATCCAGCAACACCGTATTGATGAGTTGCAATGGCGTGTAGGTCTCAAGCGCGGTCTCCAGCAGGTCCTCCAGCGACTGCTTACTCGCGCCCGCACCGACGCTGCGCTCTCCGCGAATAATCAACTGCTTCAGCTTGTCTTCAATGGTGAGGGCTTCGACGGCCTCCGGCTCCGGCTCCGCGTTGGGGTCTTTTTGCAGGTTGGCAAAATAGGCCATAAACACCTGCAGTGGATCGCCGTCTGAAGTATCCCCGGATTCGTCTTGAGCCCTTTCGCGAAAGATCAGCTTGCGCGCCAGGTCCACTTCCTTTTCAGGGATTTTGTAGAGCGGATAAATCTTCGAGTAATTCACAATGGCCATATCGAGCCCGCGATCGACCGCTTCTTTCAAGAACACGCTGTTTAAAACACGGCGCGAATAGGTCGACAATCCAAAGGAAATGTTGCTGACGCCGAGAATTGTTTTGCATTCCGGCAACTCCTGCTTCAGCAGGCGCACGGCTTCCAGCGTTTCAATGCCGGCGGTGCGATAGTCCTCCTGACCGGTTGAAATCGGCAACGTCAGCGGATCGAAGATCAGGTCCTGCGGGCGCAGCCCATACTTCTTCGTCGCCAACTCGAAAATACGCCGCGCCACGGCGACTTTCTTCTGCGCGGTCAGCGCCATTCCGTCTTCGTCGATGGTCAGCGCAATCACAGCCGCGCCATAGCGGCGTGCCATGGGCAGCACCTTCGACGTTCGCTTTTCGCCATCTTCCAGGTTGATGGAGTTGATCAACGGCTTGCCGGGAATACGCTTCAGCGCTTCTTCAATCACATCCGCTTCGGTGGAATCGACCAGCACCGGCGCGGGCACACGCGTGGCAATCTGATCGAGCACCGCATTCATATATGCCTTCTCGTCTTCACCGACAATGGCGCAGCAGATATCGAGCATCTGGCTGCCTTCCGCAGCCAGACGTTTTGAAAGCGCCAGGATGCCGCCATAATCGCCGCTTCGGACCATCTCGCGAAACACGGGACTGCGCGTGGTCGTGTTCATTTCCTCGGCGACGATCACAGGTTGTCCGTCGATCTCCAGCGGGATCGAGGAGTAAGCACTGGCCGCCACGCTCTGCGCCACGGCATGGGTTGGCGCCGGCTTGGAATGTTCTACCGCTTCGACTACGGCGCGCAGATGCTCCGGCGTGGTGCCGCAGCAGCCGCCCACAACACGCACGCCATACTCTTCCACGAACTGTTTGTGAAAATGCGCCAGCTCCGCCGGCGTTAGCGCATACACGGCATGGCCGCCGACATTCTGCGGCAGCCCGGCATTCGGCAGCACACTGACAGGCCGGGTCGCATTCTGGCAGAGAAAGCGCACCGCGTCGTTCATCTCGCGCGGACCGGTGGCGCAGTTCAGCCCGACGATGTCCGGCTGAAAGCATTCCAGTACGGCAAGCGCCGCGCCGATTTCGCTGCCCAGCAGCATTCTTCCCGTGGCTTCCAAGGTGACCTGCATCTGGACTGGCAGGCGTTTGCCGGTCGAGCGCATCGCGTCCTCACACGCGGCCAGCGCGATCTTGCCCTGCAACAAATCCTGACAGGTCTCGATCAACAGAATGTCCACGCCGCCTTCAATCAACGCCTCAATCTGCTCGCGATAGGCCTCCGCCATGGCATCGTAGGTAATGTGCCCGAGCGATGGGAGCTTGGTGGTGGGGCCAATGGAACCCGCAACAAAGCGAGGCTTTTGCGGCGTGGAATATTGCGCGGCAACTTCTTTCGCCAACTGCGCGGCGACCATGTTCAGCTCGCGCGTCTTGTCTTCCAGTTGGTACTCCGCCAGCACGAGACGCGACGAACCGAAACTGTCGGTCTCGATGACGTCGCAGCCAACTTCGAGGAAGCTCGCGTGAATACCGCGAATCACATCGGGCCGGCTGAGCACCAGCAGCTCATTGCAGCCTTCCTTGTTCCAATAATCGTCGATGGTCAGGGCATGCTTCTGGATACTGGTGCCCATGGCGCCGTCGTAGACGATCACTCGATCTCGTAAAATTTCTAAGAAGTTCTGCATCGTTCTCCTCAAAATAGGTTTGTCCCCACTCAAGCCAAAAGAATGCTTGAATGGGGCACCCCGCACCCCGGCTACTTTTGAATCGACGGATCAATCACCGCAAGTCCCTTCTCTGCATCAAATTTCTTGTACAGGGGCCGTGGATATGCCGTAACGATGACTTCAAGGGTTGGTCGAACATGGGCCTGCAAAAGGTGGCCGCCGCGCGCGGTCCCATCTGGAAACCCAACGACCATGTGGGCATGGACGACGGGCTTGCCCTGATACAGTGCGATGTCCCCCAACAATGAAAGCACCTCCGACTGATGATCGATGGAGATGCGCCGGTAGGTCTTCCGCTGCGGATCGAACCACCCCAGGGTTGCGCTCTCGATCGCGCCAATGCCCGTAATTCTCGCGGCGGAAATATGATGATCTTCCGCGAACTGTGTCAGACCGCTGAACACCTCATCCCCAGCGCCGAAGATAACGGCGTAGGTTGTTTCCTGCGCGCTTTGGTTCAGTATTTTGAACTTCATCAACGGCGCTTGGCCCTGCGCAAGAACAGCGCTGGGCTGGGCCCCCTGGGGCGCCGTACTGCCGGTTGGCGCAACTCCACGAGCCTGGGCGGAAAAGACGCACGCGAGGACAGCGGCGATGCCCACGTAAAAAAATTTAGGCGGCTTCATTTGACGGCCTCTCCAACTTGAAATTTGCTCCATCCATCGACGCATGCAGCGTTCCGCCATAACTGTCCGACCGCAAATACAGAATCGACGGGCAAACTTCAGCCTTTGGTTCTATCTTAGCGATTGCGCGGGTTTCAGTTATTGAGTGGAAGATTCCAGTTTGGCCGGGGAGTCCGGCATCGGGGCCAGAAGGTCCTCTTTACGCATGACCAGACTGGTGGTGTTCAGCGAGGACAACTCAAACCCGTGGCCATGGGTGATGGCGTCGGTGGGGCAGGCCTCAACGCAGTAGCCGCAAAAAATGCAGCGATTGTAGTCGATGTTGTAGACCTTGGCGTAGCGCTCTGCGCTGGAAATACGCTGTTCCGCGGTATTCTCGGCTGCCTCGATGTGAATGCAGTTCGACGGGCACGCGGCGGCGCACAAGAAACATGCCACGCATTTTTCCAGGCCGTTTTCATCGCGTTGCAGCACATGCCGGCCGCGGTAGCGTTCTTCAAATTTCGCGCCGCGAAAGGGCCCAGGACCGTCGGGATAGTTCTCCACCTCGGTCGGCTGGAAGATTTCCCCGAAAGTGACGCTCATTCCTTTGGCAACGGCTGCGAGATCGCGCACAATCGACATACGATCATTATAGACGACGCAATTGCCGGGCAGGTTGAAGCATCCAATCGCGTTGCCTCAGAGAGACGGCAAAGAAATTCCTGTTCTTCTTCGATCGATCGCACAGTAGCATTGGACTTCTACAGACATGCGGAATGGTGTCGAACGCGTTCTGATTTATCGGCTGGGAAGCCTGGGCGACACGGTGGTGGCGCTGCCCTGCTTCCATCAGATTGCGCGCGCCTATCCCGATGCGGAGCGCCGTCTGCTGACAAACATTCCCGTGCACAGCAAAGCTCCGGCTGCGTTTGCGGTGTTAGGGGGCTCTGGACTGGTACACAGCTATATGCGTTATCCGATTGCGACGCGAAGCCTCGGCGACCTGATCGCACTGCAACGGGAAATTCGCGCGTATCGCGCCCAGGTGCTGGTCTACCTGACGCCGCGACGATTGGCGAGCGAGGTGCTGCGCGACGCTGCGTTTTTTCGGCTGTGCGGCATTCCCAGGATCATTGGCCTGCCGCTGGCGCGCGACGCCCGCGCCAATCTGCTGGACCCGGCGACCGGATGGTATGAGCCGGAAGCGGTGCGGCTGGCGCGCTTAATGCGAAGCCTGGGAATGATTGACCTGCAGGACCCTGCGAATTGGGACTTGGGGCTAACACTCGACGAACATAAACGCGCGGCAGAGGCGCTGGAACCGGTGCAAGGGCGGCCGCTGCTGGCGTGTTGCGTGGGCACCAAAGTGCAGGCAAAAGATTGGGGCGCGGACAATTGGCGCAGCGTGCTGGATACGTTGGCCGCGGAGTTGCCGCGGTACGGGTTGGTGATGGTGGGAGCCGGAGAAGAGACTGCCGTAAGTGAACGTGCTGCGGCGTCGTGGGCGGGACGGTCCGTCAATTTGTGCGGAAAACTTCTTCCTCGCGAGTCGGCGGCGATGTTGGCGCGTACGAAGCTTTTTCTGGGCCATGACAGCGGTCCGATGCATCTTGCGGCGACGGTCGGCACGCCCTGCGTCGCGGTATTTGCCGCGCGGAATAAACCGCGGACATGGTTTCCCTGGGGAAGCCAGCATGAAGTGGTGTATCACCGCACCGACTGCTGGGGATGCGATCTGGAAACATGCGTCGAGCAGAAGAAAAAATGCCTCACGTCGATTCTTCCGGCGGAAGTGCTGGGATTGGTGCATCGCGTGCTGGCGCGACTTTCGCTGGCCCATACCCTGGTCCCCAGCCCGCGATGACCCAATCTGCGATGAAGGCGGTTAGGATAGATTGGAGCACAGCATGATACGCGATCTTCACCGTGTCCTCGATCTGGTTGAGTCCGGCTTCCAGCGTTATCGCGTGCTGGTGGTCGGCGATTTAATGCTGGACCAGTATTTGTGGGGCGACGTCAGCCGTATCTCCCCGGAAGCGCCCGTGCCTGTGCTGCGGTCTGCACGGCGGACGCATGTTGCCGGCGGCGCTGCCAATGTTGCGATGAACCTGGCCGGTCTGGGGACGCAGGTATCGCTGGCCGGCTTTTTGGGCGAGGATGAATCTGCGGAGACATTGCGCGGGCTGCTGGCCTCGGCAGGAATCGGGGCGGAGGCGGTTTGCGTCTGGAAGCGTCCGACCATTTCGAAGACGCGCGTCATGGCAGGGCGGCAGCAATTGATGCGGCTCGACGTGGAAACGCCGGAGCTGCCGTTCGAGACGGAGATCGATTGCCTGCTGCACGCCTTAACGGCGCAAATTGCGAACGCCGACAGCGTCATTCTGTCCGACTACGCGAAGGGCGCGCTGCCGGAACGGGTCTGCCGGCACGTTATCGAAGAAGCGCGCAGCAAGAACATTCCGGTGCTGGTCGATCCTAAAGGAAGCGATTTTTCCAAATACCGGCATGCCACGACGATCTGCCCCAACCTGCAGGAGCTATCGATCTGCACCGGAGTAACTGTGCAGCAACCGGAGAAACTGCTGGCAGCGGGTCGCGTGTTGATTGCGTCGCTCGCGCTCGACTACCTGACCGTGACGATGAGCGAGCGCGGCATTCGCGTGGTGGATCGCGACCCGGAGCACGACCTGCATGCCGCAGCCCTGGCGCGCGAAGTTTACGATGTCTCCGGCGCGGGCGATACCGTGATTGCGACGCTGGCCGCAGCAGCCGCGGCGAAGCTCGATCTGGAAAGCGCGCTTCAACTGGCCAATGTCGCCGCCGGAATTGTTGTCAGCCGCGTGGGCACGGTGCCGATCGATCGCGCGAACCTGCTGGCGACATTGTCAGTGGAAGTAGCGGCCAGCACGCGGGAAAAGGTGGTGGACCGCGCCGGCCTGATTGCGCGCGCGGCGCAATGGCGCGATCGAGGCGAGACGATTGTGTTCACCAATGGATGCTTCGATCTGCTGCACATCGGCCACATTACGCTGCTGGAAAACGCGCACCGCATGGGCGACCATCTGGTGCTCGGCATCAACAGCGATGCTTCAGCGCGCCGCTTGAAGGGCCCCACCCGACCCATCGTCGGCGAGAATGAGCGGGCGCGCATTCTGGCGGCGATGGCGTCGACCGATGCCATCGTGATCTTCGACGACGACACGCCGCTGGCGACCATCGAGGCACTGCGGCCCAATGTCCTGGTGAAAGGCGGCGACTATACGGAAGAGACGGTGGTTGGCGCGGAGCTGGTGCGCAGCTGGGGCGGCCGTGTCGCGATTGTGCCGACGGTCGCGGGCTTCAGCACCACCAACCTGGTGCAGAAGATGAGCGCAGCGCAGGAAATGAATCGTATGACCGAATCAAAATCGTAGGAAATACCGTCAACCGCGCCATCCTCATTCCATACTTCGCCGCCCGTGGGGCGAGCGTGTTGGACGGCTTGCCCGAACAACTTCAAAGCTTCAAACCCCAGCGCCTGAAGGCGTATTCCGGCTGCCTCTGCTCCCCCGGACTGAAGTCCGGGGTCTACCTTAGCGTGAAAGTGCGTTAGTCGCCGGAAGCATTGCCGGGATGGAAAGAATGCTGCTGTCTTTCTGGATCATGCAGCCACTTGGACAAGGCTGCCCCGTTCATTTCCATTCCCACCAGGTCAAGTTCGCCGTGGTCGTAATCCGCGATCATCATGCCCATCGACGAACCGTTGGGGCGCACTAAGATCACCGACTGGTCGCCGTCATGATTTTGTCCTCCGCTCACTTCCATGACAAACGGCTGCCATTCGTCGCCGAGCCTGGACCGCAGCAACGGATACAGGTCCTTTCCATCCAGGCCGCGCACATTGTCGAACTCAGCGACCCGCAGGCCCCTTACACCGCCGTGCGTTTTCAGGCTGGCGCAAATGCCGACCAGGCCCATCAGGGGAATGCGCTGCGCATGGACGGAGTACTTGTGCTCCACGGCGGACACGACGGAATTGAAATCATGGTCCGCGGCGGAACATCCGGTGGAAACCAGCAAGACCGAGGCCGCCATGAGACACAAGACTTTCTTCATTTGGATCCTCCGCTCGACCCCTTCGACGCGCCCTTCCCGGTATTGATGTTGGGAATGCCGAAGTTTCCGCCCAGTTCCTTCAAGTCTTCCGGGCGGATCGAACCGGAGATGTAGACCATGTTCAGTTCCTTCGGTTCGGCGTCGAGAACGAACATTCCCTGTATCTCGTTATGGACCATCTTGACGTAGATATCGGTGTCGCCCTCGCCTTTCCTGGAGCGCACCTTCACCATCGGATTCCAGTCTGGGCCGAGAAATTGTTGACGGATAGTTTTCAGGTCCTCGGCTGTGTACTGGCCAGGCTGGGAGAATTCGTAGTTACGCACGTAGATCGCATTCAGGTTCTGAATCAGGTGTTGCGCCTCCGCATCGTCTTTTTCATCCGAGTGGAGAAAAAGGCCCGCGAACTTGAGCATGGTTTTGTTCATCGTCACTTCATTCACATCGGATGCCCGCGCCGCCAGCTTTTTATCGAGCGCGACAGGGAAATTGGGTTGAATGTCCTGAGCGACGACAGGAAGCGCAAGCAGCAGGCCGCAAGCAAGCAGCAATCCGGTTCGACATGCGGCAGTAGATCGTTTCATTCGAGTCATGATATTTCTCCTTAATTTGCGTTTTCGCGGCCCACGTTGTCGCCATCCACTTTGTTCCGGACATCCTGCAAGGTCGAACTGGCGATCCTCAGCGCGAGCAGGACCTGCTGGCGTGCTTGTTCGCCGGCAATCTGGCGTTCTCTCTGGTGCTCGAAGTAGCCGCCGATGCCAACAGCCATCAGCAGCAGCGCTGCGATGCCGCCACGCGCCACTGGATTTCGGATTGTCCGAATGGGCCACGGGGCCGGTCCATGGCCCGGCAATGCATCTACCTTCGCAAGCACGCGGCCCATAAAACCTTCCGGCGCCGGGCGGGGCTGAAGGGCGGCCCGCAACTCCCGCTCGAATCCCGGTTCCAGTTCCGGGTCGAATCCATCGCTCTCCGCATCGTGAAACTCTCTACCGAACTCAACCATGGATGAGCTCCTTTCGTTGCCGTGACGCTTGGGCGCGCAGCAGTTTCAGCGCGCGTTGCAGATGGCTCTTGACTGTTCCCAGCGGCATCGAAAGCAGCGCGGAAATCTCCGTTGGCGGCAGGTCCTCCTGATAGCGCAGCAGCAGGACCGCGCGCTGCGCCGGCGGAAGGGCTGCAACCATCTGCTCAATGCTGGTCGCCGTAGAAGCCGACTCGAAGCATCCCTGTGAAACCGTAGGACCGTTGCCGTTTAGAAGCGTCCGCTCCTCGCAAAACTCGGCGGCGGCAAAATCTACCCGGCTGGCGCGACGGCGGCACGCATCGGTTGCCCGGTGCATCGTGACCCGCCGCAGCCAGGCCAACAAGTGCTCTTCCGACTGCAGTCGGTCCAAGTTGCGATAGAGCGCGAGGAAAACATCCTGCGCCACTTCTTCCGCCGTGCCGCAATCGCCAAGAATGCGATACGCAATGCTGTACACGCGGGACTGGTGCCGCTCCACCAAGTCACGAAACCCATCTCTCGACGGCGAGATCGATGCCACGGATGAGTTTGCGCTCGCGGATTGCAATGGATTCGTCCTTCCCCAGGCTTCTCTGTACCTGCATATACGCAGATCGGGCCACGGGAGAACGCAAAAAAGCGAGAAAAGTTGAAAATATTTTTTGGATGGGCAGGGATGGAAGTCGGGAGTGAACTTTAAGCTCTAACGATGTTTCAGGCCAAGTTCCAGCAGCACATCGGCAACGCGTTCGTAGTCGTGGCGCAACACTTTTTCCGCGCCAAGATAATTGCCGGTAATGCAGCGCACACCCAGGCGCTCAATCCGCTCGATATCGGCAACGATTTGTTCCGCGCCCTCGGCCGCATAACGCTGTCGCGCCGCGTCGGGAATGGGCGCAACGTTGACCAAGGCATAGTCGAAGATGGCGCCGCCGCTATGCTCGTAAATACGCTCAATGTGCTGCGAAGCGGTCAGGTGCAGGCTTTCATTCGATTGCGTCATCAGGTTGCAGATAAAAACCCGCAGTCCGTGGGCGGCCACCAGCGACTCGGCGATGCCTTCGACCAGAAGATTGGTAATCAAACTGGTGTAGAGGGAACCGGGGCCGAGCGTAATCAGGTCCGCGCCCAGGATCGCCTCGACCGCCTCCGGCAGCGCCGCCACGCGCTCCGGTTCCAACATCAGCCGAACGATGCGATGCTTGCTGGCGGTAATTTGGGTCTCGCCGAGGACGGTCGATCCATCGTCCATCAGCGCGGCCAGGGTGACGTTGGAATTTGTCGCAGGATACAGGTGTCCGCGGGTGGCAAGAATTTGCGACGACGTTTTGACGGCGAGGGCAAAGTCGCCGGTCACCGCGGTCAATCCCGCCAGAAAAAGATTGCCGAAGCTGTGACCTTCCAGACCTTCTCCGCTGTCGAACCGATACTGAAACAGCCGCGACAGCAGATGCTCATCCTCCGACAGCGCGACCATGCAGTTGCGCAGATCGCCGGGCGGCAACATATTCATGTCCCGGCGCAGCCGACCGCTGGAACCGCCATCATCGGTGACAGTAACAATGGCTGCAAGATCTGAGATGACCGCGGGCGGCCCGGAAGGAAAGTCCGATGACGTAGCAGCTTGCAAAGGAGATTGCGTATGTCGCTTCAGCCCGCGCAGCAAAGTGGACAGACCGGTGCCGCCGCCGATGGCAGCCACACGCAGCAAGGTTTCCTTTGTCACGTCCGCAGGCGCCGGTTGTTTTAGGTCGGAGAGACGGTACTCAGGGGGACCGGCTGGATGCATGTTCGTCAACTTGCTCATTCTCCAGACGCCAATTGGGCGGACGTGTCAGGCCGCGACCGGAAAGACGCTTAAAGAACTTCCGGATACAGCAGTTCAGTAAAACGGGGATCGTCGGTTATTTCTTGAAAATCCGAGTCCAGACGGGCCTGAATGCGGTTCTGCGGATTCAATTCGATGGCGAAGGCCAGTTGCTCCAGGCAATCCTCTGTACGGCCTGTCAGGCAGTGCATCACGGACAAGCCGTAGTGGGCATAATCGGCCGACGGATGCTTTTTCAGGATGGCTTCGAATTGTTCGCGAGCGTCTTCGTAGTAGCCGGTATTCAGCAGCGAGATGGCATAGTCGTATTGCTCCTCTGGGCCGTGGAAGGAGATGGCGTTCTTTTTCATCTGGCGCTCACAGGCGGCCAGGTGAACGCGGGCGCGGTCCACCAGGTCGCCGGCGCCGGAGGAGAGCAATGCCTCCAGCGCGGCCTTGGCCTTCTCGTACTTGCCTTCCCGCATGAGACGCACCGCAGTCTCGTAGTTCTGAATCCGCTGTTTCCGGCCTGGGTCGGCGATGGCGTCGGGCTTGCCGGCAATCACGCGAGGCATTGAGGCCGTATTCTTTTTCATTGGCGATGGCTTCATTGCAGACACACTCGTTTCATGTGTTCTAGAGGGCGTATGTACCGAATGACCCTGACCCTCGTAAACCTAACAGGAAACGGCCTTATCTGCAATGGCGGCATCCGCGGCATCCGCGGCTTGAGGGGCGGGGTGGGGCCGAAGTCGACATTTTCGACAAGACAAGGACGCACCTCGGGGCCCTTTCTGGTGACAACCACTCGGTAATGAGGCGAACCAAGCCGCCTCTGCAAAATGATAAAATAGCGGCGGAACGCTTATGCCAGAAACCATTCGCAGAAAGACACCTACTGTCCCGATCGGCAACGTGCGGGTCGGTTCGGATGCACCGGTTGTGGTGCAGTCGATGACGAATACCGATACCGCCGATGTTGCTTCCACCGTGAAGCAGGTGGCCGCGCTGCATCGCGCCGGTTCAGAGATTGTCCGGGTCACGGTCAACAACGATGAAGCGGCCAAGTCTGTCGCCGCCATTGTGGAGGAACTGGCGCAGCAGGATGTACATGTGCCGATCGTTGGCGATTTCCACTACAACGGACATCTGCTGCTGAAGAAATATCCGGACTGCGCGCGCGCGCTGGCCAAGTATCGCATCAATCCGGGAAACTGCTCCATCGGACGCAAGGATGACGATAATTTTCGCACCATGATTGAATGCGCCGTGGAGAACCAAAAGCCTGTGCGCATCGGCGTCAATTGGGGATCGCTGGATCAGGCGCTGTTGACGCGCATGATGGATGAAAATGCAAAGTCCGCCCAGCCAAAAGATGCGCGCGATGTGACCATGGAAGCCATGGTGCGCAGCGCGCTGGATTCCGCGGAGATGGCGGAGCGCTACGGTCTGCGGCATGACCAGATCATTCTGAGCGCCAAGGTCAGCGGGGTCCACGACCTGATCGATGTCTATCGCATGTTGGCCAGTCGCTGCGACTATGCGCTGCACCTGGGACTGACCGAAGCGGGCATGGGAATGAAAGGCATTGTTGCCTCGACCGCGGGGTTGACGCCGCTGCTGCTGGCCGGCATTGGGGACACCATTCGCGTCAGCTTGACGCCGAAACCGAATGGCGATCGCACGGAAGAAGTTTTGACGGCGCAGCAGATCCTGCAATCGCTGGGCATTCGCAGCTTTACTCCGCAAGTAACGGCGTGCCCGGGCTGCGGACGGACGACCAGCACATTCTTTCAAGAACTGGCGCAGCAGATTCAAAGCCACCTGCGCGAGTCGATGCCGATCTGGCGCCAGAAATATCCGGGCGTCGAGGAGTTGAAGTTGGCTGTGATGGGATGCGTGGTGAACGGACCGGGAGAGTCGAAGCACGCCAACATCGGCATTTCCCTGCCGGGTACGTTTGAAGAGCCGGTCGCCCCGGTGTATGTGGATGGTCGCCTGCTGCTGACGCTGCGCGGCGATCGCATTGTGCAGGAGTTTACGAAAATTCTGGATGAGTACGTGGTGAACCGCTACGGAGCGGCGAAGTCCAAAGACCTAGTGGGCGTCCACTAACTCAGGGGAAGCTGCAGGCTCAGGCTGTTCCGTACTGGAGTCCGCGGCATGCTTGGCGGCCTTCTTGCCGGACTTCTTCAATAACTGATTCAGCGTGGTTGAATCCAATTCTTCTTCAAGGCATTTCTGCGCCTTGCGAAACACGCTGCGCATGGTCTTTTTCAGGTCCATGGTTTCCGCGGAATCGTGCGCAGTCTGGTGGAGCAGTTCTCCGGCATCGAGGGCGCGATAAATATCCCGCAGCGTAATCTGCTTTGGACTTTTTGCCAGGCGCGTGCCGCCGGAAGGACCCTTGACGCTGGAGACCAGACCGGCGTGGCTGAGCGCGGAGAGCAAGCGGCGAATGACGACGGGGTTGGTGGCGAGCGCGGTCGCGAGGGCGTGCGACGTGTGGAACTTCTCCGGCTCCGTCGCCATCAACGCCAGCGCTTCGATTGCCGTCGAAAACCGCAGATTGGCTGCCATGTGCCCAAAAATATCACAATTCGTCGATCCTGACGCGATTCCGACGTCGGACAAATCTTCGCCAGTCTGTCCGGCTTGGAACGGACCGGCAGGTGCTACCATCAAGCTTTTACGCGGGAGTTTGTCCTGATTTGAAGATACTTTTTGTCGGAGATATTTTTGGCGGCGCGGGACGCAGGATTGTCCACGCACATCTGGGCCATCTGATCGAGACCCATGCGGTCGACCTGGTGGTGATCAACGCGGAAAACGCCGCAGGCGGGTTTGGGGTGACGCCCAGCATTGCCGAGGAGCTATTCACCCTGGGCGCGCATGTGCTGACCACAGGCAACCACATCTGGGACAAGCGCGAAATCATCGACTGGATGCACACCGTTCCCGCAGATAGCCACGAGCGGCCGCGGCGTCTGCTGCGGCCGGCGAATTATGCCCCGGGGACACCGGGCCATGGCGTTTACGAAGGGAAATTAGCGGATGGGACGGCTTATGCCGTCATCAACCTGCAGGGCCGCGTCTTTATGTCCGCCAGCGACGATCCCTTTCGCGCTGCCGATGCGGTCCTTGAAAAGTTGACGGCCAAAGTGATCCTGGTGGATTTTCACGCCGAGGCAACGTCGGAAAAAGTCGCGCTGGGATGGTATCTCGACGGCCGCGTGACCGCCGTGCTGGGGACCCATACGCATGTGCCGACGGCGGACGCGCGCGTGTTGCCGCGCGGCACCGCATTTCAAACCGACGTGGGCATGAGCGGCCCTTACGACAGCGTGATCGGGGTCGAAGTGGAGCAGGTGCTCGACCGATTTTTGCGCGGCATGCCGGCGAAATTCGATGCGGCCAGGAAGAATCCCAAGATGTGCGCGGCTTTAATCGAGTGCGATGCGGCCACCGGACGCGCTCAGTCGATCCGCCATTTTATGCTGGGCGAATAACGACCGCATCGCCACCAAAAAAAGGACTGGGCATCCATCGGGATGCCCAGTCCTTCTTGTGTCGCAACTCATTAGTGCGTGCTGTGGTGGGTGGTGCGATGCGTGGGTCGCGGCTTTGCCGTCGGCGGCGCTATGCCATCCTTCATGATAATCATCGGAGGATTCTGCGTATACGAGTCGAAGGTTGCAATCAAGTTCACCACAGAACCGATGGCGGGCGGCGTTTTCAACGGGGTCTTCATGTTGATCGTGAAGTCCGCCTTGTTCGACTGTTGGGCATCGTCGGAGACAGCCACTTCTACGGAATCCGGAGTCGCCGAGATGACCTTTCCAGGGACCTTGGTGGTCAAACCCTTCATCGTGTCCCAGACCTTGCCGGCATCGTCCGTGGTCCCGTTGGCAAGGACGAATTCCTTGTCCGTCAGGGCCATGGTTTTCAGGTCAGGCGTGGATGTGACGGCGTTGTGGGCCAGTTCCTGCGGAGACGGCGGCGGCGGCGCGGGCGTAATGGTAAATCCGGCGGGCGGATTCAAGGAAGCCTTGGCCTGTGCCTGCACTTGATCGAACCCATCCATGCCGCCGTGGTATTTCTTGTACCAGTACTGGGCGGCCTTCTGGATCTCGTCCTTGAATGGCTCGGGAGCAAAGGCGGCGGCGCGGGACAGGTACCAGACTGCATTGACCAGGTTCTGCGGCTGTTGCTGGACGTACGCCGTACCCAGTTGATACGTATCTTCGATTCCCGGCCCGGTAGTCGTCTGTTGCTCCGGCATCGCTTTCAGCTCCGCCAGAAAATACTTGATCGCCTCCGCGTAGTTCTTTTTCTCAAGATCGTCACTGGCAATCGCGCCGTCGAAGATATACGTTACCTGGGCCCTCATCTTGTCGAAGTTTGCAGCGTCCGCGCCGGAAGGCGCGGGAGCATTCAGACCCGCCTGGGAGTCTTTGGCCGCTTCATCCAGCAACGGCAGCGCGTCGGCGGAATTCGTCTTTTGTCCCGCTTCCGCGCGCAGAACATACGCGCTGGTCACCAGGGCGCGCAAGTCCGTCGGATCGACCTGCAGCACTTTGTGCGCCGCATCCAGCGCCTTGGCGGCGTTGCCGGTCTGCATATAGGTATCCATCAAGATTTCCAGCACTTGCTGCTTGACGACGCTGTCGGGATATTGCTGCAAAAATCCTTCGATCGCCGATTCCTTGCCCTGGGGCGTCGGCTGACTGATGGCAGCGTTGTAGGCGTTATATTCCGCAGGATTTTTTATGGTGATCGTGCCCGAACCTGCACTTTGCGCCTGCATCATCAAGGGAGCGGCACCCATAGCGGAGCTGGCCAGCGCCAGCACCGTGACGTACAAAATCTTTTTCTTCATCGATCACTCCTCGCGAACGAGTGTTTCATTGGGACTATAGAATTATGCCACGCGTTTGCCTGCCAGTGTCGCGCCCGCGCGCTGTTCCGAACATGCAACGGAAACATCGTGACGAATGGCTTTGACTGAACAGACTATGCCGCATTTGTGTGGTTAGCAGGATTATATGACCGAACGTTCCGGCTCGTGTCAGTATTCCACCCAGTGTCCATCCGGCGCAATAGCCTTTCGCTATGTACGATGCAAGGAGGGGTCTACATGACATGAAACATTGGCCTGAAAAGCTCGGAAATTTGCGGTTGCTGGCCCTTGGCCTGGCGCTGACGCTGCTGGCGGCGTTGTGGTTGATCGGGAGAATTTTCGGTTGACGGTCCGGACGGAGGCGCGTCTATCGCACAGCATCGACCCCTGCGAGGAGCAAAACAGTGGAACACCCTTCCATGCTTGCCGGACAAATTGCGGTTGTCACCGGCGCCAGCCGCGGAATAGGCGCCGCGATCGCGCACAAGCTTGCTTCGCTAGGCGCACACGTTGTCTTGACAGCGAGGGACCAGGACCAACTCAGCAAAGTCGTCGCCGAGATTCAGGCGGAGGGCGGCCTTGCTGAGTCTCACCTGTGCGATCTGACGCAGCCGGCGCAGATCGAAAGTTTTGCGCGGCGCGTATTGGAAGCCCACGGACGCTGCGACATTCTTGTCAACAATGGGGGCGTGGGCTGGTTTCAAGGGCCGCTGCACGAGACGCCACCCGAAACCTTGGACCACCTGTTTGCCATCAACCTGCGGGCGCCGTATTTGCTGCTGCGCGCATTTGCGCCCGCCATGATTGCGGCCCAGCGAGGCCACATCATCAACATGTCCTCCCTGGCGGGGAAGAATCCCGTGCCTAACGGGGCCGCCTATGCGGCGACAAAATGGGGATTGAATGGCATGATGGTTTCCGCCGCCGAGGAGTTGCGGCAGCATCAGGTGCGAGTGTCGCTGGTCGCGCCGGGGACGGTGCGGACGGAATTCGGCTCGGGACAGTCCAGCCAGAAATCCGCTCTGGGAGCGATTGCGCCGGCCGACATTGCCAACATTGTCGCGTTGCTGGCAACGCAGGCCGCCGAATCCTTCATCAGCGAAGTGCAGATACGACCGACACTGAAAAAGTAGGATTTTGGGAGTTGGATGGGCGAGGATTCGTGGGCGGAGATCTACCGATTTCTAGGGCCTGATTCCACTGCACACACAACAGCTTGGGTTCTGGACTTCTTATCCACAACCCGCTGTATCTTATATTGACCCGAGGCCTTGGCAGGACTAAAGTGGAGCCATCGGCAGGCTAGTTTCAGGCCGCCGCAACGCTGTCTCCCAGGGGTGTCGATTGCTCGAACTTAAGCGCATACATATTCTCGGCTTCAAGTCCTTCTGCGATCGCACGGAAGTGTTGCTCGACAGCAACGGCGTTACTGCGATTGTAGGCCCCAACGGGTGCGGCAAATCCAATATTTCCGATGCGATCAGCTGGGTATTGGGCGAGCAGTCGGCGAAGGACCTGCGCGGCATCAAGATGGAGGACGTTATCTTCTCCGGTACGCGGGAGCGGAAACCGACCGGCATGGCCGAGGTTTCGCTGGTCCTGATCGATCCGGAGGTGTATCAGCCGGCGAGCATTCATCGCGGGCCAGAGATGGTGGAAGACGATTGGGACGAGGCGGCGGCGCGCTCGCAGGCCGCGCAGGAGACGGAAGAGATCATCGCGGAACTGCAGCCGGGCCAGGTGATCGAAGAAGCGGACACGGAACCCGCATCTCAGAAACGAGATGTGGGTCACCCTGGGGACCACGAAGCCGAGACTACTGTGGATGCGAGCGCGGTGGTGCTGAAGATTCGCCG
Source organism: Acidobacteriota bacterium (assembly GCA_021792795.1). Lineage (GTDB taxonomy): Bacteria > Acidobacteriota > Terriglobia > Terriglobales > Acidobacteriaceae > JAKAAZ01. Next base: position 82,144 of record JAJYUB010000001.1, on the reverse strand, counting down.
GCGTAAATTTCAACGGAACCACGCGCAGGATGGAGAAATCATCATTTCGCGACGTCTTTTCCGCACCGGGGAAAGCGAATATCTGCTGAACGGAAAGCTTTGCCGTCTGCGCGACATCCACGATGTGCTGATGGGCACGGGACTCAGTTCGGACTCTTACGGAATCATCGGGCAGGAGCGCATTGGGCAGTTGTTGAGCAGCAAACCGCACGAGCGCCGGGCCATTATCGAAGAAGCTGCCGGGACCACGCGCTTCAAAACGAAGAAGCACCTGGCGGAGTTGCGGCTGGAGCAGGCGAAGCAAAATCTGGCGCGCGTGAATGACATTTTCGATGAAGTGGCGCGCCAGATGAATTCGCTGAAACGCCAGGCGTCCAAGGCGGAACGTTACGGCGCGTTGCGCGACGAGCTTCGCCAAAGGCTGCGGGTGGCGATTGCGACCAGGATTTCGCTGACCGATGCGGCGACGGTCTCCGTTGCGACGGAACTGGCGCAGTTGACGGCTGAGATCGATGCGCTTACCGAAACCATTGCCTCGGTCGATCAGCAGCGGGCGGTTGCCGTTGCCGAAGGCTACACGCGGGAACAGCAGGCACGCGACGCCGCGACCAACGCCAACAATGCCTCTATCGAGCTGGAACGAACGCTGGGACACTTGAAAGCCAATGAAGACCGCGCCGCGGACCTGACGCTGCGACTGCAGGCCGCGCAGGCGGAGATGGGGCAAACGCAGCAGCAACTGACGGGGCTGGAAGCGGAGCGCACGCAGCAACAGGCGTTTTTAGCGCAGGCGCAGCAGGCCGTCGATCTGGCACGGCAAGACATGCAGGCGCGTCAGAATGCGTTTCAGTCAGCGACCACCGAATTGGCGTCTGTGAACGAGCGCATGGAAACCTCTCGCCGCCAGATGCTGCACTGGATGACGCAGGCCAACCAGGTGCGCAACCAGATCAGCCAAGGGGAAGCCAGCCTTGAGGGCTACCAACGGGAAGCGGAACGACTGGCGACCGAGCGCGCGGGCGTTTACGGCGAACTGGAAAAACTTGGCATCGAGCGAGGACAGGTTTCCCTGAACTTTGCCTCCGCCAGCACTGCACTGCAGGACGCAGAAGCCGAGTTAACGGCCTTGCGCGCCGAACTGGAAACCCAGCGCACCGAGGAAGCCGCCTCTCGCCGGCAGGCGGACCAGCTGCGCGCCGAGCAAGCGACGCTGCAGGGGCGCAGCAATTCGCTGGAATCCCTGATTCGCGAACACAGCTACTCGACAGACACGGTTCGCCAGTTATTGCGCGCCAACACCATGGAGGGCGGCCACGCGCCGGTCGGCGTGCTGGCGGATTTCGTCGAAGTTTCCGATAAATATGAAACGGTGGTAGATGAATTTCTGCGCGACGAACTGAATTTCATCGTGGTGAAAAGCTGGAATGACGCGCAGGAAGGCATGCGCGTGCTGAAGACGGACGTCGATGGCCGCGCGACGTTCCTGGTGCATCCGGATGACTCGCAGGCGAAGTTTTCATTTGCGCCGGGTGTTGTGACGCCCCTGAGCGAAGCTCGCGATGGCGTGGTGCGGTTGAGAGATTGCATTCGCGTGCTGGATGGTTTCGGCAGTTCGCTGGAAGTGATTCTGCCCAAGCTGCGGCACGGCTACGTGGTGCCGAACTCCGAAGTCGGAAAGTCGCTGGCGCTGGAAAATCCGGAAGCGTTTTTCCTCTCGCCGAACGGGGAATGCTTTCACAATGTCACCGTGACCGGCGGCAAACCGAGCGTGGAAGGCCCGCTGGCGCTGAAGCGTGAATTGCGCAGCACGCAGCAATCGCTGACGGGGGTGGAAGAATCTCTGGCCGCCGCGGAGATGGAAACGGCCAAGCTGGCCCACATGGTGGCGGAACTTTCGCAGCAGATTGAAGTCAAGTCTGCCGAGCGGCGCAAGGCTGAGCAGGAATCCGCCCACAGCGGCGCTGCCTTGCGGCAACTGGAAGCCGAAGTCGGGCGCCTGGAACGGCGCTTGAGTGAGTGGACGCTGCAGGCGGAGCGCAATACCGCCGCACAGGCCGAAAAAACTGAGTGGCTTACGCAACGGCGCGAGGAAGTCGAACGGCACGAGCAGCAGCGTCTTCAATTTGAACAGCAATTGAACCAAGCGCAGGGTTCGCTGGAAACCCTTCGGCTGACGCGCGATGCGGCGCAGGAGCAGATGTCCGCGGCCTCCATCGAGTTGGCGGGCCTGGAAGAGCGCAGACGCGGCGCGGTCAACTCTGCCGAGCGGCTGGATCGCATGGTGGGGGGACTCGATCAGCGGGTGCGTCAACTGGAGCAGATGATTGCGTCCGGCGATACAGAGCAGAAGCAGCGCGTGCTGGAGCAAGAGCGGTTACAGCTTCGCAGCCAGGAACTGGAAACAACGCGAACGACGGCGCGGCAACAGGCTGAAGAATTGGCGCAACAGTCGGCGGCACTTCGCCAGCAAGCGGCCGAGGTGGAGCAGCAAGTACGCGCTTTGCGTGTCGAGTTGGAAGCATTCCGCGACCGCCGCAGTGAGGCCGCCGCGCGGGCCGCACGCCTGTCCTCTGACCTGGCGCATCTGGAAGAGACCTGCATGCAGGACCTTTCCATGCCTGCGGATGAATTGCGCGCGGATGAAGCGCTGATCCGTCTGGAAGCCGAACCCCTGGCGTCGGAAGAGGAAGCCTGCCGCGGCATCAAGCAGAAGCTGGAATCGATGGGGCCGGTGAACATGATGGCGCTGGACGAATACAAGGAAGCGTCCGAACGCCATGCGTTCCTGGAAACGCAGCGCAAGGACCTGATCGACTCGATCGAAAATACGCAGAACAGCATTCGTGAAATTGAAGTGGTCCTGCGCAGCAAGTTTGAAGAGGCCTTCGCGGCCATCAATGAGAATTTCTCGGCGGCGTTTACCCATCTGTTCGGCGGGGGTCAGGCATTCATGAAACTTACGGACCAGGATAACTCCGATGAAAGCGGCGTCGACATCATCGCTTCTCCTCCGGGAAAAAAATTGCAGAACATCCTCCTGCTCTCCGGCGGAGAAAAGGCGCTGACAGCCTTGTCGCTGCTGATGGCGATTTTCCAGTTTCAGCCCAGCCCCTTTTGCGTACTGGACGAGGTGGATGCGGCGCTGGATGAATCGAACGTAGGTCGGCTGGCGAACATGCTGAAAAAAATGAGCGCGCATACGCACTTCATTGTGATTACACACAGCAAGCGAATGATGCAGGCAGCCGATGCCATCTTCGGCGTGACCATGCAGGAGCCCGGCGTCTCGAAGATCGTTTCGGTACGCCTGGGCCATGATCGCACGCTGGAGAGGGCCTCCGCCTGAGACCCCGAAGTACTATCCTTATGCAAGCAAATCGTGCCTGAACGCATCCGGCGTTGTAAGCTGCTATCCAGAGACGCATTCGCATGAAAGGCCCAAGGGTATGCCAGAAGCACTTCTCCAAGCCGACCTTCCAACTCTGAAGCTGCATGCACGCGGGAAGGTCAGAGATATTTACGCTGTGGGCGACGAGTTGTTATTGATCGCCACCGACCGAATCTCCGCCTTCGACCACATTTTGGCAACCGGCATCCCGGACAAAGGGAAAATTCTTACCCAGATTTCCCTGTTCTGGTTCCGTCTGCTGTCTGACCTGGTACCGACCCATCTGATCACCGCCGATGTCAACTTGTATCCGGAGGCCCTGCAGCCGTATCGGCAGATGTTGCATTTTCGTTCGATGCTGGTGAAGCCGGCAGAGATATTCCCCATCGAGTGCGTGGTCCGCGGCTATCTTACGGGTTCGGCATGGAAGGACTATCAGGAGACTGGCCGCGTGTGCGGCATTGCCCTGCCGTCGGGCCTGGTAGAGTCGGACCGCTTGCCGGAACCGATCTTCACTCCGGCGACCAAGGCGCCCGCGGGCGAGCACGACATGAACATTTCGATGGAAGAGATGGGATGTCGCATCGGGCAGACAAATGCGGAATTGCTGCGCGACCTGAGCCTGATGATCTATGACCGCGCCTCCCGCCACGTTGCCGGCCAGGACATGATTCTTGCCGACACCAAATTCGAGTTTGGCCGCACGACCCAGGGGGTGCTGCTGGCAGATGAAGTTTTGACGCCGGATTCCTCGCGCTATTGGTGGAAGAGCAGCTACCAACCCGGCGGCCCGCAGATTTCTTTTGACAAGCAGTTCGTGCGCGACTATTTAGTAGAGAGCCACTGGAACAAGCAGGCCCCGGCCCCAGCGTTGCCTGACAATGTGGTGGCACGAACACAGGAAAAGTACCTGGAAGCGTTTCGCCGCATCACCGGGCGCAATTCGCTGCACTAGCCCGGCCCTCTTCCCATTGCCGTATGTATCTTGCACCTACGCGCAGTGGTAACAAGACTGCTAGAATTCCTTTGACCCTCCATCGCGTTTAGGGAGAGCCGATTTCGGCCGATATGACACTTTTCGATTGGTCCATTGTCGTTGTCATTGTTCTGTCGGCCATCATGGCAGCATCGCAAGGGCTCGTTCTGGAGGTCGTCTCGCTGGCCGCCCTGGTTCTGGGCCTGTGGCTTGCCTTCTGGACCTACGGCCTGTTGGCAGCGCCGTTGTCGCACGCGATTCACTCCGCGGGCGTTGCGGACGTCCTGGCGTTTCTGTTGATTGCGCTGGGCGTCATGCTGGTCATCGGCCTCATCGGGCGGGCCATTTCCAAAGTGGCGCACGCGGCTGGACTTGGCGGGCTGGATAGCCTGCTGGGGGCGATTTTTGGAGTGATTCGCGGCTGTTTTCTGGTGGTCGTTGCTATCATTGCAATTGCCGCCTTTATGCCGCGGAAGACATGGCTGAACGGATCGAAGCTGGCGCCTTACTTTCTGTCCGCGGCCAACGACTTCTCCGCCGGGGCGCCTGCAGAATTGCAACACAGGATTCGAGAGGGAGTGGCCATCATCAAGCAAGGTCCAGAATGGATCCAATTCCACTTGCATCCTCCCCCAGCCACACGTTAGAACATTGAGTAGACTTTTTGAAACATTTTCTCCGCAATCAGAGCCATTCACTGCCGCAGATTTTGCAAGCCGGGTCAGAGAGGTCGTCAAGTGAAACGCGAATTGGATAATCTTGTCGTACAGATGTACGCCAGTGGCATCACCTACGAAGAGGCTGTCCGCGAGTTTCGCCGCCGTTACATCCAGGAAGTGCTGCGCAACAATAAAGGCAACCAGTGCAAGGCTGCGCGAGAACTCGGGGTACACCGCAATACGTTGAGCCGCACATTGGCGGAATTGGAACTCGATCCCGTCCAGATCAAGCTGGGACTGAAGCGTCCGCCTCGCGGGGAGCACGCTGTTCTTCCCGCAGTGCAACTGATACGCTCGAGGTAGCGACCCTTCTTTGGGGTAAGGCAGTGTATTGGCGCGTGGCAAAGGACCATTTAACGCAGCACCGTTTCCTCCACAACACACTCTTGAGTTGCGTCCCACGCTGGACGCATGTTTCCTGTTCATGGATAGGGCGGAGACCGATTCAAGTGCAGCCGCCCCTTGAAGGACGGCTGCGTCGGCAGCCTTGGCGACTCGACGCCTACAGGAAAAATGCTCTGGCCTGGATCATGGCTCGGCGGAATCGAATTTCCATGAACTTGGCGCATCGCGCGCGGAAATCGCCACGGCCTTCACTCGTCACGCCCTCCCCTTGGCAGAAAAAACTGACGGCTGTCGGCCTGACGCTGTCGCTGGCGATGTTTCCCTATGTCCCGCAAACCATCGCCGAGGACACCCCTTCCTCGACAGGGGCGCCGGCCTCCACCGCGGGCGCGTCGGCCCACGAGCCTGCTACCGTTCCAGTGCCAAGCCCGCAACAGGTTGCCAAGGCGAGGGAGTATTTTCGTAAGGGCACGCGCGCGCTGCGGTCGCGGAATTCATCGCAGGCACTGACGCTGTTTGCCAAGGCCCACCTGCTGGACCCCGGCAACGGCCCTTATCTGGCCGCGTACGAACTGGCGCGGCAGCAATGGGTGGGCGGACTGTTGCTGACGGCCAGCCAGGATCGGCAAGCCGGCAAAACCGCATCGGCGAAGCAGCAACTGGAACAGGCGTTGAGCCTCGATCCTGACAATCCGTATGTTCGCGAACATATCCAGTCACTGGATTCGGAACAAGAGCCCGCGATCATTGAGTCGGCGCCGATGCCGAAGTTTTCCACCGGCCTGGTCGAACTGGCCCCAGCTCCCATCCAATCCACGTTTCATCTTCGCGGCAATGCGCAGGACATCCTGCACAAGGTCCTTTCCGCGTATGGAATTACCGCGATCCTGGACGACTCTGTTCCTGCCAAGGAAATCCAGATGGACCTGGACCATGCGACCTTCGCCGAAGCATCCACTGCTATCTCACTGGCAACGGGGACTTTCTGGGTCGCTTTGGATCCGACGCACGTGCTGGTTGCCAAAGACACGAAAGAGAACCGCACAAAATTCGATCGGCTGCTGCTGGAAACCGTCTTTCTTCCTGGATTGGACAAGACGGAAATGGTCAACACCGTCAACATCGTGAAAAATGTCTTTGGGGTGCGCCAGGTTTCCAGCCACGCGGAGCAGGGCACGATGAGTATTCGCGCTCCGGAAAACACGCTGCGGGCCATCAATGCAACCCTGGGGCCGCTGTATCTGGACAAGCCGGAAGTGATGCTGGATGTCCGCATCTACCAGGTGAACGATTCACGCCAGGAAGACCTGGGGGTCGCGTTTCCGCAGCAACTGAGCGTGTTCAACGTAACTTCGCAATTGACCAGCATCATCAGCAGCAACCAGAGCACGATTACGCAATTGATTGCCTCCGGATTGGTGAATCCTGGAGATCTGGCCGGAATTGCGGCCCTTCTGGTCGGACTGGGGCTGGTGAATGGGACTGTCCTGAACCAGCCGTTCGCGCTTTTTGGCAACGGCCTGACGTTGAGCGGTCTTTCGTTCGGCAGCACGACCGCCAATGCCTCGCTGAACATCTCCGACACGCGCGAGATCGACCACATCCAACTGCGCGCCGGAGACCTGCAAAAGCAGACGGTCATGATTGGATCGCGCTACCCCATCGTCACGCAAAGCTATTCCGCCGGGACGCAAACGCCGACTGGGAACACCAGCCTTGCAAGTTTATTGGCGGGGCCGAGCGCGACAGCCGCCGCCAGTACGAACCCGCTGGCCTTGGCGCCGACCGTGCAGTATGTAGATCTGGGGCTGACGGTCAAGGCGCTTCCCCGCATTCTGCAAAGCAACGACGTGCAGATGCAGATGGAGGTCACCATGGCCTCGTTGGCGGGAGCGTCTGTCAATGGTTCGCCGATCATCAACAATCGCGACTTCATCACCACCATCCAGATCCCCGATGGCGGCACGGCGCTGGTCACCAGCGCGGTAAGCAGCACCGAATCGACGTCCTTGTCCGGCATTCCAGGGCTGAGTGAGTTGCCTGGATTTGGATGGACAGCCAGCCCTACCACTCAGTTGACCGTGGGCAGGCTTTTGATTGTCATCACTCCACACATCGTCAACGCTACACACACTCGAATAGCCTCTAAAATGCTGTTCCTGCCCCAGGGAGATACCGGGCAGTAACGCGGATTTACAGTTGGCGCAATCATTTTGGGGATGAGTCATTCTGGCTCCACGAACCATCAATCCGCTCTAGAACTGACTTCCGCCGTGGCTTTCGTTACCAGCTCCCCAGGTCTCTACCTGGTCACCCGTCGGCGGCGTCAGGGCCTGGTTTGTTCGCAATAGGGAACACTACCTGGCCGTTACATCCAATTGCAGCGGAAGCGTCTCGGGTGGATTGCAGGCTTTGTTGTCGCAGGCCTGGTAGTGGAGCTGGCCGTGCATTGTGTAGTGGCCGGCCTGGGCGTGGAGTCGAACCAGCACGCTAAATTCGCCTGTATACACACTCAGCGCGTCTTTCGGCGAGAATTGGAAATGATAGTCCACGCCCTGGGGATAGTCGACGCGAGCGACCTTCACGCCGGCCGTTTTGTCGAGAGTGAGCGCGGTCGGAATCAAAAATTGCGAATGCGGCGTATGGGAATTGATATGCAGGCCATCCTGAATCAGGAAGCGCAGTTCGATGTCTTTTGGCGCGCTCGCCGGGGCAGATGCCTTGACGGCAAGCTGCGGGGAAGAAACCATCTGTACCCACTGTTTGGACTTGGGCGCGCCGAAGCCGATGCCGTGAGGACTGGGCTGCCATGCGGACTGCGCAACCAAGGCTCCGGCACACACGATTCCCGCAGCCAACATGAGAACGATCGCGGACTTCCCTGTCGGCACGCTCAGGCCCCCTTGGCGAGAATCTTTTGAATATTGGCTTCCATTTCGCTTTCGGAAATCAGTCCGCCAGATTCGACAATCACCTTGCCGTCGCGGTCAAGGTAGAAGGAGGTCGGCAGATAGTCGATGCCGCCGTAGGCCTTATTCATTTGATCGTTGTACATCAGCACGGGATAATCCACGCCCATTTTGGCCGTGAAATCGCCGACCTCTTTGGTGGAACCGTCATCCTCTGAAATCCCCAGCACGGTAAATCCCTGGGAGGCATATTTTTTCTGCATATCGATCAGCCACGGCATTTCCAGCTTGCAAGGACTGCACCATGTGGCCCAGAAATTCAGCAGTACGGCCTTTCCCTTGTAATCCGAAAGCGAGACAGTTTTGCCGTCCACGGTCTTCAGGGTAAACGCAGGGGCTGGCTTGTCTCGAAAATCGGGCAGACCCTGTGCGGACGGAGAATTTTCATCGCTGCTGGCAGCGGCGGCGTTCGGATTGCCAGAGTCGGCGGAAGGCGCACCTAGAAACTTGCGTAGCTCCGGCGACGGACTCTGCATGGTTGGCGGCGTATGAAGGGCCTTCCTCATCCGGTAGGCCATCACTCCCGACCAGATCATTGCCGTCATGCCTGCGATTAGGACCACAACTACGATTGCGCTGCGCTTCATTCCTACTCCTCGATCCCGCGAGGGAGAAACCCGGGGACATAACCCTTTATTGTATCGGGTAAGGCACGCGAGTTTCCATCTCGGAAACGCGCCTCCGCAGGTTGTCGCAAGTTCGCGAGCGCAAGCCGATGGCTTCGATGCGCCGGATGCAGTATCGTCTATTTCAGTTCCCTGCTGCCCATGCACATGAAACAAGCGAAAAAACCCGAGAATATTTCGCGCCCGTCCGGACTGGGTAACAACCGCCCCGTCGGTGTCGATCCAGCGCAGTTAGTCAGGATTGAGGCGCAGGCATTGCTGGCGCTGGCCGAGCGCCTGGAGAGGGGAAAAGATTCGACCAGCAGCATGGCGAAGGAGTTTGCGCGCGCGGTCGATCTGATTGTCGCCTGTGGCGCGGCGGGCGGGCGGGTGGTGGTCACAGGGATGGGCAAGAGCGGCATCATCGCGCAGAAAATTGCCGCCACGCTCAGCTCCACTGGCTCGCCGGCATTGTTTCTGCATCCCGCGGAAGCACACCACGGCGACCTGGGCATGCTGGCGAAGGGCGATGTGGTGATTGCGCTTTCGGCAAGCGGCGAGACGGAAGAAATTCTTCGCCTGCTGGAGATGCTGAAGCGGATTGGCGATGGCTTGATCAGCTTCTGCTGCGAGATGGATTCCACGCTGGCGCTGGCCAGCGATGTGGCGCTGGACTGTTCGGTGGAGCAGGAGGCATGTACGCTCGGCCTGGCGCCGACGGCTTCCACCACAACGATGCTGGCGCTGGGCGACGCGCTGGCGATTGCAATTTCTGCCCGCAAGGGATTTCGCGCGGAGGATTTTGCCAACCTGCATCCCGGCGGAAAGCTGGGCAAGCGGCTGATGCGCGTCGAGCAGTTGATGCACTCCGGCGATGCCGTGCCGCGTGTTGCGCCGAAGACTGCGATGACAGATGTGATCTACGAAATGTCGAGCAAAGGTCTGGGCATGACCACAGTGGTAGCGGACGGAAAACTGGTTGGACTGCTGAGCGATGGCGATTTGCGTCGGCTGTTGGAGAAGGATGGCGCGAGCGCGTTGGCGAAAACTGCGGGCGAAGCGATGCATCGCAGTCCGCAGACGATATCCACAGGTGAATTTGCCGCCGAAGCCCTGCACCGCATGGAAGAGCGCAAGATTACCTCTCTGGTCGTGGTCGATGACCAGGGCCGTGTGGAAGGCGTGATCCACCTGCACGATCTGTGGGGCACGGAATTGTTTTAAAGTTTCTGCCGGTCGATACCGCGAAAAAAGAAACGGACTGTTTGGGAGCTTCCCGGTACGCAATTTAGAATAGGGTTTTCACTTGAAAGCGTCACGCATCGATCTCCACGGCGTGAACGGGAAAGCAACGACACCTCATGCATCGCTGGTCGCAACTGTTTCTTCCTACTCTTCGTGAAGCCCCGGCAGACGCCGAAGTTGCCAGTCACAAGTTTCTGGTCCGCGCCGGATACATTCGCCAGTTGGGCGCGGGCATCTACTCCTATCTTTTTCTCGGGCAGCGTTCGATCAATAAGATTGTCGCCATCGTGCGCGAAGAAATGGATTCGATCGGCCAGGAATTTCTGCTGCCCGCACTATTGCCACGCGAGTTGTGGGAACAGAGCGGGCGCTGGACCAGCATGGGCGATAACATGTTCCGGCTGAAGGACCGCAAGGGCGCCGACCTGTGCCTGGGCATGACGCACGAAGAAGTGATGACGGAAATTGCGCGGAAAGAACTGCGCAGCTACAAACAGTTGCCGCAGATCTGGTATCAGATCCAGACCAAGTTCCGCGATGAGCCGAGGCCGAAGTCTGGCTTGCTGCGAGTGCGCCAGTTCCTGATGAAGGACGCCTATTCCTTCGATATCGACGCGGCGGGACTGGACGTTAGCTATCAAAAACATGATTCGGCGTATCGGCGGATTTTCTCGCGCTGCGGGTTGAAGTTTGTCGCGGTCGAGGCGGATTCGGGCGCGATGGGCGGTTCGCAGTCGCAGGAGTTTATGGTCTACACGGAAGCCGGCGAAGACTTGATCGCAAGCTGCGCGCAGTGTGGCTACGCCGCCAATGTAGAAAAAGCGACCTCGCAACTGACGCCGGCGGTAGACCTGACGCCCACTGGCGATGGCCTGCCGGAGTTGGTGCATACGCCGGGGATGGGCGCGATCGCCGACGTGACCGCTTTCATGCAGGTCAGCGCCAGCCAGGACATCAAGTGCGTGGCCTACATGGCGGAAAAGCGCGATGCGGCTGACCAACCGGTTTGGCTGGCGGTCGCCGTCTTTTTGCGCGGCGATCACAATGTGAACGAGACCAAGCTGATGGGGCTGCTGCGGGCTGGACAATTGCGGCCGATGTTGCCGGAAGAACTCGCCATTTACTTCAAGGCCCCGGGAGGATTTCTGGGGCCGGTCGGCTTGACGCAGACTGTCGAGTCGAGCCTGCTGCCAGAGTTGCAGCGCACGACCTTCCAGCCCAACAAAACGCAGCAGTTCTGGGCGGCGGCCAACCGGCTGAAGATGGTGGTAGTGCTGGATGAAGCCCTGGCAGAACGCAGCAATATGATCTGCGGCGCCAACAAGCTCGACTATCACTTCCGCAATGTGACTCCGAAGCGGGACATTGCCTGGACCGTTGCAGCCAGCATCCGCGCGGTCAATGAAGGCGAAGGCTGCCCGGTTTGCAATGCGCCGCTGCGCGTGGCCAAAGCTGTGGAAGTAGGACATATCTTCAAGCTGGGGTATCGCTATTCGGAGAGCATGGGAGCGCGCGTGCTCGATCCCAACGGGAAAGAAGTCACGCCTATCATGGGCAGCTACGGCATCGGCATTGAGCGCATCCTAACTGCCAGCGTAGAGCAGAGCTTCGACGACAATGGGTTTTCCCTGCCGCCTTCGATCGCGCCGTTCGATGTGGTGGTGACAATTACGAACGTCAGCGATGCGGACTTGAAGAGTGCCGGAGAAAAGTTGGCGGAAGAGTTACATTCTGCCGGTCTTGACGTGTTATTGGATGACCGCGAGGAGCGCGCCGGCGTCAAATTCAAAGACGCGGATTTAGTTGGGATTCCCTTCCGGATCAATGTAGGGAAAAAAGCTGCCGACGGCATCGTGGAGTTGGTGACGCGGTCCGCGAAGAGCAGCGAGGACATTCCGCTGGAAACAGCCGCAAAGCAGATTCGCGAACGAGTGCAGGCAGCCACGCCGGTCGCGCTGGCATAGGCGACGGAAACACGGCAAGGGAGACCGAGCGCCCTGGCATGCGGGCCGGCAACACCAGTCGACCGAGCAACGACAGTCGAGAGGAACAATGGCAGGAACCGAGAGACCTCCGCGAACGGCATCGCGGCCAAATCCATCCAGCGGCGCAGCCAGAGCGCGGGCAGGCAGCGGAGGCGGCAATCGTCCACGTATCCGTTCCAGCCGCAGCGGCGTTGGCGGCAAACAATGGCATTCCGATTGGAGAGTCAAGCTGCTGCTGGGGATTGCGGCTTGCATCTTGTTTGTCTGCGCCGTGGGCGGCATCGTTTTTGCTTACTACTATCACGCGTATGAGCATGTGGTGGAAGAGCGTCTGCGGCAGCCGCTGTTTGCCAATACGGCGAAGATCTATGCTGCTCCAGCCGAAGTTCGGCCAGACCAGAAATACAGCGTTCAGCAAATATCGCAAGCCCTGACGCAGGCGGGTTACAGCCCGGTGGGAGTGTCCCATCCGTCCCAGTTGGGGACCTTCGCGCTGGCCGAAAGCAGCATTCACATTCAGCCTGGCCCTCAGTCCTACCACGCTCCGGACGGCGCAACCATCTACACCGCAAAAGGCGTAGTCACAGCGATCAAGGCGGACAACGGCGAGCAGTTAAGCGCCTACGAGTTGGAACCGCAACTGATTACCGGGCTCTCCGATAAAGATCGCGGCAAGCGGCGTCTGGTGACGTACGACGAGTTGCCAAAATATCTTGTCCCCGCAGTGATTTCCATTGAAGACAAGCGTTATTTTGAGCATGGCGCGGTGGACTATGTCCGTGTTTTCGGCGCAGCGTTTGCAGACCTGCGGTCGCGTCGCTACAGCGAGGGCAGTTCCACGCTGACCATGCAGGTGGCGCGGCTTTTCTTCCTTTCGCCGGAAAAGCAGTGGAGACGCAAGATCATTCAAACCGCGATTGCCTTCCAGTTGGAACATCGCTATACGAAGAAGCAAATCTTCACTATCTACGCCAATGAGGTGCCCCTGGGGCAACGCGGCAGCTTCGCGATCAGCGGCTTCGGAGAGGCGGCGCAGGCCTATTTTGGCAAGAACATCCGCGAACTTACGCTGCCGGAATGCGCATTGCTGGCGGGCATGATCCAGGGGCCCAGCCGCTTGTCGCCCTACCGCTATCCGCAACGCGCCATCGCGCGGCGCAACATTGTGCTGGACGCCATGGTGGAGACCCGTTCCATCACGCGCCAGCAGGCACGGCAGGCGAAGGCGGAGCCGCTCAATTTGACGCCATTCAGCGTGGATGAACGAGAGGCGCCGTTTTTCGTCGACCTGGTGCGCAAGCGGCTGACCGAGCGGTACGGGGACCGCGACATCAACGGCGAGGGCCTGCACATCTATACCTCGCTCGACCCTGACCTGCAAAGCATCGCCACGGTGGCGGTTGAGAACGGCATGAAACAGGTGGACGATCTGGTACGAAGGCGCTACGAACGCCACACTCGCCATGGCATCGTAATGACCAACCAGCACATCACCTATCCACAGGTGGCGATGATCGCTTTGAATCCACATACCGGGCAGGTACTGGCGCTGGTGGGTGGCCGCAACTACGGCTCCAGCCAGTTGAACCATGCAATCAGCCAGCGGCCGATGGGATCGTCGTTCAAGCCATTTGTTTACGCCACCGCATTCAACAGCAGCCTGACGGGAGTTGCGCTGCCGGGCCAGCAGGGTGTGTTTACCGCGGTAACCATGTTGAACGACGCCGACACGACCTTCGACTTCGACAACGGCAACGGCAACGTGCAGTACTCGCCGCATAACTATAAACACGAACAGATGGGCATGATTACGGCGCGAACGGCGCTGATGTTGTCGCAAAATGTTGCCACGATCGCGTTGGCGCAAATGGTCGGCTTCGACAATGTGACCGCGTTGGCACATCAGGCCGGCATCGCGTCCGCTGAAGCGACTCCGTCTGTGGCGATTGGGACCTACGGCGCTTCTCCGCTTCAGGTCGCCGGCGCGTACACAGTCTTCGCCAACAATGGGGTCAGGATTGAGCCGAACATGATCTCTTCAGTCCGAACGTCCGACGGAGACGTGGTGGACGATTTTGCTCCGATCTCAAAGCCTGTGCTTGACCCGCGCGTGGCCTATTTGACGTTGAGCCTGATGGAGGACGTCATCAACCACGGCACAGCCCAAAGGGTGCGCGGACTGGGATTCACCGCGCCTGCCGCCGGGAAGACTGGGACCGAGCACGATGCGTGGTTCGCCGGCTTTACCAGCAATCTGCTGTGCGTCATCTGGATCGGCAACGACGATTACACCGACCTAAAACTGGAAGGCGCGCAGGCGGCAGTGCCCATGTGGGCGGAGTTCATGAAGAACGCGGTGAAACTGCCGCAATATTCCGATACACAGTTCTTTGACCCACCTGCGGGCATCACGGAAGTCACACTCGACAAAGCGACCAACCTGATCGCGGATGCATCCTGCCCCGACGACTATACCGCTGCATTCCTCGATGGCACGCAACCGACTGGGACCTGCGACCATCCCAATGGCGACCAGCGAAATATTTTTCAAAAGATGTTTGGGTTGGGAGAAAGCCAGTCTGCGCCGCCCATTCCCCCGCCTCCGGCAAACGTAATGCAGCCGAAGCCTCCATCGGTTACAAATCCAGCGAATGGCGAAAATGGCGCGCAGAACCAGGCCGGACCGAAGAAAAAGAAGAAGGGGTTCTTCGGCAAGATATTCGGCGTTTTCAAAGATGACGACAAGAACCAAAATCAGCAGCCGAACCAGGACCCGCAACCGCAGCAATGATTCGTCATCCAATGGAGTGCCGGACGATTGGGCCCACGCGGGACCTTGATGGGAGCGGAGATCGAGCCAGAAGAAGACTTTCTTCGCGGATTGCCCGATCTGTTTTGGCCATCGCGTGATTCCCTCGATTGGAGAGCACATGGCTGAACCGATGCAACTGGGAACAGTGAAAGATCCTGTCTGCGGGATGCAGGTCGCTCCCGAAAAGGCAGCGGCATCGGAAGATCACGCCGGGAAAAAATACTTCTTCTGCAGCGACTCCTGCGCAGAAAAATTCCGCGCACGCCCCGAGCAATATACGCCAACAGAAACCGATCCTGTATGCGGCATGAAGGTCGCACCTGCGCGCGCGGCAGGGCAGGTCGAACACAACGGCGCGACATATTTCTTCTGCGGAAAATCGTGTGCGGCGAAATTCACCGCCGATCCAGAGAAGTATCTGAAGCCTGCCCTGGCGACCGACCCGGTCTGCCACATGCAGGTGGATCCCGCAAAAGCCAAGGCCAACACAATCCACAAGGGAACGACCTACTTCTTTTGCTGTCAGGGCTGCCATGACAAATTTGTGCAGGCACCGGAGAAATATTTGCAGCCGCGAGTTTCCACTCTGGTGGCGCTGTCCTCCGCGCCGGCACATGTAGCGGCTGCGAAAGTACCGGCCGCTACCACGGCAACGAGCCAAGCGACGGAATATATCTGCCCGATGGACCCTGAGGTGCATGAGAACAAGCCCGGCGCTTGCCCGATTTGCGGGATGGCATTGGAACCGGCGCAGATTTCGCTCAACAGTACGCGCACCGAGTACACCTGCCCGATGCATCCGGAGATTGCGCGCGCGGAGCCGGGTAGCTGCCCTATCTGCGGCATGGCTCTGGAACCTCGCACGGTGGCGGTGGATGAAAAGAATCCGGAACTGGACGACATGCGGCGACGGTTCTGGATTGCGGCAGCACTGACGATTCCTTTGCTGGCGATCATGGTGGATGGATTTCTCTCGGCCCATCCAATTGCGAGTCTATTCGGACAGACGGCGCTGGGTTGGGTGGAGTTTGCCCTGGCCACTCCCGTGGTGCTGTGGTGCGGCTGGCCATTTCTGGTGCGCGGATGGAATTCCCTGCGCACATGGAACCTGAATATGTTCACGCTGATCGGCCTGGGGGTAGGCGTCAGCTACGTGTACAGCCTGGGTGCGCTCATCGCTTCCCTGGTGTGGGCGAACCATATTCCTGCCGCGCTGAAGGCCGCAGATGGCGGCGTGAATCTTTACTTTGAACCGGCGTCCGTCATTACCACGCTGGTACTGCTGGGGCAGGTGCTGGAGCTGAAAGCGCGCAGCCGCACATCCAGCGCGCTGAAAGCCCTGCTGGGTCTGGCGCCCAAGACGGCGCGAATGGTGCTAGCCGACGGGCGCGAAGAAGACCGTCCGCTGGAAGCCGTTGCCGTGGGCGACACGCTGCGGGTGCGACCGGGCGAAAAAGTTCCGGTGGATGGAGTGGTGCTCGACGGCGGCAGCAGTGTCGATGAGTCGATGGTGACAGGCGAGCCGCTACCGGTGGAAAAGACCGCCGGTAGCCAGGTCACGGGCGGAACGGTCAACGCGACAGGCAGCTTCCGCATGCGCGCCGAGCGCGTAGGCAGCGAAACCCTGCTGAGCCAGATTGTGCAGATGGTGAGCGCGGCGCAGCGGACCCGCGCGCCCATCCAGCGACTGGCGGATCGAGCAGCGGGATGGTTTGTGCCCACTGTAGTTGCGATCGCCGTGCTGACAGCGATCATCTGGGCGTTGTGGGGGCCTGAGCCACGCCTGGCGCACGCGCTGGTCAATGGGGTCGCGGTGCTGATCATCGCCTGCCCCTGCGCTCTCGGATTGGCCACGCCGATGTCGATCATGGTGGGCACCGGTCGCGGAGCGCAGGCGGGCGTGCTGGTGCGCAATGCGGAGGCTTTGGAGACGCTGGCCGAGGTAACGATCCTGGTGGTGGACAAAACCGGAACGCTGACCGAAGGCAAGCCGCAATTGACGCAGATCGAGACGCTGGGCGATCTGGCTGAGAATGAGGCCCTTCGACTGGTGGCCAGTCTGGAGCAGGCCAGCGAACATCCCCTTGCCGGAGCGATCCTTCGCGCGGCACAAGAAAGAAATCTGACACTGACGGCAGCGACTGCGTTTCACTCGACCACGGGAAAAGGCGCGACCGCCGAAATTGATGGACATGCCGTTGCGATTGGCAATGCTGCGCAGATGGAAGACGCGAACGTCCCGCTGGGCGACGCGGCGGCGCGCGCGGAAGCGATGCAGCGCGAAGGCGCGACCGTCTTGTTCGCCGCCGTTGATGGAGTGCTGGCGGCACTGTTGGGCATCTCCGATCCAATCAAGCCTTCCGCCGTCGAAGCCATGCGGCAACTGCACCGCGACGGCCTGCGGGTGGTGATGCTGACCGGCGACACCCGCACAACCGCGGAGGCGGTTGCCCGGCGCCTTGGCATCGACCAGGTGGAGGCTGGCGTGTTGCCGCAACAGAAGGCGCAGGTAATTCAGCGGCTGCAGGCGCGCGGGAAAGTAACAATGGCTGGCGACGGCATCAACGATGCCCCGGCGCTGGCGCAGGCGGATGTTGGCATTGCCATGGGAACGGGCACGGATGTCGCCATCGAAAGCGCGGGAATTGTACTGGTGAAGGGCGATTTGCATGGCATCCTGAGAGCTCGAAACCTGAGCCGTGCGACCATGCGAAACATCCGCCAGAATTTATGGTTTGCCTTCCTCTACAACTCCCTGGGAGTGCCCATCGCCGCCGGAATTCTCTATCCATTCTTCGGGTTGCTGCTGAGTCCGATGATTGCCAGCGCCGCCATGACAATGAGCTCAGTGTCCGTCATCTCAAACGCCCTGCGTTTGCGCAGCGTCAAGCTCGGCTGACCTCCGATCCTCCGCAAACCGTCGCGATTGGTAGAATCAAACCATACCGATGAAATGTCCCTATTGTGGGTTTACGCAAGACCGAGTTGTCGATTCGCGCGAAAGCAAGGAAGCCGATTCCATCCGGCGGCGGCGCGAATGCGAGCGTTGCGAGAAGCGCTTCACCACCTATGAACGCCTGGATGAAATCCCTTACATGGTCGTCAAGAAAGACGGCCGCCGCGAAAAATTCGAGCGGCAGAAAGTACTCAGCGGCCTGCTGCGCGCCTGCGAAAAACGTCCCGTGCCGGCGGCGCAGTTGGAATCCATCGTCAACCAGGTAGAGAGTTACGTCATGGATTCCGCCGAACGCGAGCGCAGCACGGTCGAAGTGGGCGAGCTGATCATGCGCGAGCTGAAGTCGCTCGATACGGTCGCGTACATCCGATATGCCTCCGTCCACCGGGACTTTAAAGATGTGAATGAATTCAAGTCCGAGCTGGAATCGCTCTGAGCGGATCTGCACCGATATAAAAACGCCAGTACCCGAATAATTGGGAGATACTCCGCATGAAGGCACAGTCGAACGCAACCGAGCACAAGATTACGCTGATTCCCGGCGATGGCATTGGACCGGAGATCACTCGCGTCGTGGTCAGGATTCTGGAAGCGACCGGGCTGAAATTCGTCTGGGAAGAGCATTTGGCGGGGGCGGAGGCGTACGAGCGATACCGGGAGTACATTCCGAACGAACTGTATCAGTCGATCGAACGCAATCGTGTTGCCTTGAAGGGGCCGGTGACGACGCCGATCGGCGGCGGTTTTACGTCGATCAACGTGATTCTGCGCAAGCACTTTGAACTCTATGCAAATTTCCGTCCCATCCAGAACCTTCCCGGCCTGCCGACACATTACCCCGGTGTCGATCTGATCATTCTCCGTGAAAATACCGAAGGCGGCTATGCCGGCATTGAATACGAAGTGGTGCCCGGCGTGGTGGAATCGATCAAGATCATTACGGAGAAAGCCTCAACGCGGATTTCGGAATTTGCCTTCGCGTACGCTCGCAAGCATCGCCGCAAGAAAATTCACGCCGTGCATAAGGCCAACATCATGAAGATGTCCGACGGCCTGTTTCTTCGCTGCGCGCGCGACGTGGCGAAGAAATATCCGGACGTGATCTATGGGGAACATCTGGTCGATAACACCTGCATGCAACTGGTGACCAACCCGTTTCAATACGACATGCTGCTGCTGGAAAACCTTTATGGAGACATCATTAGCGATCTGTGCGCGGCCTTTGTCGGCGGCCTGGGCTTGGTTCCAGGAGCGAACCTGGGAGCGGATTGCGCGATTTTCGAGGCCGTCCACGGTTCCGCGCCGGACATTGCAGGCAAGAACATCGCCAACCCCACCGCACTACTGCAATCGGCAGTGCTGATGCTGCGCCATATCGCCGAAGAAGACGCTGCGGACCGCTTGCACCATGCGATTGAGAAGGTCTATGAGGCCAAGCAATCGTTGACGCGCGATGTGGGAGGCACAGCCGGAACGAACGAATTTGGCGATGCAGTGATTGCGGCGCTGGCAAGATGATTTGCGGTGGGAGTCGCGGTACAGGAGAAGCTGGAACACAGTCGCAATCGATCACGGCGCAAAGCCATGCGACGCCGGTCGCGAATTTTCCTTTCAGCGCCCGATGCATCGACGCGCACAGGGCTGCTATAAGTGAAATAATTATCCCCAATGCAGAGACCATACAAGATAGGCATTCTGGGCGCGACCGGGATGGTCGGCCAACGTTTCATCCAGCTACTGGAGGACCATCCATGGTTTCAGGTGGCGTGGGTGGCGGCCAGCGATCGCTCCAGCGGCAAGCGGTACGCGGACGCCGTGCGCTGGAAGCTGGACACGCCCATTCCGCCTTCAGTTGCAAAACTTCCGCTCTCGCCTGCGACGCCGGAACGGGATCCGGACGGCGTTCCGGAGATTATTTTTGCCGCGCTCGACACCGACATTGCGCGCGAGCTGGAGCCGAAGTTTGCGGCGGCGGGATGCGCCGTCATTTCAAACTCCAGCGCATTCCGCATGCAAGCGGACGTTCCGCTGGTCATTCCGGAAGTGAATGCCGATCATCTGGCACTGATTCCGCAGCAAAACTGGAATGGTTCGCAAACAAGCGGCGGAAAGCGCGGTTACATTGTGACCAATCCCAACTGTTCCGCGATCGGGCTGGTACTGGCGCTGAAGCCGCTGGCAGAACGATTCGGTCTGCGTTCCGTGTTTGTAAGCACCATGCAGGCAATCAGCGGCGCCGGATATCCTGGCGTGCCTTCGCTCGATATTTTGGGCAACGTGGTTCCCTTCATCAAGAATGAAGAAGAGAAACTGGAAGCGGAGACGCGGCGGCTACTGGGCAAGCTGGACGTAGCTGGGAAAAGCACCCAAGTCACGCCTCTCAATGCGAGGGTGAGCGCGCACTGCAATCGTGTCGCCGTCGAAGATGGCCACACGGAAAGCGTCAGCATCGAACTGGACGGCAAGCCAAGCCGGGAGGATATCCTCGCAGCCTGGAGAGAATTTCAACCGCTCAAGGGACAGAACCTTCCCACGGCGCCGGAGCAACCGGTGGAATATAACCCGGCGGAAGATCGTCCGCAGCCTCGGCTGGACCGTATGCGCGGTCGCGGAATGGCAGCCACGGTCGGCAGGTTGCGGCCCTGTTCGCTGCTGGACTGGAAATTTACGGTGCTGTCGCACAACACGATTCGCGGGGCGGCAGGCGCGGCGCTGCTGAATGCGGAATTGCTGGCGTCCCAGGGCAAACTGTTGCCGTCTGGATGGAAGCCATGAGCGGCGCGATGAAAATCGTGGTGATGAAGTTCGGCGGCACGTCGGTGGAGAACGCGGCAGCGATTGCGCGCACCGCCGAAATTGTCGAGGGCCGTCGCGCCCGCGGACTGACTCCCGTGGTCGTGGTCAGCGCCATGGCCAAGGTCACAGACCAATTGCTGGCCGCCGCTTCCGCAGCCGAGCGCGGCGACCGTACCGGCGCGCTCGCCATCAGTTCCCGCCTGCGCAATCGCCATCTCGATGCCGTGTCGGCGCTGTTGACAGGAACTGCCATCGCCTCCACGCATAGATGGATGGAGGAGCAATTCGAGGCACTCGACGACCTGTTGCGTGGACTGGCTGCGGTGCAGGAGCTGACGCCGCGCACCACCGACCTGGTCGCATCCTACGGCGAGCGGTTATCGAGCCGCATGATCGGCGAACTGTACGCGCAGTCCTGCCTGAATGGAATCCACGTCGACGCGCGCGCCTGCATCCTGACGAACAGCGACCACGGCAAGGCGACGCCGCTGGAAGAAAAGATTGAGCAGCAACTGCGGCAGCACGTTCTACCGTTGCTCGAAAAGGGCCACGTTCCCGTGCTCGGCGGATTCATTGGCGCGACAGAAAAGGGCGTGACGACGACGCTGGGTCGAGGAGGCTCGGACTTTACCGGCGCGTTGATCGGACGCGGACTGAACGCGCACTCGATTGAAATCTGGACGGACGTGAATGGCATTATGACCGCCGATCCGCGGGTGTGCTCCGACGCGCTTCGAGTGAAGACCATCAGTTTTGAAGAAGCTTCCGAACTCGCCTATTTTGGGGCGAAGGTGCTGCACCCGGCGACGATCCTTCCCGCGGTGCAAAAAAATATTCCCGTGTGGGTATTGAATTCCAGGGACCCCAGCAATCAAGGCACGCAGATCACGGCGATCGCCAGGCACTCGCGAACGCCGTTTAAATCGATCGCGATCAAGCGCAAGCTCACCATCATCGACGTGGTGGCCAGTCGCATGTTGATGACGCACGGCTATCTGAAGGCGATCTTCGATGTATTCGACAAACATAAATGCGCGGTCGATATGGTCTCGACCTCCGAGGTGAGCGTGTCGCTCACTGTGGACTCGAACGATCGACTGCCTGCCATTGCGGCGGACTTGAGCCAGTTGGCGGACGTGAAATATGAAGGCCGCAAGGCCCTGATCTGCATGGTCGGCGAGAACATTCGCGGCCAGCGTGGGATTGCCGCGCAGGTGTTTTCCGCCATCCGCCACGTCAACGTGCGCATGATCTCGCAAGGCGCGTCGGAGATCAACATGAGTTTTATGATCGAGGAAGACGACGTGGAAGAGGCGGTCCGATCGCTCCATAAGCATTTTTTCCAGGACCCCGATCCGGAGATATTCGACGTGGAAGCGAGGGGACCTTTGGCGGATGTTTCCGCGGAAGCTCCCGTTGCCGCGAAAAGGAGTTAGCCCGTCATGCGCATGCTGATCGTTGGTCAGGGAAAAACGGGACGCGTGGTGACGGAGATTGCGCGAGAACGCGGACACAGCGTGCAGACGCTGGAAGAAAAAGAAAACAAGGACGCCGGCTGGTTGACCGCTCCCAGTCTGGCTTCGTTTGACGTGGTCGTTGATTTCACCACCCCGGAGGCTGTCGTCCAGAACCTGCGCGCCTGCCTGGTGAACGGCGCCAAGGTAGTTGTCGGCACGACCGGCTGGTACCAGCACCTGGACGACATGCGCGCTCTTGCCGCGCACAAAGATGCCGGGCTGCTGTACTCGACGAATTTTTCATTCGGCGTGCAGTTGCTGTATCAAATAGCAAAACTGCTGGGCAATCAGGCGGGCGGCTACCAGTTCAAGATCGATGAGACCCACCACATCACGAAATTGGACTCCCCTTCCGGCACCGCATTGACACTGCAGCAAGTTCTTTCAACCACGCCCTATGGGGCCTCGGCCACCGTCGACGCGCATCGAGTGCAAGACGCCATCGGCACCCACCGGCTGGAAGTCAGATCCGAGAATGAGCGCGTTGTCGTGGAACATCAGGCCCTCTCGCGGCGCAGCTTCGCCTACGGGGCGGTCCGCGGAGCGGAATGGCTGGCCACGCGCGCCGGTTGCTACGACTTTCAGGATGTCTTCCCGCAAATTCTCGCCTAGCGGCTGCCTCCGTTCAGCCCACGCAGCGAGCAACGTCCCAGTTATTCACAGCGATTTTCTCTGGACCATGTATCTGCTTCCATCTTCGTTGTAGACTGCGAAGATATGGAGCTATCTGGATGCGGTACCGCGCTGGTAACGCCGTTTCTTGCAAACGGCGATGTGGATTGGCATGCACTGCAAAGCCTGGTCCGCTGGCAAATTGAAAATGGCATCCATTTTCTTGTCCCCACCGGTTCCACGGGGGAGGCCTGCGCCCTGCTGGAAGAGGAATGGCTGCGACTGGTGCGACTGGTGGTTGAGGCGGCGGAGGGTCGCGTGCCCATTTTCGTCGGTTGCAGCCATAACACGTCCCAGCAGGCGATCGCGCGGGTCAAGAAACTGCAGGCCATCCCTGGCGTCGATGGCGTGCTGACAGCCAATCCGTATTACACCAAGCCGACGCAGGAGGGCCAGTACCAGCACTTCCGCGCCATTGCGGAAAATACACACCTGCAAGTGCTGATCTACAACATCCCCAGCCGCACCGGCATCAACCTGTTGCCGGAGACGACGGCCCGCCTGGCAGAGATCCCCAACGTGGTCGGGATCAAGGAATCCAGCGGCAATCTGCAACAGATCACGGAAGTCGTCCATTCGGTGCCGGACCGTTTTAAAGTGTTCGCGGGCGACGACAATCTGGCGCTGCCGATTCTTTCTGTCGGAGGAGCGGGCGTCATTTCGGTAGCGGCAAATGCGATTCCGGCGCAAATGACGCGGATGACAGACGCAGCGCTGGCAAACGACTGGACGCTGGCGCGAAAACTGTATCGCAAGTATTATCCGCTGATCACCGGGAACTTCATTGAACCGAACCCGCAGCCGGTCAAGTGCGTTCTGGCCCTGATGGGGCGCATTCAGGAGCAATACCGCCTGCCTATGATGCCGGTGGTGCCGAAAACACGCGCGCACCTGGAAAAGCTGGTCCACGAACTCGGACTGCTGGAGGCTGTGTCCGCGGGAAATCAGCCGATGGACAACACGGCGACCAGCCACCGGAACTAAATCCTGTCGCTGGCAATCGCCCGTTCAGAGTAAGTGAATCGGAGAACGTAGACCTGTGTCTCAAGCCTCGCTTGCATCGCGCATCGAATCGGCCTTTCAGCATGGCGCGCAGGCGGCTGGCGCCAGCGAAAGCGAGTCGGTATTTTTTGAGCTGCGCGATGCACTGACGAGCGGAGCGATTCGCGCCGCCGAGCCCGATCCGACCCAACTCCACGGCTGGCGAGTAAATGCATGGGTGAAGCGCGGCATCCTGCTGGGATTTCGCATTGGACATCTGGTAGAGTCCGGCGAAGATTTCTCCTTCGTCGATAAGCACACGTATCCCGTGCAGCGCTTTACCGTGGATGAAAAGGTCCGCGTCGTTCCTGGCGGGTCCACAGTCCGCAGTGGCGCGTACCTTGCGCCAGGCGTTGTTTGCATGCCGCCAATGTATGTCAACGTGGGCGCGTATGTGGATGAAGGCACAATGATCGATTCGCACGCGCTGGTCGGCTCCTGCGCGCAGATCGGGCGCAATGTCCATCTGAGCGCGGCGGCGCAGATTGGCGGCGTGCTGGAGCCGGTAAATGCCAGCCCTGCGATCCTGGAAGACGACGTGTTGGTCGGCGGAAACTGCGGCGTGTATGAAGGCACTCTGGTACGGAAGAGGGCCGTGCTGGGCGCTGGCGTCATTCTGACGCGTGCCACGCCAGTGTATGACATTGTGCGCGGCGAAATTCTTCGCGCCACACAGAACAGCCCTCTTGTGATTCCGGAGGATGCAGTCGTCGTCGCAGGCGCGCGCGCCATCTCTCGGGGGAAAGCTGCCGAATGGGGGCTGAGCCTTTACACTCCGGTGATCGTAAAGTATCGCGACGAAAAGACGGATCTCTCGCTGGAACTGGAAGACCTGCTGCGGTAGGGCGGATTCACAGTCAGCGTAACTGTTTGATGTAGAGTCATTCTGAACAGAGGTCGCCCAGCGACCGAAGTGAAGAATCCAGACGATATAGGCGTTGTAATCTCTGCCATTGCTCCCTGGATTCTTCGCTACGCTCAGAATGACTCGTTGAAGGGGATGGGCGGCATTCCCAGTCATTGGCCACGCCTGCATCCTGCATTTCGGAATGCTCATTGAGAAAATGAGTCATTCTGAACGGATGTCGCCGCGTCGACCGGAGTGAAGAATCCAGACAATATAAGCGTTGTAATCTCTGCCATTGCTCCCTGGATTCTTCGCTACGCTCAGAATGACTCCTCCCATTTCCATCACAGTGTCCGTAAAACCGATCCTGCCGTAAGGATGGGATGAATCCATGCAGGATCACTGATCATCCGTGAGGCACAGACCGCTATGCAGAAACCCAGGTCTCAGAATCGAGACCCGTTCGACTCGGTCACCACGGCGACCTCGCTCAGGGCAGGCTCTGGGGCACCCAGGGTCGCAGGGCTGCGCACGACGCTGATCACCGTGATGTCGTCTTCCTGGCCGAACTTCTGGGCAGCTTCGGCGACCACGGCGGCGGGTTGATTGCTGATCTGCTGGGTGCGGGCGAAGCCGAAGAGTTCCTTGTCCGCGTTCTGCGCTTCCAGCACGCCGTCGGTCATCAATGTGAGACGGTCATTTTCGCATAGCTGGAAATCTATTTGCGAGAACTCGGCGGCCTCAATCATACCGAGCGGCAGACTGCCTGCGACGACGACCTCGTTTCCGTTCAGATAAGGCGGCAGATGTCCCGCATTCGCCAGCGCAACTGAGCCATCCGGCGCGATATGCGCCACCATGCAGGTGGCGAAGTGGCCCTGCATGCGTCCGCAGAGGCGTTCATTCAGGCCGCGCAGAACTTCCATCGGGTCGCGGGTGAATTTGGCCAGGGTGCGGATCGTGCCCACGATCAGCGAGACCAGCATGGCGGCCTTGAGCCCCTTGCCGCTGACATCGCCGACGACGATCAGGATGCTGCCGTCTTCCTGCTGGAGGATCTGGAAGAAATCGCCGCCCACCTGCCTTGCCGGGCGGTATTCGCTTTCGAGCGTAAAGCCGGGGAGGACCGGCAGCGCCTCCGGAATCAGCATCTGCTGCACCTGCCGGGCCTGCTCCATCTCCAGTCTCCACTGTTCCCTTTCTCGCTCCGAATGTAGAAAGCGGCGGACCAGTAGCACCGAGATGATGGTGAGCGAGACGATGAGTGCGACCTGATTGATGCTGACTGCAACCCCAAATGGGAAGAATTGCGCCGGTATGTGGAGGACGATCAGTTCTTCCTGATAGATCGAGATTCCCACCAGGACCACGGCCGGCAATGCCAGCCAACCCTCCGCCTTTTCCTTGTAAATGCCGCGATACACCACCCAGACCAGGAGCACGCCGAGCAGGAGCTTGAGCGTCAGGGTGAGCGGCGAGAGCCAGACGATGGCGTGGACCGGAACCACGCTGCCATACAGGGGTGCCCGCGACATGGCCATCCCCAAACCCAGCAGCACCGCCAGGCTCCAGGCCATGCGATGGATCTGGAACATTCGATCGAGCCGGAACCAGTAGGCCCAAAAGACCACCCACAAGCCAATGATTCCCGGTCTCAGGATCGCATCCGAAATAAGAAACAGGGCGACACCGTTCATGGGAATATAATTCGCCACCAGCGGTACCAGTCTTTCTAACAGGAGAAAAGCACAAGTGATGCCCAGCCACAGAAAAGCCGGCTCTTGGCGGTCCAGCCAGAAGAGGCCGAAGGCCACCAGCAGGGCCAGCGGCAGAGCCGCAACTCCAAAAAAGGTCAGGTAGCTCGCACGATCTTCGGCATCCCAATCCAGTTTCAGCAGTTCATCCACGGCCGCGGCTTGACCGAGCACGGGCGGCCCGTGCAGCCCCCCCGCATCGGGATCAACCAGCGGAGTAAACGGCGCCATCCACATGCGGATCGCGATGGTCACCGGGCCACCACCGACATCCGCGGGCAGAGAAAAGGCGCGCGGCAGTGCCTCGTACGCGGTGACGCCATGGGCAGTGAACTGTCCGAATTGCCCGATCATGTTGCCGTTGACGAACACCTGGTAGGCATCATCGTAGTTGTCCGGCATTTTGATCGCGAGTCGAGCCGTCGAGCCGCGCGATGGGTCTTGAATGCTGTTTTGTATGTTGACACGCAGACGGTACCAGGCATAGCCCGAGTATCCCGGATAACCGCGCGCCGTCCATCCGGGAACGAAACCGCTGCTGCCGAGTATTGGATCGTACGATGCGGGCGGTGGCGTCAGGTCCATCGTGGCCCAACCTGAGTCGTCGAAGCCCGGCTGCGCCCACGCCGGGGCGCTTGCGCCCTTCGCCTGTGGCGAATCGCCGGTGTGGAACTTCCACGGCCCGGTCAGTGGGGCGCTCGCGTTGCCCAGCGTGACCTGCTGCTGCGCACGGGCCTGCGGCGCGATGAATGGGAACAAAACCGAGAGAAAAAGTACAGGGAAAAAGTACCGAAGTCCGCGCATGGCTAGTTTGGCCGCCTATGAAACTTCAATCGTGTGCTGGGCGCTTTATATCACAAGGAATATGCGGCTGGATGCGGGATTGTTCCATCCCCACTCAAGCCACAGGACGGCTTGAATGGGGCACCCCGCAACCATGTCCGGATTTTCGCACATGACCTGGGTGCCCCATATGCGCCGCGTCCTTTGCGGCTCATATGGGACTGCAACCAGAAATCCAGCATCAGAACGTGCTAGCATCGAATTTCCTATGGTTGACGGCAAGTTACAGATCATTCCCCTTGGCGGCCTTGGCGAATTCGGCAAAAATTGCATGGCGATTCGCTGGCAAGACGACATTTTTGTCATCGATGCCGGCCTGATGTTTCCCGACGAAGAACTGCTCGGTGTCGACGTTGTCGTGCCCGACATCACCTATCTGGTGGAGAACCGCGAGCGCGTGCGCGGCATCGTGCTGACGCATGGGCATGAGGACCACATCGGCGGCCTGCCATGGATTTTGTCCGAGTTGCGCGTGCCCGTCTACGGAACGGAGTTCACGCTGGCGTACGTTGAGGGCAAGCTGGAAGAGCACGGCCTGCTCGACGATGTCGAAATGATTGAGATGATTCCGGGCGAGCCGTTTTCGCTCGGCATCTTCAAGATCACGCCGATCCGCGTCACCCATAGCCTGGTAGATTGCGTCGCGCTGGCGGTCGAGACGCCTGCCGGGGTGGTCATCCACTCGGGCGATTTCAAAATCGACCTGACCCCGCCCGACGGCAGGCCATTCGATCTGCATGCCTTTGCCGAATATGGAAAACGCGGCGTGCTGGCCTTGCTGCAAGATTCCACCAATGTCGATCGACACGGCCACACCCCCAGCGAGCGCGCCGTTCGTCCCGCGCTGGATGAAGTGTTTGCGCGAACGAAGCAGCGACTTTTCTTTAGCTGCTTTTCGTCTTCGATCCATCGCCTGCGCATTGCCACGGACCTGGCCATGGCGCACGGCCGCAAAATCGCAATTGTCGGCCGGTCGATGCAGAACTCCGTTGAGATCGCGCAGGACTTCAATTATCTGGACATATCGGATTCGCAGTTGATTGCCGCCGGGCAGGTCAAGGATTACGCGCCGGAAAAAGTTTGCGTTTTCATCAGCGGTACCCAGGGCGAGCCCATGTCCGCGCTGACCCGCGCCGCGGTCGATAACCACCGCCAGGTAAAGATTGAGCCCGGCGATACCGTGGTCCTGAGTTCGCGCGTGATTCCCGGCAACGAGAAAAGCATTTTTCGCATGATCGACCATTTGTATCGCCGCGACGCGCACGTCATCTACGACGACGGCACCAACGGACTGATCCACGTCAGCGGACACGCCAGCCAGGATGAGTTGCGGCTGCTGCTGCATCTGCTGAAGCCGAAATATTTTGTCCCCCTGCACGGCGATTATCGCCACCTGAAGCTGCACGCGGAGATGGCGGCGGAGCTGGGGGTGGTGGAAAAAATCATGCTGCTGGAAAACGGCGATGTGCTGGAGTTGACCAAAGACTCCGCGCGGAAGCACGGCAAGGTAGCGGTTGGCAGGGTCTGCATCGATGCCGGTTCCACGGCCGGCGTGGTGGAAGACGTTGTGATGCGCGATCGGCGCCACTTGAGCGAAGGCGGCATCGTGCTGCCGATTCTCGCCATCAACCAGACGACAGGGCGCGTCGAAAGTATGCCGGAGATTGTAACGCGCGGCTTTGCCGCCGGCGAAGAAGCGCTGATTGAGCAGGCACGGCAGGTGGTCGGAGCAACTCTCGATGCGTCCAGCGCGGAAGAGAAGGCCGACTACGGCGTCATCAAGGAAAAAATCCGCCAGGACCTGAAGCGCTATATCCAGAAAAATACCAGCCGCCGCCCGCTCATCATGCCGGTAATTCTGGAGATCTAAGGCCGGGCGTTTCGCGCCTTTGATACAACTGAAAGAGTGAACGCTTCGCCTCAGCCCACACGCGCCTCTAGAAGACTTCGGCGGTCGATCTATTTTCTTGCAGCATGTCCGATTTTTCTCCTGCTGTTGCCGGTTCTCTTCTGGCCGAAGACACGCGCTTTTCTGCAAGCCGCAGCCATTCTCGACCAGTTGAACGGCAGACCGGCGCCGAGTCTGCTGCGGCCGATCGCCGCAATGCCACTGGCGACGAAAATACTGGCGATCCCGTCTTCCGCTGGAATGGTTGAAGCGCGACTTTACACTCCCATCCAATCCGCGAATGCTCCGGGCCTGGTGCTCATCCCCGGCATTCATTATCTGGGGATGGATGAGCCGCGTCTAGTGGCCTTCGCTCGTTCCATGGCATCGTGCGGACTGCGGGTGCTGACGCCGGAGTTGCCGGACAGCCGCGACTATCGCATTCAGCCCTCCGACGTGCAGGCGATTGGCGACTCCGTGCAATGGCTGCAGAACGCCACGGGGCGCCCGGTCGGGCTGATGGGGCTCAGTTTTTCCGGCGGGCTTGCCCTGATGGCTGCCGCCCAGACGCCGTACTCCAACGATGTCTCTTTTGTTTTGTCCGTAGGAGCGCATGACGATCTCTATCGGGTGGCCAGCTTTTATGTAATGGACGCGGACCCCCTTCCCAATGGAGACGTGGAGCGCGCCAAGCCCAACGACTACGGGCCATGGGTCCTGGAGTATGAGCACCTTGAGGATTTTGTGCCGGATGCCGACGTGGCGGCGATTCGGCCCGTCTTACGCGCGCGCCTGTATGAAAATTCAGCGCTGGAAAAGGAATTGCTCGCCAAGCTGACGAACGCACAGAAGGCCGAGTATGCACGAATCATCGACACTTTGCATCAGGACATCGCCCTGTTCGCGTCCAACAAAAAACATGCCGCGGAAATGGCTGCCGTGTCTCCGGATGGCCACCTGGCCGGGCTGCATGTGCCGGTGTATTTGCTGCATGGCCGAGGCGATACGCTGATTCCCTTTGCGGAGGCGGAATGGCTGGCCCAGGACCTGCCGCACAGAACTGTGAAGGAACTGCTGGTCAGCCCGCTGATTGCGCACGTCAGCACAAATACATCCAAGCCTGGCATTTGGGATGAATGGCAACTGCTTCACTTGTTGGCGAAAGTGATGGAACGTGCCGAGCATCCATAGTGCGAAATTCAAAAAAATTCTCTCACCCGCTAATGTAGAAAGCTTTGCCTCTGCAAATGTCTGGACACACGATGCAGTCTCAATGCGAGGTACAGTAACCAGCATGCGCACAGTCGAAACGCATGATAGTTCCCGCGATGGAAACTCTGACCCTGTGCATACCCTGCCGCGCGTGCTGGGTCCATGGCAGGCGACGGCCATCGTTGCGGGCACCATCATCGGCAGCGGCATCTTTCTTGTTCCGCGGGAAATGATGCGGGCCGCGGGCTCGTCCAACCTTGTGTACGCGGCGTGGATTGCCGCCGGAATTCTTTCTCTGTTCGGCGCGATGACCTATGCCGAACTGGCGGCGATGCGCCCCTTCGCCGGCGGAGAGTATGTCTATCTTCGCGATGCCTACGGCGAGCTGCCATCCTTCTTATATATGTGGACGTGGTTTTCCCTGGCGAAGCCCGCGTCCATCGCCAGCAGCGCCATCGGCCTGGTTCGCGTGCTGGGCATTTTTTCTCCGCTGATATGGTTGAGCCAGCCGCTGCTGCTGCATCCTTTTCGATTGGAGTGGGGGCAGATTGTCGGCATCGGCGTGGTCTGGCTGATCACCGGCCTGAACTACCTGGGACTTCGTCGAGCGGGAGAGTTTCAGTTGGTCTTCACACTGTTGAAGGTCGCGCTGATCGTGGGAATCGTTTTTTTCTGCTTCAGCAGTCCGCTTGGACATCGCAGTAATTTCGCAACTGTCTTTGCAGCAGCGCATGGCGGCGTGGCCGGATTTACGGTGGCGATGATCGCGGCGCTGTGGGCCTATGACGGATGGAACGATCTGAACATGGTGGCCGGCGAGATCAAGCGGCCCGGACGTTCGATTCCGCTGGCCCTGGTGGCCGGAGTCCTGCTGGTGGCCCTTCTCTATATGCTGACAACCGCCGCTACCGGGTATCTGTTGCCCGCGACTGCGATCGCAAACTCTCCGCGCCCGACAGCGGACGCCATGCTTCTCGCGGTTGGCGCGTGGGGCGCAGCGCTGGTGTCAATCGGCATGGCCATCAGCATTCTTGCCTCGCTGAACGGGACGGTACTTTCCGGCGCGCGCATTCCCTTTGCGGCGGCCCGGGATGGAATGTTTTTTCGTTCCATGGCCTACGTTCATCCGAAATTTGAAAGCCCTTCGGTATCGCTCGGGGTGCAGGCGGCCATGTCGACGGTGCTGCTGCTGATGGTGGGACGGTTTCAGGCGTTGTTCGAGCTGGCCCTGCTGGGGGAGTGGCTGTTCTATATGCTGACGGCGACGACAGTATTCGTCTTTCGACGACGCGAACCGGAACGCGAGCGGCCCTATCGCGTACCTTGGTATCCGGCGCTGCCTGCGGTATTTGTTGCCGCAGCCGTGCTGGTGATTGGGTATATTCTACGCAGCAATTTAAAGAATTCAATCGGCGGTCTGCTGGTGATTGCGCTTGGCCTGCCCATGTACCTGTGGATGCGACATCGACGGAGCAACGCGACAGGAGTTTAGATGAATGCCCGGTCCAGCGATGAGATGAAGTGAATACCAGGGACGATCTTCTTGCTGGGGCGTTCGTCGTCGCTTATAAGCAGATCGCATTACCAGTCTTTGCGAAGCTCGCGCACATATTCGTCGATATCTGCTCCATCCCGCCTTTTCTTGCCGAGTCGCGCTTCGATCAATTCCCGATATAGCTCAATCGTTTGATCGGCAATGGCGGGCCACGCAAACTTTTCTTCCACGCGCCTGCGGCCTGCTTCGCCAAACTGATTGCATTTTTTCGGATCGGCGAAGAGGTCGGATATCTTCGCAGCCAGATCGCGCGCGAATTGGCCTGGGTTCGAGGGGAAGCCTGTCGCCGGGTCTGGCTCGAATGGCACTAAATATCCTGTCTCGCCATCGACCACGACTTCCAAAATTCCTCCAGTGGCGCTGGCGACTACCGGAGCATGACAGGCCATCGCTTCCAGATTGATGATGCCGAACGGCTCGTAGACAGAGGGGCAGCAGAAGACACGCGCATGGCTGTACAGTTGGATCGCTTCCGGCTTGGTCACCATCTTTTCAATCCACACTACATGCGAATGCGAGGCCTGCGCCTCCGCAACTTTCTGCCGCATCTCGGCGGCGATTTCGGGCGTGTCGGGCGCACCGGCGCACAACACCACCTGGGTATCGCGCGGCAAGTAGCGAATCGCTTCCACCAGATGTGTCACGCCCTTCTGCCGCGTAATGCGGCCAACAAATAAAACATAGGGCAGCGCTGCATCGACTCCATATTTTTTCAGCGCGGCACTGTCGCTCGTTTTGTCATATTCAGCCAGGTCGATGCCGTTGTAAATGACGTGAATTTTCTCCGGCTGCAGCTCCGGATACACCCGCAAAATGTCCGCCTTGGCGCCGTTCGATACCGCAATCACCGCATCGGCGTCGAGGATGGCGGTGCGTTCCATCCACGAACTCATCGCATAGCCGCTACCGAGTTGCTCCGCCTTCCACGCGCGCAGCGGTTCCAGACTATGCGTCGTCAGGACGAACGGAATATTGAAAAGCTTCTTCGCCAGAAAGCCCGCCATCGACACATACCAGGTATGCGTATGCACCACATCGATCGCCGCCAGCGTCTTCATCTGCCGCAGGTTCAGGCTGAACGCCTCCAGCGCGGTATTGAATTTTTCCTGCGTACCTTGGGCGAGTTCTTCCCACGGCCCCGCGCCACGCACATGCAGGTTGCCTTCGTCGAGCCGTTGATCGCCCCAGCAATGCACCTCGACTTCAATTTTTTTTGCCAGCTCGCGGCTCAGATACTCGACATGCACTCCAGCGCCGCCGTAGACGTTGGGCGGATATTCGCGCGTCATCAGACCTACTCGCAATTCAATTCTCCCGATATCTTCCAAAGCTTCGATGCTCTCGATTCCGCGCCTTTTGGTTTGGCGCGTCCATGAACCGGCGGCAGGAAGGGTTATTCTAAAGCAGTTCGATGGTACCTGGTATCGCGCCAACAATCACGCGGACCTCTCTACTGCATGTCCCAGAAAAAACCTAAGCTCGGCCAGAATTTTCTCACCGATCCCAGTGCGCGACGACGCATCGTGGAAGCGCTCGGCGATATTTCGTCGAGCACGGTGCTGGAGATCGGCCCAGGACGAGGCGCATTGACCGATCTGCTCGCCGCCCGCGCGCAGGACCTGATCGCCGTCGAACTGGATCGCGCGCTGGCTCCGCGGCTCACCGAGATATGGAAATCCTCCGGCCATGTCGCCATCCTGCAGGCGGACATTCTGGAGTTGGATCTGGCCACCGTGCGGGCGGTGACTGGAATCGGAGGCGACGCTCCGCTGGTCGTGGTCGGGAACCTGCCCTACTACATTACCTCCGACATTTTGCTGCGTCTCTTCGCGCAGACTGCGTCCATTTCGCGGGCAGTCGTCATGGTGCAGGAAGAAGTTGCCGACAGGCTGGCGGCGACCTGGGGTACCAGCGCCTATGGACTGCTTTCAGCCACCGCGCAAATGCACGGGCGCGTGGAGAAGCTATTTGCGCTGCCGCCGGAGGCGTTCTCGCCGGCGCCCAGCGTGTCTTCGGCGGTGGTGCGACTGGACATGCATCCTCGCTTCGAGGAGTTGCGCGTCGAGCGAATTGCGTTTTTGCGATTCTTGCAGATGTGCTTTCGGCAGAAGCGAAAGACACTCGTCAACAATTTAAAGAGCGCGGGAGTCGCCGAAACCGTTGATGTCCTCGCAGCGATCGAAGAGACGGGCCTCAGCGCGGCAGTTCGCGCGGAAGCGGTCTCGCTGGAGTCGATGGCGGCGATCTATCGGCGGCTTTATTCCAACTGCGGTAAGCATGAAAAAACCGGCGATTCACTCGCCGGTTGATTCAATTCTAACGGTTGATTCAATTCTAAGCTTCCTCTAATGAGCACCACCACCACCATGACCACCGCCGCCGCCTCCACCACCATGGCCGCCGCCGCCACCTCCATGGAAGCCTCCGCCACCTCCACCACCGTGGAATCCACCGCCGCCACCTCCACCGAAGCCGCGCGCACCACCCCCGAATGAGCCGCCGCGGAATCCTCCGCCCCTACTGAAAGCGGCACCTGTCCCGTGGAAACTTCCGTGAGAGCCAAATACAGCGCGCTGCCCGAACGAGCCGCGGTTTTCAAACGAGGCCACATTCGAAGCGCGCATGCTATTGAACGAGTTCATACGCATTATGTTTGAAGTGCCGCCCAGCCCGCTGGAGCCGCGCAGTCCGTTGCCGCCGCGCAGTCCGTTGCCGCCGCGCACTCCGTTGGCGCTGCGCAGACTGTTGGCACCCCGCACTCCGTTAGCGCCCCGCACTCCGTTGGCGCCGCGCTGACCACTTCCACCTCGACCCGCCAACGATTGATTGCGCCCCACAGACCCGGTGCGCAACCCGCTATGTATGCCGCCTTGAAAATCGCGCGCCGGAGCGCTTCTGTAG
The DNA here is from genome assembly GCA_021792795.1 of Acidobacteriota bacterium. GTDB lineage: Bacteria > Acidobacteriota > Terriglobia > Terriglobales > Acidobacteriaceae > JAKAAZ01. The sequence continues at coordinate 47,118 of JAJYUB010000001.1, read as the reverse complement.
AGCGCCGCGTTTCGAATTGGAACAGCACCGGCTGTCCCGATCGCGTGCAGCGGAGCGATTTTGGTCCCATTGAAATTGATCGTACGCGCTTGATTTGCTGCGCCTCCGCGGTTGCCCAGGGCGGTGTTCGCGATCGACGCAGGGCCAACATGGAACAGATTTCCTCCAACTCGACCGCCCTGCACCCCGGCGGCTGGCGGGGCCGGCGTATGGTACCCCGCAGGACCTCCATACACATTGGCACGGCCTCCGCCGTAATATCCGCCGAAGCCGCCGTATCCGTAGCCGCCATATCCGTAGCCGCCCAGACCCATGCCCATACCCATACCCATGCCGTATGCCCCAGGCATCCACCCCCAGCCGAAGCCGCCGATGTAGGACCACATGCCGTAATGAAATGGCAACCAGCCCCATGGATAGCCCGAAATGAATGACATACCCATTCCGCCGCCCATGTCAGCCCAATCGCCAAAACCGTAGGGATCAAAGCCAGCTCCAGCTCCGTACGGCTGCCAAACGTTGCCATAACCGGGCAATGGATACCACCCGCCGTAGTTGTCCAGGCCGCCCCAGCCCATACCCCAACCGGCCTCCATCATGCTGCCTCCGCCTTGCTGTGCGCGGGCCGGTGTCAGGTTTGCAGCTTCCTTCGCGGCTTCCTGGTCTCGTTGATCGTTCCAATCGTCAAATCCGTTGGGAACAATCCCCTGCGCGATTGTGTAATTTGCGCCATTCGAAGGTTTGAACTGGATCGTCTGATTTTGCCGTACTTCCGCCAGGTAGCCATTGGACGCGCCATGAACCTGGACGCCCCCGTCTATCACCGCCAGGTCAGGCGGCGTGTCCCCAAGGTTCACGCGAAATGTGCTATTGACCGTCGGCATGACTGTGCGTTGGCCAAACGCAACTGTATAGGAAGTTTGGGCATCGTTGCGCAGCTCGTAATAGACCAGGCCCGACGGTTGCTCCAGGGTCGTATCGAGGGCGCCCGTTGACGAAGTGCTCAACTTGGCAAGATCCAGCGAGCTGTTCGGCGTGATTCGGCTGACGCTGCCATCCTCAAACTCAACCTCCGCCCGGCCGTCCGCACCCGTTTCGATGCGCGAACCCTGGGTGAGAGGCATGTTCATCACAGCGTTTGAAAACTGCGTCCCGTTGCCTAACACGACCTGCACCGCGCCTTCGACATCGCTTAAACGAACGACGCGAGCATTGGCGGTTGCAGTCATCGCTCCGGAGTTGGCGGCGCCTGCGGGTTGGCTGGGCGCCTGGATCGCGGCAGGATGCGCGCTGGTATCGACAGTCGTCGCAAGCGCGTGGCATCTACAGGCGAGGAACAACAAACTCACCGCCATGGACAGCAGTGTCACTCTTGCAAAACGTGTCCACCGCTGCAGCGACGGGCTGGTTTCTATAACCGAGATGGCGGATGAATGAACGGGCTTTGCTTGCGAGTTTCGCATGGCGTACTCCTTACCCCACACTATATTAGACACGAGTTTCCGGTTTTGGTTGTGGCGTTTCTACGTCCTTTTGCGAGAAATGAAACTCGGGTCTGCGGAGGCCCCCTGGGCCAATTCCGTCTCGGCATGGTGAATGTGACAAATAGCGACGGCCAAGGCGTCGGAAGCGTCTGTCGGTTCCGGCGACTCTGCAAGACGCAACAGCCTGGTCACCATGAACTGCACCTGCTCCTTGTCTGCCCTGCCATACCCGCAGACGGAGGATTTGACCGACAGAGGAGAGTACTCCGCAATGGCCACTTTACAGGTTGCCGCGGCCAATAGAGCGACGCCCCGAACCTGGCCCAGTTTCAGCGCGGTTTGCGAGTTGACGGCGTGAAAGACCTCTTCCACCGCAACCACCTCCGGCTGATGTTCCGCAATCAATTCCAACAGGCGGCTAAACACGATGGTCAGGCGATGCGGCAGGCTGTCGCGTCTGGAAAGATGAATTGCCCCATGCAGCACCGAGCGCAGCTCGCCCGCGCGATCAGTCTCGACGATCCCATAACCCGTCCACTCCGTGCCGCAATCGATTCCCAGGACCCGCATGGTTTGCTTTCCGATCCAGCGTCAGCGCAACTAGCGAGAGATGCCTTCCAACGGAGAGGAGGCCGTCGCATAAAGTTTGCGGGGCATGCGGCCCGCCAAATACGCCTGCCTACCCGCAATGACGGCGTGTTGCATGGCTTCCGCCATCAATACCGGATTGTCGGCGGCGGCGATGCCGGAGTTCATCAGGACCGCATCGGCCCCCAACTCCATGGCGAGGGCTGCATCCGATGCGGTCCCAACGCCCGCGTCCACGATCAACGGGACTTCCGTGATCCGCTCGCGCAGGATACGCAGGGTGGTCGCGTTCTGGATTCCGAGGCCGCTTCCAATCGGGGCCGCCAAGGGCATCACGGCAGCCGCTCCGGCGTCAATGAGACGTCTAGCAACTACAATGTCGTCCGATGTATACGGCAAAACAGTAAAGCCTTCCTTTACCAGCACGCGGGTGGCTTCAATGGTCGCCAGGACGTCAGGATACAGGGTGGCTTGATCGCCGATGACCTCGATTTTCACCCACTCGGAGAGACCGACTTCCCTGCCCAGGCGGGCCGCCCGGATGGCCTCTTCCGCGGTGTAGCACCCGGCGGTATTCGGCAGCAGGAAATAGCGCCGCGGATCGATGAAGTCCAGGAGGCTTTCCTTGCTGCGATCGAGGTTGACGCGGCGCACGGCCACGGTGACCATTTCCGCCCCTGAGGCCTCGATGGCCCGTTGTGTTTCAGCTCCGTCCTTATATTTTCCGGTACCGACAATCAGCCGCGACTGGAAGGCCTTTCCAGCAATGACAAGTGTGTCCATAGCCCTATTGTAGTGCCAGGCGGCCGATAGGCATCTCGGCAAGAAAATCGCCGTGCAACTTCACATTCATTGCAGTAATGACGGAGCCGCGCGCCTGGACCCGCACTTTCGCCACCGCGCAAAAAACTCGCCGCGTGCGTCGTCGCGAGATGCGCCTCGATGCTTCCTTGCCCGCGGAGGCATTCGTCTGTTGACAGCGCGCCACAATGGGCTTACTGGTAAATGGATCGCCCATCGCGTACACGAGGACACCCCGATCGATCGGCCAAGGCCACTTCTCTACTTTTTGACTTCAATCCTCGCCGACTCCGCGCTGGTTGGTTCCGCCGCTGCCTCCCCCAGCATCAAGGACACAAGCGCCACGCCGATGCAGGCGAAGGATGCGAGCAAGGCATCGAGCGAAAAGCCATCTACCAAAACGCAGACCGCAGCCAGCTCCAGGGCCAGCGCCAGTGAGATTGCAAATGCAAAAGCCAAGGGCCTGGCGTGGGTCAACACGGAATCGAAGGTGTATCACAGCGGAGGCAGGTATTGCGGCAAAGCCAAACACGGCCAATTCATGTCCAAGGCCGATGCACAGAAGGCGGGACATAAAGCCGCCAAGAGGTAACGCCCCCCACAATGTCCTGCAAAACCACCGGCCCGATGTCTTCAGCAGGGCAGCGGTCGGTGAGTGGTTGGATTGACCTGAGGTGTCCCCGCAGGTAGGCCTTAACGATGGTGGATACATAAGAAATCGACACCAGCGACCGGAGCGAAACTTCGAGGCCGTTGCCGACAAGGCGTTGGCTCGCGAAGGGCATAAACGCTGTTGTGGAGGGTGGGGTTCGCGGCTATGCGCCGGCTGAGATCGACCGCGCGAAGCGGCGCCTTTGGAATGGCCTCACCGAGCGAGGGACTGTGGGTTTGGCGCATCTTGGACAATGGGCGCAGGCACCGTGTTTCGAGCCCATCCCCTCCTTGAAGAAACTGGCGCACACGCTGTTGGAGACGATTCGCTATCTGGATTTGAACGCCGATTCCATGCCCGATTGCGGGAAGCGTTACCGCGCCGGACAATGGGCCTCAACCGGGTTTGTCGAGTCGGCGGTCAATGAAATTGTCGCGAAACGGATAGTGAAGAGACAGCAGACGCGATGGAACCGGTATGCCGTCCAAAGGTTTCTCGACGTTCGCGCTCATGTACTCAACGCCACTTTTTGAAAGCGCATTCCTTCATTGACACAAAGGCTTCCGGCCTGTCGCCGACCATACCCAACTGGCTCTCTCAGCATGACCAGCCCACAACTTTGCGCACTCCCGCCCTTTCCTGTCCCGCCATACAAAGCACTGCCTTCCTTAGGGCCCCCGATAAATGTCTGGTTTTGTTAGTTGCTAATGTTCCTAAATAATGTTCTTGCCAATGACGGGGTGCGCATGGTACTTTCTCATCCATTCATTGAATTATCGATATCAAGACATCTGCTTTCGCAATATGCCGCTATAAAATGCTTCTCTGAATTGATAGACTTTTTGCTCAGGATTTTTGGTGTTTTTTTGTTGACAACACATAAGGTGGAAATTAGCATTCCGTTCAAGAGGTGAAGAGTTTGCAGATAGTTTGTAAAGTTTGCTAACAAAGATCGCCTGCGTAGAAATTACACTTTTGGAGGTTCTGAAATGCGCAAAAAGAACGTTCTGTCGGCGGCGGTACTCGGCTCGGTACTGCTTGTTTTTTCAGTTATGACTCATTCGGCCTGGAGCCAGACCGTGACAGCAGCCATCGTCGGTACCATCACCGATCCGGCTGGCGCAGCCGTTTCCGGAGCGACAGTCACAGCCACCTCGGTAGAGCGCGGCACCACATATAGCGCAGTATCGGAAAGAGACGGCCTCTATCGGATTCCATCGGTTCCGGTCGGCAATTACACTCTCACGGTGGACAAAACCGGATTTGCTACGGTTACGCGCGAAGCGTTTGTCCTCACCATGAATGAGGTCGCCCGCATCGACCTCGCACTCAAGATCGGACAAACAAGTCAAACGGTAAAAGTGACCGGCACGGCTCCGCTTTTGCAGACCCAATCCACGCAGGTCAGCACGATCATCGACGCCAAAACCAACGACGAGCTTCCGCTCGCCACGCGCGATTATGTAGAACTCACGCTGCTTGCGCCAGGTTCTGTCGCGGTCAATCCCGACAGCTTCAAAACCGGCAGCAACACCGCTTCAGGCGGTCGGCCGATGATCAACGGCAACCGCGAGCAGGACAATAACTTCATTCTGGACGGCATGGACAATAACCAGGTTTCGGATAACCTGCTGGGCTACACGCCGGCGCCCGATGCGATCCAGGAATTCAACATGCTCACAAGCAACGCTCCGGCAGAGTTCGGCAATTTTGAGGGCGGCACCATAAGCGCCACCATTAAGTCTGGAACCAACAGCTACCATGGCGATGTCTGGGAATATTTTCGCAACAATGTTTTAAATGCGAACTATTGGCAGAACAAGTTGAATCCTGCCAGTGTTCTTCCGAGAAACGCAGTCCGCTGGAATATGTTCGGCTTTACTGTCGGTGGCCCGATCCTGAAAGACAAGCTCTTCTTCTTTGCGGATTATCAAGGGCAACGCTTCGATATACCAACCTCCCAGCTTTTTTATTCAGTTGCCACAGATGCGGAGCGCACTGGTAACTTCGGTGCGCTTTGCACCGCTGGCTTTAACAGCGCCGGAATTTGCCAGGGACAAGGTCAGTTGTACAACCCCTGCGCCTCTTTCACGGCTCCATGCACTCCTTCCTCGCCCCCTGCCTCGCCGCGGCAGCCTTTTCCTTTCAATGTGATTCCTACTGTCATGCTCAGCCCGGTCGCGTCGGCACTGTACTCTTCGAGCCTGTACCCTGCGACGATCAACAATAACCTGCAAAACAATACGGTGTATACCCAAGTCTCCGCTTTCGACCTGGACCAGGGCGATTTGAAGATCGACTATCGCCCCACATCGAAAGACAACCTTATGTACCGCTACACCAGGGCGTATCAGAACAATCCAACCACGAACTCATTCGCATTGCTCTCCAACTCCTATTCAACTGCGCCGATTCTCAACACAGTAGGCGACTGGACCAGAACGCTGACCGACAATCTTTTGAATGACGCTCGTCTTGGCTTTAGCCACATTACCCTCAATTCCGGGAATACCTTTGCTTCGAACGTAGGCAACCTCGGCAACACCTTGGGAATCGGGAATGGCAATCCGTCAGGAGTGCCCGGCCTGCTGGCCCTGAACTTTTCCAACACCGATGTGGGGAATCTTGGGTCAGGAGAGTCAACCCAGAGTTTTGACGACACCGTTTGGGAGGTCGAAGATGGGTTGACCTGGACCCGTGGACGACACACGATCGGATTTGGAGGTCAATACTGGCTTCAGACCATCAAGACATTCTATGCCGGCAATAACGGTGAGCTGGGATATATGGATTTCAATGGACAGTTCACCGCACTCAATTCCGCGTCTACGGGGACCGGGACGGGAGACGGGGGAGCGGATTTTGTGCTTGGCCTCCCGCAGGCGTATGGTCGTGGGGTCAGCACGGGTACGACGTGGCAGCAATCGAGCAGTATGATCGGTATTTATGTCGAAGACGCATGGCGGGCAACGAATAACCTCACCTTCAACCTTGGCCTCCGCTACGACGCGCACTCGCCGTGGGTTGAAGCCAACAACAGACAAGCCAACTACAATTTCTCCACTGGGAACATCGATATAGCCGGCTTTAACGGAGCCAGCAGGGCACTCTATAGGGGGTTCTATGGAGGGAGAGACTTCCAGCCGCGCCTCGGTTTCGCATGGACCCCGGCAATGCTCGGCGGCAACACTGTAATCCGGGGAGCATACTCAAGGTCCTCCTTTCTTGAAGGAACGGGCACGAACCTCCGCCTTCCTTTGAATCCGCCGTTCACTCCGGCAGAAATCAATGCGTCGTACAACAACCTTCCTTTGCCTCTAACGGACACAAGCCAGGGCATTGTAGGTCAGGGCCCTAACCAGTCATGTGCTGCTCCGACGTATGCTTGTTATGCAGGAGCGTTCCTGCGCATCTGGGACCCGGATGTGCAGCCGGCGATCGCCAATGATGTTAGCTTGACCGTTCAGCACCAATTTCCACATTCCCTATCCGCTCAGATTGGATATGTGGGACAAGAGGGCGATCACCAGATGGTGCCGTACGACTTCGCCCAGAGGCTGTTACAGTCCAATTCGTCCTGCGGTACTCCGCCCTGCACATTACCCAGCCCGTACTTTGCCAGGAACCTAACCCTCTATGGCGTACTGGGCACGGGCAATTCGACTCTGCCGCCCGACTCTGGCCTCTCCTACGGTAATGAAGGAGCATACGTCTCGGGCACGAAATCAAATGGAAACATGTGGTACAACTCCTTGCAAGCGGTCCTGCAGCAGCAGATGACCCAGGGATTTCAGGGGCAAATCGCCTATACGTACTCGAAATGCATGTCCAACAGCATCGGATATTACGGAAACTATACCAGCGCCGAAGCTGCGTCGGCATATTGGCAGAACGTCTATGATTCCAGGGCAGAGTGGGCGCCTTGTTACTACGATGCCACGCACATAATAGCCGCATATGCAGTATACGACCTGCCCTTTGGGCGCGGTAAGCGATTCGCCGGCAATAGCGGCAAGGCTGTCGATGAGGCGATCGGAGGATGGGAAGTGAGTCCTATCGTCTCATGGCATACTGGCTGGCCAATGCCCGTTTATGGGGCGTCGGACAACTCCGGTACCTTCTCTCGTGGGGCCAGGGCGGACTGCCTCTCCTTGCCGCCCATCACCAACACAGCGATACCACTGATAGGCCGTCAGTGGTTCGTCAACAATAACAATTTCGTTCAACCGGGGGTTGGAACCTTTGGAAACTGTGCACCGCAGCTCGCAGGTCTGCGGTCGGCGCGTTACACAGACATGGATGCGAGCGTACATAAGAACTTCCAGGTCACTCAACGCTTCCGAGTGCAGTTCCGGACCGACTTCATCAACGCTTTCAATCATGTTCAATACAATGGTCCGAACATGGGCCTTGGACCGACAATGGGACAAATTACCAGCGCTCAATCTCCAAGGAACATTCAGTTGGCCTTGAAGATCTACTATTGACATACCAAACACCACGTAGAACCGCTGATGCAGGCGCAGATTGCTTGTGCCTGCATCAGCTTTTTTGCTGGTTTTTGATCGGGGATGTTTTGAAGGTGGATTGGATGAAATTTGTAGCCATATATAAACGGTTTGCGTTTTTTCTGTTTTGTCGGTTGCCTTATTCAGATGTGGCCGGGGAAAACTGAACACAGGGATAGGTGGCTGGTCTCGTCTCATCTGGCCGTAAGATGGCCTGAAAGAGGAGAGCCGATGAGCAGACGACCGCGCAGTAACCACACAGTGGCGATGCGCTTCAGATGCTGTGATAAATCCGCTGGGCCATGCCTGCGTCTTCGCCGCACAATCGGGAAGTCACTTTGGCGACGTTCACCCGAGCACGCTTCCTGGCCCCAGCTTCCAGACTATCGATATGGCAGTCGCCAAGACTTTCAATATTTGGCTTCAAAATCAACTTGATTTCCGGGTAGATGCCTTCAACCTGTTTAACATCGCCTGCTATGCACCGCCAGACGCCGGTGTAACAGACATCAACTTCGGTCATATTACGGGCGTTGCCAGCAATCCTCGCTCGCTGCAACTCTCACTGAAGTACGTGTACTAATCAGGCTCCAACCGTCGAAGTGATTGGTACGATGGCAATCTCTCCGGCGTTGGACTCTTCATATTTTTGCTTCATCGCTATCCGAATCTGTACCTACGCTGCTCGGCACATAAATTTGTCTCCACCCTGCGCTGCAGCAGGATTCATGTACTGCAGCGTTTCTTTTCCTACGGATCGACCAGCCAGTTCCCCCCGATTGCCGGACAAACGGCCCGCGCGCATCGTCGACGAAAGTCAACCTCGCTGGGCAATCGACAAAAATCATCGGTAGATTTTTCTTGAAGGAGCGCTCCCCACATGGCCGGAATGGAACTGCTGCAGTGCCCACCTTCCTTGCATCGCATCTCCCGTCTTCTGCTCTGCATCGCAATTTTTTGCCTTCCCGCAGTCCTCCCTCTGCAAGCGCAACTGGGATCTCCAGAACAGCCGATGCAGCCAGTCGTCCAAGATGGCGCGGAATACCGCTGGTTGCATAAGAAGGTCCTTGATTCTCGCCTGCTGGACGGGATGGAAGATCTGTCGCACTGGAAATTCAAGGGAGACGGCACGATGGCCCTCTCCACGTCGGAAGTCAAGGACGGCCAACACTCCATCCGCATCGACTCCACAGACAACATCGCGCGCGTCGACGGCAGCGGGGATTGGGAGGACCTTGTCGCCACCCGCAGCTTCCCTTCGGAGGATTGGAGTCGCTACAACCGCATCTCCATCTGGGTGTATCCAGATATTGACGGAGCGCCCGCGATCACCGTTTCACTGGTCCTGCACAACGAGGGCGCCCACATCTTGCCGGACAATACGAATGAAGGGCGCGACGAATCCATCCCGCTCAAGGACCGCCAATGGAACCATGTTGTGTGGGAGATTACGCCGCTCTCTCGGGACCGTGTCACCGCCCTCGACGTCGCCTACAGTCTGCCGAAGATGTTTCCCGAACCTGGTGACAAAACTGTCCTCTACATCGATCGGTTGGAGCTGCAGACCGTCAATCCGGACCACGTCGAGGGATGGGATGTTGCCGACGGCAAGATTGCGTTCAGCCACGCCGGCTATGAATCCGGCGCATCCAAGACAGCCATCGCCAGCAGCCTGACAGCGCAAGATTTCTCGGTCATCAACGCCGATACCGCTAAGGTCGTCCTGACAAAGCCCGTCGAGCGGAAGAAGACCGGCCTGGGCGAGTATCAGGTGCTCGATTTTTCCACGGTCCAGCAACCTGGAAATTATTTTCTTCGCTCGGGCGACACGAGCACCCGCTCCTTTCGAATCGGCGACGACGCTTGGCGCGACAGCATCGTCAAGGCCGTCAACTTCATGTATAGCGAGCGCTGCGGCACAGTCGTTCCTGGCATTCATGGAATCTGCCATCAGGACGACTACAGCTTCCACGGCGACAAACGCATCCTCGTCAACGGCGGCTATCACGATGCCGGCGACTTGAGCGCCACCGGCAACACGCCGGCAATGTCGTATGGCCTCTTTGAGCTGGCAGAGCGCCTCAAGCAGCAAGGTGAAGACCCTGTTCTCTACAACCGCTTGGTCCTCGAAGCCAAGTGGGGCCTGAACTGGGTGCTGAAGACGCGCTTTGGCAACGGCTACCGCACCACCGGTCAGTTGATCAGTTACTGGACCGACGGAATCATGGGCGACGCCGACGACCGCTTCGGGCCGGCGGTGAATGATCCTGAATGGAATTTCAGAGTTGCCGCAGTCGAGGCACTCGCTGCACGCGTTTTGAAAGACAGCGATCCAGAGCTGGCCAATCGCAGTCTTGCCACCGCGAAAGAGGATTGGCAGTTCGCCGTCACCGGTCTCAAAGCAGCGCCACCACTGCCGGAAATCTACGGCCAGAAAGATGACCTGGAGAGAATTTCCTTCGGCGCGATCGCATCGATCGATTTGTTCCGAGCAACTGGCGACCGGCAATACGCCGACGAAGCCGTTACGCTCGGCAATCGGATCCTCGCCTCGCAGGAAAGAACATTGCAGCCGTGGAGCATTCCAGTGACCGGCTACTTCTACACCGGCCCAGACCGCAAAGCTCTTTTTCATCGCTTCCACATGGGGGAAGAAGAACAGCCCATCGTCGCACTCGCCCAGCTCTGCGAAGCCCTTCCGCAGAATCCAAACTGGATGAAGTGGTATTCCGCCATTGTGTTGCACTCGAAGTATTATCAGCAAGCGGTTGCGTCCGTCGATGCACCGTACAACATGCTGCCCGCCGCGGTTTACCGCGAGGGCGAAGCCGATTTACTTCCGCACTCGAAGACGTGGACCCCCCTGCGGACCGCCGACCGAACGACCTATCTGGATGAGGTCCGCCGCGGCGTGCCTCTTGGCGGCGGCTACTATCTGCGCCGCTTCCCAGTCTGGTTTGATTTCCGTGGCAACTCCAGTGTTCTGCTTTCCGAGGCCAAGGCTCTTTCCACCGCGGCCCAGTTGCGCGACAACATCGATGCCGAAAATCTAGCGCAGCAGCAGGCGCAGTGGATCGTCGGAAGAAATCCTTTCTCCGCCAGTATCATGTACGGCGAAGGCTACGATTGGACCCCTCTCTACAGCGTCCGCTCCGGACAAATGGTCGGCGCAATTCCCGTCGGCATTCAGACAAAGGGCACCGCCGATGCGCCTTACTGGCCGAACCAGATCTGCTGGACCTACAAAGAAGTCTGGACGCAGCCTGTCGGCGAATGGATCTGGCTCATGCGGGATTTGAGCGGTCCCGCAGTCGTGCGAGGAGTGCTTGACACGCCTGCGAGCGAGCCGGTACGGTTCATCGAACAAAAGACGGGTAAGACCACCATCGCAACCGTCGACCGGGCCGACGGGACCTTTCGCGCAGCCATTCCACAAGGGCAATACACGGTCGAACAAGGCACAGTGCGCACTTCCCTCACGGCACTCTCGGCGGGATCGTATCAACTCGATCTCCGCCAAAGTAAGGCCGTGGATTTCACAGCCAGTTCGAAGGAACTCCCTTCGCATGAAGTCCAATTGCATCTCTCTGCCGAAGGCGCGGGGACACACGCCTTTACCGCAAGGGTCGACAATTTGGAACTGCTTGGGCCCAACACCAAGCTGGTCGACTTCGGCCGGCACGGCAAGCGAGAAATCAGATGGCGCGCGCGCGTCGTCGATCCAGCATCGCCGTGGGTCGCAGTCCTGCTGCCTGACGGCAAGCTCAATCGGCATCAGGAACTGACGGGCATCGCCGGCAAAGAATGAAGAATCGTCGATGCTAGGCCTATTTTGAGACCGCCGCGCGCGATACGTCGATAGCAGTCACAGACGGTTCGCCATAGTTGGCGGCATAGATGTGGTTCGCCGTCGGGTCGACCGCGAGAGCATACGGGTCCCTCCCCGCATGGTAGTTGCCGACCACGGTATTTGTTGCCCCGTCCACCACAGTCACGCTGTCGCTGTGTACGTTCGCTACATAAATTCGGTTGTGCTTCGAATCGACCGCGATCGCCTGCGGATGTTGCCCCACCGGAAGCGTGGCAATCGCCTTCCCTTTCGCAGCATCAATGACGCTCACCGTCTCATCTCCGTAATTCACGACGTAAATACGGTGGGCCGCTGGATTCACCGCAATCGCACAAGGAATAGAGCCAACCGGAATGGCGCGGACTGCGTGGGTCTTTTCGTTCATCGCGACCAGGTCGGCGGTCCCGGTATGGGCCAGGTACAGCGTGTTCGTTGCGCGATCCAGAGTCATTCCCCACAGGTGCGGCCCAATCGCAACCTTGCGAACGGCCCCTGTCGCGCCATCGAGAATCCGCAGATTTGCGTCTTCGTAGCTCATCAGAAACACAGTATTGCTGCGCGGATCGATGACGATCCCGTCGGCGGCTCCCGCCGTCAATGTGTGCATCGTATTCGTCGCACCGTCGATCACCGTCAGAATATCGCTGTAGGCATTCGTCGTCGTGTTCGTCACATACACGGTGTTCGTGGCTTCGTTCACCGCCAGCACATACGGTTCCGCCAGACATTGGACGACTGCAATCGCCGCATCCAGCTTGCCGTCGATCACGCTGATCGAATTGTCGCCCGTGTTCGCCACATAGATTTTATTCGTCTTTCGATTGATCGCAATCGCAATAGGCTTGCTGCCCACTTTCACTGCCTTGGTGGACCCTGTGCGCTCGTTCGTCACGGATACGGTGTCCGCATCCTCATTCACCGCATACACCTTATGAGTCACGGGGTCCACCGCGACAGCAAGACTCGTGATCATCCGGCCCTGCATCACGTCGCTTTCTGCCTGGGCGCCGGACGCCACCGTCACAAGCGCCATGCCGGCGACAGCCGTGCAGATGCAAGCAACGCGTCGAATGCAATAGATATCGGCAAGCAGAAAATACCCGCGTCCAAGACGGTTCATATTGTGATACAACCTCGTTGTGAACTAGATTATCAATCATTAGAAAGTCCATTATCGAACCGCTCAAAACATTCGCCCTGCTCAGGAAAGGTCCATCCATGATTCGCCGTTTTTGTTTGCTCTGCCTAGCCGGATGGATTGGTCTTGCCGCAGCCTCCGGCCAGGACCGGCCCTTTCATGTTCTCGCGTTCTACTCCGCCAACGTTGAACAGGACCACGTGGATTTCGCCATGCAGGCGATCCCATTTTTCCAGGCGATGGCCGGGCGCGATCGTTTCGACTTCAAAGCGACATCGAACTGGAACGACCTGAATCCGAGCACCCTGAAACAGTATCAGGTGGTTCTCTGGCTGGACGACGCGCCCTCAACGCCAGCACAACGTATCGCCTTCCAGAACTATATGGAGCACGGAGGCGCATGGCTTGGCTTTCATATCGCCGGCTGGATGGACAACCGTCAAGTCTGGCCCTGGTTTGCCGACTTTCTGGGGGCCATGTTCTACGGCAACAGCTGGCCTCCGTTGCCTGCCACCCTCACCATCGACGATCCGACCAACCCCATCATGAAGGGGCTGCCGCAAAGCTATCTGTCGCCCGCCAATGAATGGTATAGCTGGAAACCCGATCCACGCAGCAATCCTGATATCAAGGTGCTGATGACGCTCGCGCCTTCCAACTATCCGATCGGATTTAAAGACACGCTTGCCGGCGGCGACATCCCCGTAACGTGGACCAACACGAAGTACAAAATGATCTATACCAACATGGGCCACGGCAACAAAATCCTCACCAGCCCGATTCAGAATGTCTTCTTTGAAAATGCCCTGCTGTGGCTCGGCGGACGTTCGAAATAACACCACTCGTGGACCGCACCGCAGATATTCACGCGACGCGCCAACGTTACTTATGGATTTGCCGGCGCGCCCGGACCACGGTTCGTCGTCAGGTTGTTTTGGATCACTTTCAACAACGAATGCGGCGCAGGCGCATCTCCCAGGATCGACCAGATCATGACCCCGCCGTATTGCTCTCCCAGCAGCATCTCGCGCGCCATCGTCGCCTCACCTATATAGCTGAACGCCTGACCATCGTCGAGCGGACCACCCCCCTGCCAAATCGACCTTCCACGCATTGGGATAGGCCGCCAGAATTGTTTGATAACTCTCTTCCTTGGAGTCGTCCGGAGTAGACACGAAAAACGGCGCCCCCAGCACAATCTTGTCTCTAGGCACTTTCTCGTCGATTGAATAAAACCGTAACGCACTCACCGCCGATTCATACGACGAGTAAATCATCACATTGATAAAGTCGAATTGGTGCAGCGCGGCATCCGGCATGGAACTCTGCAAATACTTCGCCACCGCTGCGGTGACAATTTTCCCTTCTGGGTGAAACGTCGCTGCCAGCGCATTCACAAATGCGCCGAACGGAGCGCCCATGTTGCTTGGGTCCTCTATGTCTAGATCAACCCCGTCGAACCCATGGGCCGCAACGAACTTGTCCAGGGATTTCACCAACTCCGCCGACAATTCTGCGTTGTAAAACTGAATAATTCTTTGATCGCCGCCTCCGCCTCCAATGGAGAGGACCGCCTTTACACCGGCAGCATGCGCGGCTGCCACAATCGCCGCAATGTCGGCATCGCTCTGGCCCTGAATTGAAAACACCATGTCGCTGCTCGCGGTACATATGCCATCGCATTTCGGCGGCACTCCAAACGCCAGATTCAAGTGCGTCATCTTCGTAAAATCGATTTGCTTCGCATAGTCCGCATAGTGTTTCCCCTTGTCCGCAAAAAATACTCGACCAGCAACGGCGTTGGATTCAGGGCCGCAGCCTGGGTTGCCGAAGGCGGGCACGTCGGTTTCGTCACCGGCTGCAACGTGGGCGCGGCGGCGGCTGGAGTGGGCGGGACAGCCGCAGCATTCTTTCGCACTCTGCAACCGCTGGTTCCCATCGCAAGCGCCGCAATCGTTGCAATGGAAAGCAAATTCCTTCGCTGATATAGCGGTTGGCCAAACGTAGAACGATCCATAAACATCACACGCTCTCCAGAATGGAGATTGGGTTGACCTTCTATACTTCATGCTGGTTCGATGGCCGGAATCATTTCCCCATCCAGTATTTGTTGAACCCGATATAGTCCGACGGCATCTCAGCTAAAATCTTGCGGCGCAATTGCAATATGTCGACTGAACCGACAGAGCTATACAGGACCTTGCCGCCTGGGGCCAGCAGTACTGTATAGGGCACAGCCGACTGCCACTTCGGATCGAAGGCCGCCTGCAGCGCCGCGGTATTGTCGGACGCAAACAACAGATTGCGGCTGGTTGCATGTTTCCGCTGCAGGAATCGAAGTACGCCGGCCTTCTCATCCGGCATGTTCGCCGAAACCGTCACCAGTTGAAAGCCGCGATCGTCGTACATACGAAATGTGTCCTGCAGATCGGAAAACTCCGCGATGCAAGAGCCGCACCAGGTCGTCCAAAAACTGACCAGGGTATAGTTATCGCCTGCATTGGCGCGCAGTTTTTTCAACCCGGCTGCATCAACCGGGTCCACGCTGACGGGTTGTGCGTTCAGCTTTTGCTCGTATGCCACGCGCAGCGCCTCCTTTTCCTTCCACTTCGTTGAGCATCCGAAGACTCCCGTATGCGTCACCGGCACGGGCTTGTTCGCCAATAGTGCGTCAATCGCATTGCGCGCATCCTGGGTGTTCACCTTCTCGATTCGATAGCTGTTGTCCATTCGGCCCTCATAGCGAAGACGGCGCTGCTTATCGAAGATGAAGACATGCGGCGTGGCCTGCGGACCGTAAGCCTCAGCCACAGACTGGGTCGCGCCGTCATATAAGTAGGGATAAGCCAGATGTTTGTACTGCACGCGAATCTTCATGTCCTCCAGTGTGTCGCCAATATCGGAGGAATCCAGCTCATCGATCGCAGTCGCGTTTGGATCGTTGCCCTGGATCGCAACCACGGCCACGCCGCGCTTCCCATAATCCTCGTAGAGCTGCTCGATGCGGCGCTCATACATCTGCGCAATTGGGCAATGATCGCACGTGAAAACTACAACCAGAACTTTGCTCGCAGCATAGTCGTTCAGCTTATGAATTTTGCCATCCACGCCCGGCAGCGCAAAGTTCGGCGCGGTAGATCCCAGGGTCAGGATCGGATGCGACTGCTGACCGTAGGCCGTCAGCGACATCATCCCGGCCAGCGCCAGCAAAAATAGTCTTCGCATGTTGGTCTCCTCCAGCGGCCCGAACCGCGACGTGATTACGCTAGCTTTCTCGCAAATGCAATTTCCTTCGCCATGTCCCGGTCCACGTCGCCTTCTTTTTCATACTCGACGGCCACCAGGCCGGCAAAGTTTTGCCGGCGCAGTTCCTGCATGACTGCGGGAATCCTCGCAATCCCCGCCCCCAGCAGTACGTTCAGATCGCTACCCTTCGCTTTCACATCTTTCAGATGGACCATGCGAAGCCGCGGCGCCAGCTTGCGAACGGCATCCACTGGGTCGTATCCGCACGATGCAAATTGGCCGGTATCGGCGGTCGCTCCCATCGTCCTTGAAAGGCCGTGGATCGCCTGCAGGACTTCGTCGGGGCCCTGGTATGCGAAAGTCGCATTCGGGAAGAAATGGTTGTGCAACCCGAAGGTCAGCCCTTCTTGTGTCAGCCGCCGATCAATCCGCTTCAAAACGCTTTCGGTCCCATCGCCGGTGATGTTGCCGCTTCCCAGCAGCTTCGCGAAACGCACCGCGTCCTCGACGTCGCCATCGTCCTTGATGGTAGCGGCATAATATGAAACACAACGAATACCTGCGCGATCCAGTTTCGCCCGCGCGCTGCGAAACAAATCGTCGTGCGGATGACTCAACAGCATGAACTCACCGCGAGACATTTCAATTTCGCGAATACGAAGCGCATTCAACTGCAGAATCATATCGTCGATCGAGAGATTGCGATAACTGAATGTACCGATGCCTATATTGAGCCGATGCTGGGCGTGAAGGGGAGCAGCGATGCCGATTAGCCCTGAAGCGCCGGCCATCTTCACAAAATTCCGTCGTGTCGTCACGCAGCGTATCGCTCCTATAAGACCTTAATTTTCGGCGTTCCCTTGGACCGAAGCGGATGTGGATCGATGCGAAGGCTTTCTATGTGGAGCTTTTGCCTGTTTCTAACTTTCTAAAATAAAGTTAGCATAGGTGCAAGTGAAGCACATGGAAAATTGGCGTGTCAAGAATCGCGGGATGGGTCGCATCCAGGCAATCGGCCGCACGTCTGCCTGCGTTGCCGCGGCGCTCGATCGCAGTTACATGGGCGGTTGCGGTAACAGGACCGACGGAATCGCCTCCAGAGCCAGCGAGATCCCGCCCCAAAGCAAGGCGCGGTTGCCAGGCGTGCCGGAGCCGATTCGTGTTACTGCAAATTCGCTTCCCACCAACTGCTGCCGAACGAACTCGATCAGCACTGGATGGCTGCCGACTTCTCCGCCCAAAAGAACCAAGCTCGGGTTCAGAATAAGAGACAAATCGATAATGATATCGGCAACAATTTCGGCTCGCTTGCGGACAATTTTTTTCGCGCGCGCGTCTCCAGCCTGCGCCATGTCCAGGATTGCCACCGCATCCACTTCCCGGTCGGCATGCTTTGCGCCCTTGGCGCGCTTCTCGCTTTCTTCGCGCCAACTCTTCAGTATTCCAGAACTCGTCAGCACATTTTCCAACTCGCCGAACTCGTGAATGGTCGGCTGTCTGCGCGAGGTGGAAGGCACGCGAAGATAGCCGATTTCTCCCGCACACCATTGCGAGCCGTGATGAATTTTTCCGTCTAAAAAGATTCCGGCGCCGACATTTGTCCCGATCTCGATCAAGATGAAATCCTTCACGGACTGCGCGGCGCCGCAAAATTGCTCCCCCTGCGCGGCCAGGTTCATATCGTTTTCCACGATGACTGTGCAGTTGACGATCCTGCTAAGCATGGCGCGAAGCGGCACAGACCGCCAGCCTTCCAGCCTGCTAATGGATAGGACGCTTCCCTCTTCCACATTCGCGATCCCAGGCACTCCGACAACCATGGCCAGCAGATGGTCCAGAGTTTTCTTCCTTTTCCGCAGCAGCTTTTTCAACTCTTTCCCGATTTCGCCGCAGATCCCATCGGGCGTGGTATTGCGCTTCGCCAACGAGATTCTGCGCGTCTCCATCTCGATTCCATTCAGGTCGGTCAGGAGGAAAGAAACACTCCCTGCGGAAATTTCCACCGCGAGCAGACAGCCCCGTTCCGCTTTGAAGCGGATTATGTCCGGCGGGCGTCCCCCACTCGACTCTCCTTCGCCGAGCGGTTCTATGAGGTCTTTCAGCAGCAGGTCTTTTACGACGTTGGTGACTGTGGGAGCGCTGAGACCGGAAGCACGGACCAAGTCCGCCCGTGAACACGAACCGAAATCGCGCAAAAGCTTCAGAATGTTGTGGGCATTCGTATGCCGCAGAACCGACGGCCGGCCCATTGGGATATTTTTTCTCTTCATTTCGTTCCAGAAAAGCCAAGAACCTGACGGTTACTATATGCCATTTTCTGGCAGGTCGTCATCACCGAATGTACCCGGGACGGCAACTTTGCAAACCTTCCTTACAAAAAGGACCTCTTGCATTCCAGCCGCTCAACGTAGATACTAAATAAACATTAAGAAGTTCCTGGTCTACCAATTGGCGCTTTAGCGCGTTAGTGCTCACGGTTTGTTTTACTCTTGCTTTTAAAACCGTTTTGTTGCTTTTTGTAACGCGAATCTGGGCGTGTTTCGGGCCCATTCGGTTGCGCAGACTGGTCGACGGGCCCAACGTCGCCTGCAGCGCGAGATCGTGGCTGTTTGCGGATTCTCAATATCGAGGAAAGTATCGTGGGAGACGCGAACGTAAGAGCGCCTCGCTGGATTAGCGGGGTCGAACCGCCGCCGCATCTGCTGCATGCCAGCGGCACGCAGGTCTTCGAGATCGAATGTCGCGAGCAGCCGCAGCGGCTTCTCGATTTGATTCATGCCTATCGTAGCGATCGGGAGATGCGCGTTGCACTCAAGAAATTTCGCCAGCTTTCCAGGGACCCCGGCCCGGTCTTGTTTCTCGGCATGGGCGCATCCTATTGCGCCTCCTTTGGCGGATCTGTCCTGCTGCAGATGCACGGCAGGCCGTCGTTTTCAGCCGACGCCGGCGAATGGCTGCACTATGCCCAGCCGGTTTGGAACGATGCGGCCCTTTCCGTGCTACTCACCACGTCAGGTGAAAGCGCCGAACTGGTTGAACTGATGAAGGCCGGAGCAGACCGCGCCCTCGGGCTGATCTGCAATAACCCCGCCAGCACTTGCTGGAACTTGGCAAAAAACAAACTCCCCATCCTGGCCGGCCCAGAGTACGGCAACGCGACAAAAACCTACACCAATTCCGCCGCCGCCGCCATCATCCTGGCGTCTGAAACTCTAGAACGTCCGTGGGAAGACGACGCCGAGCGAGCGGCAGAAATCTTTGCCAGCCATCTCGCTCCCATCTTCGCGCAACGCAGCGCCCTCGAAGCCTTCTGCAGTGGCGCCCGCAACACGGAAATCATCGGCCGAGGCGCAGCCTATGGCGCAGCCATGATGAGCGCGCTTTGTATCCGCGAAATGACCGGCCACCGCGCCGCGGCGCATACAGGCGCAGGCTTCAAACACGGCCCGAACCTCGATGTCGACCGCTCCCATGTGGCAATCATTTTCGCTCTTGGCCGTGTGGCCGAACTCGGAATCAAACTTGCCCAGGAATGCAATCGCCGTGGCGGGAAAGTCGTGCTCATCTCTGCCGATGATCGTCCGGCCACCGACAAACTTTTTCCTGTCCGCATTGATGCCGTCCCGGAACCGTGGGAGGCGATTACGTGCCTGCTGGTGGCCCAGGCGCTCACGCTTGGCATGGTGGAACGAACAGGCTGCCGGCTGCCGCCCAGGTTTCAATACGACGTAATGGCGCAATAGTATGTCCGTCTTTTTGAACCGAGAGGAAACCGTGCCCACCCCCGCGCTCGCGCCGCAGACACACGTTCGCCGCAGCTTTATCTGGCGAGTCTCCGTCATCGCGGGACTCGGCGGCATCCTCTACGGCTATGACATGGGGGTCATCGCCGCCGCGCTGGTCTTCGTGCGCAAGACTTTCATGCTTTCCACGCGCATGGAAGAAGTCGTCGTCAGCGTGGTGTTGATCGGCGTCATGTCCGGCGCGCTCGCCGGCGGCGGCATCACAGATCGCATTGGCCGCCGCGCCACGCTGCTCTGGGGTGGCGCCATCTTCCTGGCAGGTTCGCTGCTGGCCCCCGCGTCGCCAAACGTGGCTACACTCATCGTCGCCCGCTTGCTGCTGGGCGTGGCCGTCGGTTTCACCTCCGTCACCGCGCCGGTCTATGTCTCGGAGCTGGCGCCGCCGCAATCGCGCGGCATGTTAATCGGGCTCTATCAGTTCGCTCTTACCATCGGGATCGCGCTGGCAGACCTGGTGGGTTACTGGCTGGCCAGCCAACACGCCTGGCGCCTCATGTTTGGCATGGGCGCGATACCCGCCGCCCTCTTCGTCCTGCTGCTCCTCCCGCTGCCGGAAAGTCCGCGCTGGCTGTTTGCGCAGGACCGGACCGCTGAGGCTGAATCCGTGCTCCTGACCTACACCGATGCAGCCGGCGCGCGCCTTCTGCTCGCCGACATTCACGCTGCGCTGCAAATTGAAATGGAGCGCCGTTGGAGAGCGCTCTGGGGTCCAGCCGTGCGCATGTCTCTGTTTATCGCCGCCGGCTTCCTCATTCTGCAACAGGTCACGGGCATCAACGCCATCCTCTATTACGGACCGCGGATCTTTTCCCTTGCCGGCATCGCCTCCAACAAAAACGCAATCTTCGCCACGTTACTGGTCGCCGTCACCAACGTGCTTGCAACCGTCATCGCGTTGGTGCTGGTCGACCGCGTAGGACGCAAACCGTTGCTCTACGCCGGTGTCGGCGGCATGACGGCGTCCCTGCTGATGCTCGCGTATTCCTTCCGCAATCAATCTTCCTTTGGGGCCGCTCCGGGCATTGTCGCGACCGTCTGCCTTATGGTCTACATCACCTGCTTCGCCTTCAGCATGGGGCCCATCGCGTGGATCCTTGTATCGGAGGTCTTCCCGCTGCAAGTGCGCGGCCGCGGTGTCGCCGTGGCGTCCCTGGCCTCTGGCGCAGCCAACTTTGTTGTCTCGCTTACGTTCCTGTCCCTCGTCAAAGCGGCGGGAAGTTCAACCACATTCCTCATTTACGCGGGGTTTTGTGTCCTCACGATAATTTTTGTCCGCTTCGTTGTCCCGGAAACAAAAGGGCGCGAGCTGGAAAGCATTAGTACTGAGGCAAATGCGATTGCCCAATGAATGAAATACCAGGAGAGAGCCGAACCATGCCCAATTCACCGAAACGTGAAACCTTGGAAAGCACCCGGCAACAGCGCGGCAACACTGCATCGACGCAAACAGACAATGGGCTGTCCCCTCACCCCGGTTATGTCGTCGGAGTCGATATTGGCGGAACCAACCTGCGCCTTGCGCTTGCCGATCGGTCCGGCGCCATCGTCGCTAAATGGTCGTCGTCCACCACCGGTGTGCGCGGCGCCGTCGCAGTTGTCGGCCTCATCTGCGACGGCGTCGAACGCCTGCTGCAGCAGACCTCCGTTCCGCGCAGCTCCCTCAAAGCCATCGCCGTTGGCGTACCCGGCGTCACCGACGTCGAGGAAGGCCGCGTGATCGCCACCTCCTATCTGCTCGGATGGCGCGACGTTCCCCTGGCCGCAATGCTCGAAGCGGCGCTGAACATTCCGTCGGCGGTGGACAACGATGTGAACCTGGCGGCTGTGGGCGAAAGCTGGGCGGGGGCCACCAAAGGCGCGCGCGACTTTATATTTGTCGCGATTGGCACGGGCATCGGCGCAGGCATCGTGATGAACCACTCATTATTCCACGGGGCGGGTTGGGCCGCCGGAGAAATCGGGTATATGCTGGTGCCCGGCACGCCAAACGCTCCCCGGAAGCGCGACGAACCGGGAGCTCTGGAAAGCATGATTGGCGGCGAAGGTATTCGGGCAGAATGGCAAAAGCTCTGGACGGCGGACAACACCACGCTTCCGAGGGAGATCGTAGCGTCCGAGATATTCGACGCTGCGCTAGCCGGCGATCCGCTGGCGCAGACCATTCTGCAGCAGTCGGCGCGCATGTTGTCCCACGCCATCTATAACATGTCGCTGGTGTTGAACTGCCCGTTGTTTGTGCTGGGCGGCGGCGTCGGCCTGCATCCGGCCCTTTGCGCTGCCACCCGTGGCATGCTGCAACAATGGGCCCTCCGGGGACGACCCCAATTGATCCCCAGCGAGCTTGGACCGGACGCACAACTCATGGGGGCCCTTCGTCTCGCGCTCGATACCGCCGAGGCGCATTCACGCCTCACGCCAGCGGAGTAGCAATCAAGAAAAAACTCCAGCCCCTCTTCTCCCGCCAATGCCCACCTTTGGGTGCCCCATATGTGGTGCCGCCCATAAAGCATTTCTCCTGAAGGTGTATAGCATGGAAAAAGAAGCTCCACGCAGCCTTCCCTTAAAGAAAGGTTGCACGAAACCATCTCCGCCACTCGACAACATCAGGAGAAATACCTAACCCACGACCAGCGCATTGGGCCGGTCACTCCATTTTGACTAGACACTGGCCTGTACCCGTCCGGCTGCCACATTGCGGCCAATCAGCCGACTGGCCTTCGCCCGGCCCAAGCCCGGTCGTCTTCTCCATGTAGCGCCGCAGTAGGCGAAACGCTTTGTGACTTTGTTTGCTTCCACCGCTTTGCCGGAAGCAGCAGGATTCCCAGCAGCGGCGAAAGTCAGCGGACATTGGTCTCAACAACCGCTTCACGAATTTTCCACGAAAATCGGCCGGGGATTGAAGGCCAAAACGGAGACATTCAATAAAGAATTAAGTCCATGAAATAAATTGACTTATCGATTTACTGGTGGGCGAGGCGGGATTTGAACCCACAACCCCCGGCTTAGAAGGCCGGTGCTCTATCCGATTGAGCTACTCGCCCGAACGCGCGTTCGTCGCAACGATGACGTCGCTTTATTGTAGCGTTCCGCGCGGAGTTCCAGATATGCCAAATCGCCTGCGCTTCGTTCTTTGACCACGTCTGTATCGGCAAAGAAAGCGGCTTCGCCCGGAGAAATCTCACGCAGAATTATTTGCGGCCCGACAGCAGGACGGGCTCGATCAGCGCTTGCAACGCGGCGGCCCAGGCCGATGCCGCCGACTCCGGCGACGCTCCATATCCCCAGACATACAGCGTGGTTGCAAATCCGTTCTGGCAGGGAGTGTTTGGTGTTGCGTTCGCGGGTGCAGAGGCAGCAGGAAACACACGCGCCGGACGCAGGGTGAACTCGCACCGGCAAGCCGGTAGTTCGATGGACCGGGCGATCTCTGTCCACGCGCGCAGTTGCCGTTCGCAGGCCGCGAAGCTGGAAGATATTTCCGCTTTGACCGGCAGCAGATCGATGTAGCTGCCATGGGCGTAGGCAAAGCCAGGCAGGTCCTCGGCATCGAAGAGCTTCGCGGGATAGCTCCAAACGTCGCACTTCGCGGTGAAGAGTAAGGTATCTGGCTGGTTCCAGCGACGCAGCGCGGCAGCGACGCAGCGATACTCGGCGGCTTCGGGAATCTGCTGGATGGCCTCCGGTGTTCGTCGCAGATCGAAATATCGCAGCGATGGATCTTTCCCGGCCCACGGGACAACAACCTCCGGATCATCGGCGGCACAGGCGACCGTCCAATCGGATTGCATCTAGTCCCTCTCCGTTGCGGATGCGACGGCGGAGAGGACAAAGCGGTGCAACGTGGATTCGGCCCAATAACCGTCGTCGTGTTCGGTGGCGCGCGCGAGAAACCCGCAGTGACCTCCGTGCTTTGTCTCGACGAACGCGATATTCCGGTTGGCGGAAATCTTTGCGCGCGTCTCCGGCAAGATGCGAATGAATGGATCGTCGAGGGCGTGGAGAATCAGCGCAGGCAAGGCGATCCGTTCGAGGACGCGTGCCGCGGCTGCGCGGTCGTAGTAGTCGTCCGCCCCGAGAAAGCCGCAGTTGGGCGCGACGATGTATTCGTCGTAGGTGCGGATACTACGGATCCGCTTGCAATTCGCGAGGGAAAAGCGATCCGGAAACAACTCCGCTTTGCGACGATACCGCGCGAGCATATTACGCAGAAAATTCCATTCGTAGAGTCGATTGCGAGGATCGTGCAGTGCATCGGCGGAGGGCTGCATGTCCACGACAGGCGAGACTCCTATGACCGCGCGCAGCCATTTCGGCGGTGCCGCGCCGTATTCGCCTGCGGCCTTCAACACCATGTTGCCGCCCATCGAGTAGCCGACCCACGCCATTTGGTCCAGGTTGAAACGTCCCGCGAAGAACTCCGCTACCGCACGTACATCCCCGGAGAGTCCGGAATGGTACAGAGTCGGCGCCAGCATTTCCGTGCCGCCGCAGTTGCGCATGTTCATGCGGACCACGTTCCATCCGGAGCGCCACGCTTTGTGGGCGTTTCCCAGCATGTATTGCGACTGCGAGGAGCCTTCCAATCCATGCAGCAGCAGCAGTGTCATGCAGGCGCCGCTAATCGGCTCCGATTGCCAGTTGCAGTGGCAGAGCACGCGGCTCTGCGTAGGTGCATCGACTTCAACGAGGGTACTTTCTGGCGCGGGAAGTTGTATTCGGCGCGGCAAAAAATTCGCGAACAGAGTTTGCAAATCGCCGTTGCGCACCCCGCGGCGGGGTTGAAATTCTGTCAGCCATGCCGGAGCGTTTGCGCGCTCGATTGTTCGGTCCGATGGAAGACTGGAAAATTGAGCGTCGTTCGCGGAACGCATCATAAGGAAACGGCGGCTGCGGGGAGGAATGGAATCTCGGGAAGAATTGAAATCCTTTGGCGTTCCTTTGGGGCGGCTAGTGGGGGTCGAACCCACGACATCCGGTGCCACAGACCGGCGTTCTGCCACTGAACTATAGCCGCCATGAACAAATAGAATTGTAGCATTCGCAGCGCCTGTTCCCGATGCTGTGGATGGGAGTCGCACATTGCCGTCACGCATCGATCCGCGCCATCCTCCGCGGATTTTGCCGCCGCGCGGCGGTCGCAGCAGCCGTGTCTTCAACGATAAAAATCTCGACATGCTTTCGCATGTTCTGGACGACTGGCTGCGCATTCCCGGAACTTCGATTCGCTTTGGTCTGGATGCTATCGTTGGCCTGGTGCCCGGCATTGGCGATGTGCTGGGAGGACTGGCGTCCTGCATCCTGCTGGTGGCGGCGTGGTTTCGCGGCGTCCCCTACGTCACGTTGATACGAATGTCGGTCAACATTGGCATTGAGGTGCTGGTGGGTTCTGTTCCGCTGCTGGGAGACGCGTTCGATGTCGCATGGAAGGCCAACCGGCGGAACTTCAAACTTCTCACCCGCCATGTGGAGCAGCCGCGCGTCCACACCTGGAAAGACTGGGCATTTCTGACGACGCTGGCGGCCGCGATTCTTACTGTGTTTGCCCTGCCGTTGATCGTGCTGGCATGGTTGCTGGTCGTGCTGTTGCGTTCACACGCAGGGAGCTAGTTGTTGGCAGCGCGCGGAGCGCGGAAGCTGCGAAGGCGTGCGATACAATCAACAGGAGTCGGGGCGTAGCGCAGTCTGGTAGCGCATCTGCTTTGGGAGCAGAGGGTCGGGGGTTCGAATCCCTCCGCCCCGACCAATATTTTTCGATGGTAGCGGCAAGAATAGCTCAATCCAGGGCGTTGGCGGCCTACTTCAGAGGAAAGCGCGCCGGGTCATCCTTCCAGGGATTGAAGACAGCGGCACCGCTTCTGGACACATCGGACACATTCCGAGTTGCGAGATAGAGGCTATGTTCGATCGCCGTAGACGCGAGCAGCGTATCGATCGCGGATGGTGAGTGGCCGGTGAGACGTTTCAGCTCTCCGCTGATCGTTCCCCATCGAAGAACTATCGGGTCGGAAACAGATAGAATGCGCCCAGAGAATCGTGCCTCCAGTGCGATGACCGCCTGTTGCTGGCGCGGACGCAGCTTTTCGCCAGGGGATAAGTGCTGAATGCCTTTCTGGTATTCCGCAAGGGTCAACATACTCAGGAACAGCGTGCTCCGGCAGGGAACAGATTCACTGCTCCACACGGCGGTCTGGTTTGGCGCCGCTGACTTCGGAAATCACGTTTGGGTCCAGCAGCTAGCCGTCCACAGGGAGATTGCCCGTCCAGCGTCTTTCTCTCGCTTGATCTCGATTTTGTGAAGGTCGAGGCCCTGCAAAAAGCGGGCCAACGGCTGGCGTCCCTTCGGCTTCGGCAGGAGTTGCTCATACTCCTCAGGCGCGAGTATGACGGCGGCCTCTTTGCCGCGAATCGTCACCAGTTGCGGGCCTTTGGTTCCAGCCAGCCGCACGACTTCACTGAACCGGGCTTTGGCGTCTTCCAGTTTCCATCGCTCCAGTTCTGCGACGACCTGGGGCTGCTTGCCCATTCGCTTCGTGCGCTTTCTCAAAGGGGCAGGCATGGCAATTTTCGCTCCAAAAATCAATCTGACTATCTGACTAGGCGATACACGGCCATCGATGATTGGCGTTAGAATTTGCGCGATTCGGCGCGCGGCGCATCCTACACAGATTTCATTGGGTCGTGGCCAACACGGCCGATACTTTCTGGAGGAATTCGCCGGCGGTGAACGGCTTGGGGAACACCTCAATTGCCTTCAGAGACGCCCGGTACTGGATTCGCTCATCGTCGAGAAAGCCGCCCACCATCAGGATGCGAAGTCCATGACATTTCGTTCGCAAATAGAGGGCCGCTTCATATCCGGAGATTCCGCTGAGGTAGGGGCGGACGATCAACAGGTCGGGCCCGCATCGGCCTAACCAATCCACTGCCCGCGATAGATCGCCGGCGGGCAAGACCACATACCCTTTGGCTTCCAAGACCTCCTGAAGGACCAGGCGGATGTTCGAGTCGGAGGACAAGAGGAGGATCGTTGTCTGCTTTTTGACTACTTCAAGGGGTTCGCCGATCACGGTGCCTCTCGTTGTCCATCAAATTCCGCGTTGGATTTTACGTGTCGTCCATAACCATCAGCACGAAAATCTTACGCCATCTTCGCGCTCACGCATGGAACACGGAGACCGTTTCTCCCGATGCTCCACTGGCCGGAGTCATCGGCAGGTTGCGAAGACGCACTCCAGTGGCTGCGAAAATGGCGTTGCCCACGGCCGGCGCCAGGCCGATGATGCCGCTTTCTCCCGCGCCGGCGGACGGCAGGTCCTTGCGGTCGATCAGGACGATCTCAATCCGCGGCGTATCGCTGAATCGGGGAACGCGATATTGGGCGAAGTGCGGGTTGAGAATGCGTCCGTTGGCGAATTGGATGGACTCGAACATCGCGCCTCCAATTCCTTGAACGATGGCCCCCGCAACCTGGTTGCGCAAGCCGTCGGGATTGACGATGGCCCCCGATTCCCAGGCTTGAACGACGCGGTGAATCGTGATTTTCTTGTCCGTGGGATTGATTTCCGCTTCGACGCAGGTGGCCACGTAGCCGCCTTTGTCTGCTCCGCCGGCGATGCCAAAACCGCGCTGGGGAGTGGACTTCGCTTGACCCCAGTTGAACTTTTCCGCAGCCGCCTGGAAGACAGCGCGCAGCCTGGGATCAGTCAGATTTTTCAAGCGAAATTCCAGCGGGTCCATCTTCACCGCGTAGGCCATTTCATCCATGTGCGACTCGCGCGCGAAATTGTTGGCGGTGGCCGCGAGAGCGCGATAGGAGCCCTGGCGCAACGGCGAATTTGCCGGATGAAATTGACTGAGTTGGTTGGCAACGTTGTAGGGGGTGGCGATGGCCGCAGGTCCGGAGTTGTAGTTGTGATGCTCCCAGGCGACGAGCGTGCCATCGTGGTTGGCGCCGCTGCCGATCTCGATGAGCCCAGCCGGACGAAAGTAGGCCCAGGTGAACTCTTCTTCGCGGGTCCAGACAATTTTAACGGGCTTGCCGGTTGCTTTCGCGAGACGCGCGGCTTCGATGGCTGCGTCGCCGGTATGTTTGCCGCCGTAACCGCTGCCCATGTCGGGTTGGATAACACGGACTTGTTCCGCCGGTAGGTGAAATGCGGCCAGCAGCTCGTCGCGAACGCCAAACGGGCGTTGCGTGCCCGTCCAGACGGTCAGCTTGCCGTTCACCCACTCCGCTACCGCCGCGCGCGGCTCCAGCGGCGCATGGGCAATGTACTGCACCGTGTATTGCCGATGCAGTTCGATCGCGGCGCTCGCCATCGCTTGCGGAACGGAACCGCTGACGCGCTCGGGGCCATCGTCTTCCTGCTGTGTTTTGGAAGTCTGTTTGAAGGACGCGAACAGGTCTTGATTCGAGGGCTGCGGAGGCACGTTCCAGGTGGCGTGCAACGCGGAGAGAGCGCGTTCCGCGGTCGATAGGTCGGCGGCTGCAACTGCGATGAAATTGCCGTCGTGTACGACGCTTGCGCCCGGTATTTTGTCTGCTCCGCCGGTGTCCAGCGAGACAAGCGTCGCATTGAATCCCTGCGGCCGCAGCACCTTTCCGAACATCATCCCCGGTCGAACGATGTCGGATGGAAACTCGTGTTTCCCCGTGACAAAGTCGCGGCCATTCACCTTGGGAACGGCGGTCCCCGCGATTTTCCAATCGCTGGCCGGAGTAAGAGCGACGTTGGCCGACACCGTTTTCATGAGTTTTTCGCCGCGTGTCAGTTCGCCATACGTCAAAGATTGGCCTTGATGCGGGCCCGTCACTTTGGCGTCCGCGGCGGTCAGGGTTGTGGGGTCAACGTTCCATCGCGTGGCGGCCATCTCTACTAACATCTGTCGCGCCGCCGCAGCCATGGTGCGAAGCTGCCGTCCCATGGTCGGGGTGGTACGGCTGCCAAACGTTCCCATGTCCCAGGGGACAAGGTCTGTATCTCCCATGAGCATGGTGATGGTGTCGAAGGGGGCCCGGAGTTCCTCGGCCACGGATTGTGCAAGCGAGGTTCGGATGTTCTGTCCCACCTCCACCTTGCCGGTGAAGACTGTGACGCGGCCATCGGCTGCAATGGAGAGCCAGGCCGCGATGTCCTTCGGCAATTCATGGCTTCCGAAGTTGCGGCCCGACTCTTGCGTCCATGCCGGCAAATCAGCGAGACAAACCAGCAGCCCTCCGCCAAAAAGTTTGAGGAAATCGCGACGGTCGAGGCGGAACCAGTACGGCCTGTCGTCGATGATGTGCTGCGCGAGTTCTTCCATCAGGGCGTCGCGGCGAGTCATTGGGCACCTACTTTTGCCGGCGACTGTGAAGCTCGCTGCACCGCCGCAACGATGCGCGGATACGTGCCGCAGCGGCAGATGTTCCCATCCATGTAGGTGACGATCTGCTGTTCCGTGGGATGGGGAATTTCGCGAAGCAAGGCAGTGGCGCAGAGGACCATGCCGGAGGTGCAGTAGCCGCACTGGAAGGCGCCTTCGTTCAGAAAAGCCTGTTGCACCGGGCTGAGTTTTCCGTTCTGTTCCAGCCCTTCAATGGTTGTGATGTGCGTCTTCGCTGCAACGGACACTGGAGTTAAACAGGAGCGAGCCGGCTTGCCATCCAACAAAACTGTGCAGGCGGCGCACTGGCCTTCGCCGCAACCATACTTGGTTCCGGTGAGGTCGAGGCGATCGCGCAAGACAGAGAGCAGGCTCTCCTCGGCGGGCGCGCTGACGTGCAGGCGCGCACCGTTGACTTTGAGAACGAAATCGCTCATCGCAGACCCCCAATGCAATCAGGCAGAGTGAAGCTACCCACCAAGAATACGCCACTGGATACGGCGCGGGCTGAGGTCCCGGGCAACCTTCCCGAGTGCTCGGCGGAAACGAATCCTGTGCATGTGGGGCTACACGGCGCGATCACGATAAACTTTGGCTCGCGGTTCGGCTGTTTTGGCGATATGCGGGCGGGGAAGGCGGCCCGTCCAGTTGGCCCAGCCCCAGAAAATCGCGGTGGTGGAACTCAGCAGTCCGGCGACGGTGCCAATCTGGCGCGGGTTGTAGTGCGCGGAAGCAATTCCGGCGCCCATCATGGAGATCATCATCATGGTCCACGTCAGCGTCTCGATGGTGGCGAAGACGCGGCCGCGATAATTGTTGGCGACGGTGCGCAGAAGATAGGAATAGTTCAGGACCGAGTTGACGGCCATGCCAGCGCGCGACACAAAAATGAAGAGCAGCGCCATTTCGAAACCCTGGGCGCGACTGAACGCCACGTAGGCAGCTCCGTGGACGATGTAGTCAATGAAGACAGTCAGCTTGTACGCGTCGAAGGAAAGGTGTCTGCCCAGCCAGTTGGCGAACACTCCGCCGAGCAGCAGACCGAGGCCGGCACAACCCCAGATGATGCCAATCCCCGACGCGCCACGGTTAAAGACGACTTCGCCGAACAACGTGAACAGAATTTGCGCCGCGCCGCCGCCCATGGCCCAACCCACCGAAAGCAATGCGATCGCCAGCACCAGCGGGACAGAGCGCATGTAGCGCAGGCCCTCGCGATACTCGTGCCAGGGACGGACGATCTCTTCTTCCGCCAGCACGTTGCGCCGGGCGCGAAAGCCGTGGGCATCCGGCGCGCGCAGGTGCGAAATGGACCAGGCGGAAAAGACGAACGAAAGGGCGTTGAAGATAAACGCCCACTTGTAGCCGATAGCGATTACAGTGGCGCCCAGAAAGGTGCCAACCGTCAGCGTCATCCATTGCGTGGTCTGGGTGAGGGAGTTGGCGGTGTGGATTTCCTTTGCATTGGCGATGGTCGGCAGAATAGAAGACCGTCCCGCAGTAAAGAAAGGAGATGCGACCATCAGCAATGTGCTGAACAAATACAGGACCCACACGCGATGCGCAGTCACGGCGAAGATAAAGCCGAGCGCCACCAGGGCCCGAACCAGGTCGCTGGCAATCATGATTTTCTTGCGGTCCAGCCGATCGAGCAGCACGCCGGCCACCGGTCCCATTGCGATGGCTGGAATGGCCCGCGCCAACAAAACCCCGGTGACAACCAGACCGGAATGGGTGAGCGCCATGGCCAGGGCAAAAACGGCAATGTTATTGAAATTGTCGCCAATTTCACTGACAATCTGCCCCATCCATGTATAGCGATAATTGCGATTTTCGCGGAGGAGTTGGAGGAACTCGTGCATCAGCCGGCCACATTTCCGGACGCTTGGGCAGAGCGTGTCGAGTCGTCGCGGGTCATGGCATTCAGCGTATCAAAGGGAGCGGGCCATTGAGGCGTGAAAATATCCGTGGGCAACCGCAGACGTGACAAGCGTCACAGACGGGACCGCAACGGCTGGGTAACCTGGCGGCAGGTTCGTACGGACTGGCCAGCCATGAAGATTCAGGTCAACTCGGAATCGCATGGAAATCGTGCCGGCAGGTTGGATACTGCCTCCGTTATGTGACTCAGCGTGCGCGACGACGATGCAGGCCGAACATGCTTGTATTCTTTGGCGGGCAGCGGTAGCGATGCCAGTCGCTACTCTGCCTGCTACCTTTCCACCCCGTGGGCGCGAACTCGTCGCCGATGTTCGCACATCTGGTTTCGACCCATGCGCCGTATTCCAGTGGCGTGCACAGGCCCGCTCTTCTGTTCCTGCCTGACCACCCAAACTTGAAAATCGAGCCAGCCCTTGCCAGCGATTCGCCTTGGCTGCAAGTGCGTGGTTCGCATTCGCCTGGATGGCAGCGCTGGACCGTTCTGGGCGCATGAAAATGGGATGGACCTACAAATCAGGATAGATCCTGCGAGTCCGCAACCTTTATAAATCAACGGGATCGACGCCAGACCTGCTTCTGGAACTGGCGTTTCTGGCGTCACGGCATTTATCGTAGAAGGAGATGATGAAGATTCTCGAAGATGCAAGCGCGAAGGGGAACGACATGGCGACGGAAATGGACCAGGCCGTTCAGAGAGATTTGACCGCTGAAGTCGCAGAATGGATCGAAGCGTTTGACGAGGTGGTTGCGCAGGATTGGGAGCAGGGTGCCGCCCTGCTGGCCGCACTCCGCGCTCGCGCTCGCGAAGCCGGGGTGCCTGCCGTCGGCGAAGTGGTGACGCCCTACGTGAACACCATCCCCAAACATGATGAAGTCCCTTATCCCGGCGACCGTCCCCTGGAGCGGCGCATTGAAGCCCTGCTGCGCTGGAATGCCATGGCGATGGTCCACCACCAGAATAAGGAAGATGCCGGCATTGGCGGCCACATCTCCACGTATTCCTCCCTGGCGACGCTGCTGGAAGTGGGATTCAATCATTTCTTTAAAGCCCGCTACGGCGACCAGCCCGGGGACCTGATCTACTTTCAGGGCCATGCTTCACCCGGCGTGTATGCCCGGGCCTACCTGGAAGGCCGTTTCGACGATGCCCGTCTCGCCAATTTTCGACATGAATTGCGTGGTCAACCCGGACTTTCGAGTTATCCGCACCCGTGGCTTATGCCGGACTTCTGGCAGTTTCCGACGGTTTCCATGGGCATCGGCCCGCTGAACGCCATCTATCAAGCGCGCTTCATGAAGTACCTGGAGAACCGCAACCTCATCGAGAAGACGGATCGCAAAGTCTGGGCCTTTGTCGGCGACGGCGAGACGGACGAGGTCGATACCCTGGGCGCCGTCTCCCTGGGCTCTAGAGAAAAATTGGACAACCTGATTTTCGTCGTCAACTGCAACCTGCAGCGGCTCGACGGGCCCGTGCGTGGCAACAAGCGCATTATCGATGAACTGGAGGCGACGTTCCGAGGGGCTGGTTGGAACGTCATCAAAGTGATCTGGGGTTCGGACTGGGATGAGTTGTTCGAACGCGACCACCAGGGACTGCTGGTCAAGCGCATGGAAGAGTGCGTCGATGGCGACTACCAGACCTTCAAAGCCAAGAACGGCCGTTATTTGCGCGAGAATTTCTTCGGCAAATATCCCGAATTGTTGAAATTGGTCGAAGACAAGACCGACAAGCAGATTTTCAAGCTGCATCGCGGCGGTCACGATCCCGCGAAGATTTATAACGCCTACAAGCGCGCCGTCGAACACAAGGGTAGCCCGACCGTCATTCTGGCGAAGACCGTCAAGGGCTATGGACTTGGCTCCGCGCAGGCCCGCAACGCCACTCATTCTGAAAAGAAGCTGACCGACGAAAGTTTGGCGGAGTTTGTCAAGCACTTTGACATTCCGCTTCCCGAAGGCGCGGCCAAGCACGCGGATTTCTATCGTCCCGATGCAAGCGACCCGGCCATGCAGTACCTGCAGTCACGTCGTGCCGCCCTCGGGGGTTCCATTCCAAAGCGCGAAGTCCCGAAGCCAAACTTCGAGGCGCCGAAGCTGGAGTTTTTCAACGAATGGATCGGTGGATCGAAGGGTCGCGCCGTCTCTACCACTGGCGGCTTTGTTGGAATTCTGCGCGGGCTGATGAAGGACCCGAAGATTGGCAACCTCATCGTCCCGATCGTACCCGACGAAGCCCGCACCTTCGGCATGGAATCGGCAATCAAGCAGGTTGGCATTTATGCGCACGAAGGCCAGAAGTACACGCCGCACGATGCTGACATGCTGCTGTCGTATCGGGAAAATGTCGACGGCCAAATCCTGGAAGAAGGCATCACCGAAGCCGGCTCGATGGCATCGTTCACGGCGGCGGGGACGGCGTACACCAACTACCGCATTCCGATGGTGCCGTTCTACATGTATTACTCGATGTTTGGCTTCCAACGTATTGGAGACATGGCGTGGGCGTTTGCCGATTCACGCGGCAAGGGCTTCATGATGGGAGGCACTGCGGGACGCACCACCATGCTCGGCGAAGGCCTGCAGCACCAGGATGGGCACTCGCCGGTACTCGCCGGCACGATTCCCACCTGCCTTACCTACGACCCGGCATTCGCCTACGAAATGGCCGTCATTATCCAGGACGGGATTCGTCGCATGTATGAGGCGGGTGAGGATTGCTTCTACTACATCACCATGTACAACGAGGCCTATCCAATGCCAGCGATGCCGCAAGGCGAGGGGATTCAGGAAGGAATCCTGCGCGGCATGTACAAATACAAAGCCACCGAAGGCGGCAAAGCGCAGGCGCAACTGTTCGGTTCAGGAGCAATCTTGAACGAGGCGGTTCGAGCCCAGCAGATTCTTGCGGAGAAGTACAAAATCGCGGCGGATGTGTGGAGCGTCACTAGCTACAACGAACTTCGACGCAATGCACTGGAGGTCGAACGCTGGAACCGCCTGCACCCCGCCGAGAAAGAACGAGTGCCATACGTTGTGACGGCCCTCGGCAAGGCTGCGGGCCCGATCGTTGCCGCCAGCGATTACATGAAGTCGATGCCGGATAACCTGGCGCCGTGGCTTGGTTCGCGACTGATTTCGTTGGGCACGGACGGCTTTGGCCGCTCCGACAATCGCGAGCATCTGCGTCGTCACTTCGAGGTGGATGCTGAGTCCGTCGTCGCGGCCACGCTCTCAAAGCTGGCGCGCGAAGGTGTCGTCAAGCCCGATATTGCTGAAAAGGCGTTTGCGGAACTCGGCCTGTCGACTGAAGGTGCAGGAGCAGCCCGCGCCTAACGCAGCCTATAGATCCGGCCCTTAAACATTGCATTCGGGTGCCCCATGCTCGCCGCGTTGTTTGCGGCCAGGGTGGGAGGAAATTGGTTCACTCTTATAGGGCCGGATCAATAGGCCCAAATAGACGAGTTCAATGGCAACGCGCTCAAGAAGATTTCTTCGAGCGCGCCCGCAAGTGCGCTTTCCTGGAAATCTTCAAGTCGTTTTTCCGGGCGGCTTTTGAAGGACAAGGTCTGTCGCTTTCCGCCAGTTCATCGCCCTTCATGGGTGGATTGCCTTTCCCAAGACGGCCCAGAATTTCGATTGCTTCAGGAACATTCGCTCGGCGAGCACGCTCGCGGAAGAAAGTCTCGGTGCGTATCGCAGAAAGCTTTTCCGCCACCGCCACGTTGATCAATTGATTCAATGCGACACCTTCTTCCTCGGCGGTCCTGCGCGCTTCATCGAGCAACGAAGGTTGCAACCTGAGTGCAAAATTACTTGTTCTCATTTCTCCTCCTAATTTCTTCCAAGGCTTCCCGCTGCGACACAAAGGCAATTCCCAGTTGCGATGCGGCAGGTTCAAAATCGCGTCGATTAAAGGTGACAATGGAATCCGCATGCCCGCTCATGGCTGCCTCTACCACCATGTCATCGTTGGCGTCACGCAACAAGGGACGCCGAAAAAAAGCGCGATGTACAGGCTTGGCCATCGCTATTAGGGCATCCAGTAATTTGTCGATATCAGACGCTGTTCCACCGGATGCTTTGAGATGCTCCGGTCGTTTCAGGACAGCCTCATATTCAAGAACCAGCGGCACGGACAGTAACAATTCAAAACGATTTTCAATTGCGGCACGGACAAGCTGGCGCGATGCGCCTGTGTCACTGCGCATCGCTGCTACAAGCACCGCAGTGTCAAGAACCGGCCGCACATCAAGATGATATCGCAAGCAATATCACACTTCAAAAGATTAGCTCGTCATCAAAGCCCTGAGCCTAAAAAATGGCGCTGCGGACCATCAGTTGGAAAGATCAATCAGCTTTGCCGTTTCCACCGTCCGCCTTTCCGTTTATGTTGGTTTTTGGAGATATCCGATGCCCGTTACTCGACGCTGTTTTCTTCGGCTCGCCGCCTCCAGCGCGCTCGCTCCGCCCTCCGCTCTCTCTTTGGATATGGGTCTGTGGGACCATCCCTATGCGGAAGTAGCAAAGATCGAGCGCGCCCGTGTGATGCGCGCTGCGCGGTCCTACCTAACTCAACAGCCGCATACCATTACCTCCGCACCTGCCAGCCGCAGCGCCGGAGGCCTCCACGACTATTTCTCAGAAGGCGACTACTGGTGGCCGGATCCCAAGGACCCCAGCGGCCCCTACGTCCGGCGTGACGGCGAATCAAATCCCAACAACTTCGTCGCGCATCGTGAACTGCTCCTCCGGTTTAGCATCCAGATGCCCGCTCTCACGGCGGCATGGCTGCTTACAAGGAAGCGCATCTTCGCCGATCGCGCGGTTGCGCATCTCCGCGCCTGGTTCATCGATCCCGCCGCGCGAATGAATCCCAACCTCCAGTACGCGCAAGCCATTCACGGCGTCGACAATGGACGCAGCATCGGCATTATCGACACGCTCCACCTCGTCGAGGTCGCCCAGGCCGCTCTTGTTCTCGAACGCACTGAAGCTATCGCGCCCGTCGACCGGCAGGGTGTGCGCCGGTGGTTCATCGAATATCTCCACTGGATGACCACCTCGGACCGTGGCCGTCAGGAGCGCGACAAGAAGAACAACCATGGGTCCTGCTGGGTGCTCCAGGCCGCGGAATTCGCCGCTTATTCCCAAAACAATGGCGTTCTCGACGACTGTCGCGAGCGCCTTCGGAACGTGCTTCTTCCAGAACAAATCGCACCCAATGGAAGCTTCCCCCTTGAATTGGCGCGCACAAAACCCTACAGTTATTCGCTCTTCAATCTGGACGTTCTCGGAATGGGCGCTCGCGTCCTGTCGACCCAGGCGGACGATCTCTGGACGTACCGAATGTCCGACCGCCGCAGTCTGGAAGCCGCTTTCCACTTCATGGCCCCTTACATTGAAAACAAGCAAGCGTGGCCTTACCGTCACGATGTCGAATATTTCCAGTATCTGCCCGTGCGCCAGCCCAGTTTGCTCTTCGCGGGCCTCGCCTATCGCCGTCCGGAGTATCTTGCTCTGTGGCAGCGCCTCGACCCAGATCCAACCGTGCCGGAAATCGTCCGTAACCACCCCATCCGTCAGCCGCTGCTCTGGTTGGAGCGCTGAGTCGGCGTTCATCGGCGGAGAATATCGCCTGAGTTATGCACATCTACCAGTCGATTGCTACTAATGCATACTTTTTCATTTCCTGTACGGTAAATCCGATGCTTGAACCATCGTTGGTGAATTTGAGCGTGCGCGTGTCGTTTAAGTCTGGAGCATAGAGTGTTACCTTCCGCGCCTTCTTGTTCTGCGGTAACACCACTTGTACCTTCTGGCGGGCAATTGTGGGGGCTTCCGTGGCGTTGTAGTTCACAAGATGAACAAGGAACCGCTGCTTCCCTGCCTGAAGGGTGCAGTTTGCAATCAGAAACTCAGGACCATCCAGCATTAGTGGGAGTTGATCTCCAGCAGCCCAATGAACGGAGTCGAAAATATCTTTCCAGTTCTGTGGGCGCTTCCACAATGAATTTGCGATCGCAAAGTAGGGATTGTCAGGGGGGAAGGCTCCAGCAAACTGAACTGCTGGAAGGTACGCTACCCTTCCGACACCGACCTGCTTTCGGCTTGAAACACCTGCGTTGTTTCGTTGAAATTTCACATCTTCCTGGTAATCGGCTCCAGAAATCTGGCCATCGACCAATCCACTTAGTCCAGGTTTCGTACGCACTCGTCTCCAATTGTCATAGAGCCCGCTTTGCTCCGTGACTACCAAGCCGCCGCCTTTTTCTACATAGAGACGGATTAAAGAAATTTGTTCATCGGAGAGGCATTCGGAGTTCGGGAGCACAAGTACCTTGTAATTGGACAGCCTGTGGAGATGTTCATCGAAAATTAGGGCAAATGGGACCCGCGATTGGATCAGAGCTTGTTCGACAAGGATGGCGCTTAATTGCGTGCCGAAGTTGTTGTAAGTTAGCGAAGCATAGGACCGGAATACAGCCACCGTAGTTACATCTTCGCTTTGCAAATACATGTCCCTGTTCTTGCGATAAAAATAAATATAGCGCAGCGTCTCTGGAGGGAGCGGGTTGTTTCCAACGTAACCCAACGTTTGGTTGAATGCGAGGCACTCTGCCAAGCCCACAGGGTCCTGCGCGGTATATGTCAACAGAACATTGTTGTAGATTCTGGCCAGCTTATAGCTGCGAATCTTTGAAACCAGCCTGCCATCCGCGTGAAATGCGGGCGGATCGTCTTCTTCGCTCCAAAAGGACTCTGTAAATTTTAAAAGCCTGGAATGGTCGATGCCGGATGTCCATGTGCGGTTCTCTCCGTTTATTCCTCCTGGGTTGATCTCCACCGCCACTTCTGGGTTAAGTGACTTTACATATCCGGAAATCTGTTGCAGCGCATTGGCCATCAACTGGCAGCGAAAATCAACCCACTCCTGAATTGCGGGATCATAGATGATTTCCATCTTTTCCGGAGGATTGTCGATGTTCCATTGCGGCGGGTTAACAAAATCCGTATTTTCAAATCCGAAACGTTCGCGCCGCTCGTCGTTCGTGTACTTCGTCTTGAGAAATCTCCGAAACCCACTGACACACCACGGACAGTGGCAGGAGTCCGGCTCATAATTAAGGTCAAAATTGTCAAAATGGATAAAGTCGGTTTTTACGTCCACGACCGCGTAGCGCACAACCTTCTTCAGGTAATCGATGTATTCCTGGTTGGAAAAGCAAGGTCGATAGCGGAAGGATTGCTGATATCCGTACGTCAGGAGAATCGGCAGTCCCGATATGTTTCTTTGTATCCAGTTCGTGGCCCTGGGTTCCTCCGCGAAAAAGGTCTCATACATCATGGTGTTCCACTGGACGTACGTGTCCACCTTCATCCCAAGGCGATGCGCAATGGCCGCAGTGCGTATCGTCGCTTCCATATCCGGCTTTTCGGCAGCCATCCCGAAGCCTTTGTACAAATGGGTGTGAAAAACCTCAACCCCTTGCTCCTTCAGTTGACGAATCAGCCCTTCGCTTTGCTCATAGTCGCTGATCTGTTTTGCGTCCAGGCGTTGGCCACCCCGACGCACGATGTAGATGTAGGGCTCGTGTGAACCCCCGGCATCGATGAGTCCGTTTTCGGTCCACGCCCCTTGTCCACCCGCTCCTGCGCTGGCGCTTGCCGCTTGCGCTGCCGCCGGACCCGCTCCATACCCACCCAGGCCCGCTGCGCCCAGCTTCGCCACAGCTATCCCCCCAACTACAGTACCCATAAAATCTCTGCGATTCATAGTCTTGTCATTCTCCCTTATTGCGGTGGATAGAAAAGATAGAGCTTGGAAAGCGCTCGCCGTCGCCAAACTTGGCGTGAATCTTCGATTGCGGCCCCAGGCGCAAACCGTTTTCACCGGTCAGCGTTTTCAGGTCGCCCACATCGACCCTCCGGTCTTGTTTCGAATTGTAGAAGACAAAGTGTCCGCTGCAACCATGCCATGCCAGACCTACGGATACCCTTGTCGTCGCCCGCTGCCTTCAGCGCCGCCCGATTGCCGTCCATCTTGGCCAGGCCAGGAAAGAAACGGTACTCGACGGTGACCGTCTTTGGTGCCACGCCTTCCTGGTGACGAGTGGAAAACTTTTCACTACACATAAGGTCTTCGCAGCAAGGGGAGCGCGTCCTCTGTTCGCATCTCTCGCTAAACTGAACCTATGAGATCGCGCAAGCCCCCTTCGGTCTCTTGTCCCGGACACATGTGAATTTTTATTCACACTCTGTGAAGCAATCTGCGCACTCCAAAAATAAATAAAAAATCTGCGTGATGGATTTGCGGATTCGATCACTTAGCTACAGAACGGCATTTTCTGGGTCTGGAGCCTGTGATGAAAAATTTCTCTCGTGTGTCCGTGAAGCGGTTTTTACACCGGTTGGTATCGTCAAGGATTCTGCTTGCAGCAATTTTCCTGATAACAGCCGTGAGCGCGATGACGCTGATGGATGGCTGCTATTTGGCACCCAACCCTCCGGGTTGCCCAGCAGACGGCTACAATTGCATCGGCACATTCCCGAATAACCATCCTGAGGATCTCGTTGGTAGCCCGCCAAAGGCTTATACCGAGGGTTACGCTGAAAACAATGGGAATTATTTGGTGAGCTTAGCGGCCAGAAAGTCTCCATTTTCGCTTGTTAGGGGCGATGTTGCAGGCGCAACGACGAGTGGAGGAAGCGCATCGATACCGTCATTCTTTCGGTCGTTTCCTCCTCCCCTATGGGGCCTTGCTCAGACAGTTAACTTTTCCCAGACCGTGCCATCCACCAATGACTACGCCACGCCGAATACTGTGTTACCGACCGGGCTTCAAGAAGTTGCCATCCAACGACAGGCGGACTGTAGCTTCACCGTGAATGCGCTGGGCGGCTCTCCGACTCCCACCAGCCAGTCCTCCTCCACGTTTACTACTTCGCAATCTCCGAACTTCGGAAATTATCTGCACGCCATTGCGGGCCTTCCCGCGCAAACCGTGCAATTTCCGCTTGGCTGCAAAGGTCCCCAGCTCGGCATTGCATCGCAAAGCAATGTGTATGTGGGGCCGGACAGCAAAGGCGATCAAATTGGAGTAGGACTCACCACAGCCTTTGGTTACTTGGTTTACCTGTCAAATCCTGTGTCTGGCACCATATCCGCCACGCCGCTGCCGCAGGCGGTCACTCTGGGACTGGCATCGCTCACCTTCAACGTTGCGGACGTGAATGGAGATGGCATCAACGACCTGATTGCCGTTGAGCTCTCTGCAAATTCCCCCTCTACCCCGCCTGGAATCTTCGTTTTTCTCGGTCAGCCGAACGGGGCTTTTGCCAATCCCGTGGAGTATGCGGCAGGCGCACACCCAGGGGCCGTGGCCATTGACGATGTGAATGGCGATGGCAAGCTGGATCTGGTTGTGTTTAACGCCGGTGTTGGATCGAACAGTATCGTGGTGCTTCTGGGCAATGGCGACGGTACTTTCAAGACAGCCATCAATGCTGGCAGCTCCAACAGCCAACTCAATTATTCTTACGGCAATTTGGCCATAGGGGACTTCAACGGGGACGGGAAAAAAGACCTGGTGCTGAGCGACGGCGAAATCCTTCTGGGAAACGGGAACGGCACCTTCGCCGCGTCCGTATTCACCCTGCCAATCAATCTTTCTGCAAGTGGCGGCGGTATCCCGGTTGTTGGCGACTTCAACCACGATGGCAAGCTCGACATTGCCATGAACCTTCCATCAACAAGTGTAAGCCAACGCACTGAGGGTGAGGTCATGGTGTTTCTGGGCAATGGAGACGGCACCTTCACCACCGGGGCATCGTATGTCAACATCCCCAATTCCGGGCATATAGCCACGGAGGACTTCGACGGAGACGGTAACCTCGATCTGATTCTGGGTTCCGGGGACAATGGCGTGTATTCGGCTGGCAGCAACACCAATGGCGTCTTCCAATTCCTTATGGGCCGTGGCGATGGCACCTTTGCTGGAGCGCCAGGTTATCAGAATGTCGCTTACGGCGGCCTCAATCCCATTGCGCCGGTGTTTGCCGTGGGAGACTTCAACGGGGACGGCAAACCGGACATCCTTACCGACGTGGAGAGCAACAACAACATCCAGGGGATGGTTCTGCTGGCTGGTGACGGGCAAGGCAACTTTACCCAGGGCCCGACCATCAAGGGCGACTCTCCACTGGCCCTGTTGGCAGCAGATATGAACGGCGATTCGCATCTTGATGCTGTTTTTTATGGCTATTCTACAGCCAGCTCAAGTTATGGCATCGGCGTCGCTCTTGGAAATGGCGACGGAACTTTCCAGACGGCAACGAACACCCCATTGCCAAGTGGCAACTTCGGCGCCTTTGTTGTCGGCGATTTCAACGGGGACGGGAAGCCCGACGTAGTCGTGACAGAAACACCCTATAGTACCGGCGCTGGTGCTGTCTACTTGCTGCTGGGCAACGGGGACGGCACGCTCCAGGCCCCGGTGCAGGTGGACACACCGCCGCAAGCGTATGGGATTGCGGCTGGCGACTTCAATGGCGACGGCAAGCTGGACTTTGCCATAACAAACTCGCAGCAAGGCGTTCACAATACAGCGGGCTCGGTGCTGGTGTACCTGAATCAAGGCAACGGCACGTTCGCCAAGCCGGTCAGCTACACGGCCAACATGTTTCCGGGACCGATCACCGTTGCGGACGTGAACTTGGACGGCAAGCCCGATCTGGTAGTGGCCAGCCAAGACAATGCAACGGTCACTTCCACCAATCCGTTTGGCCCGCATGGGACCGTGAATGTGCTGCTGGGCAATGGAGACGGGACCTTCCAGACCGCGACCAGCTCCCCACTGAATGATTCAGGGTATAGCAACCTGGCTGTTGCCGACATGAACCAGGACGGCATCCCGGATGTGATTGTAGGGGACAACACCCCCCCATTCTTTTACACGCAGATACTCTATGGCAAAGGCGATGGGACATTTCCCACCGGCAACAGTCTCCAAATGGGCCTGAACTCACAGTCCGTGGCCGCAGTGGACGTGAATGGGGATGGCCGACCGGACCTGCTGCTGACATCGGGGAACAGCCATGCCAGTTTGGATGTTTTTGTGAACCAGTACAGTGGCAAGACGATCTCGACGCTTCCCGCGACCACGACGGCACTATCGGTCAGTCCCAACCCCGCCGTCGCCGGCCAGACCGTGACCTTCACCGCGCAGGTGTCGGCGTCCTCCGGCACCACCGTCCCTACCGGGACGGTCAACTTTATGAATGGGAGCACGCAACTTGGCACCGGCACGCTGGACT
The DNA here is from genome assembly GCA_021792795.1 of Acidobacteriota bacterium. GTDB lineage: Bacteria > Acidobacteriota > Terriglobia > Terriglobales > Acidobacteriaceae > JAKAAZ01. The sequence continues at coordinate 4,428 of JAJYUB010000001.1, read as the reverse complement.
CCAGCGGGGCCGCGACCTATACAACGTCCAGCCTGTCCACGGGCAGTTATCCCATCACTGCCGTTTACAGCGGAGACACCAATTATTCCGGCAGCACATCGTCCGCGGTGACATTGGTGGTGAATGCGCAGCCGGTCGCCGCGGCCACAACCACCACGCTGGCTACTTCCGCGGCCACGGCAAACGCCGGGCAAAATGTGACCTTCACCGCAACAGTCGCGGGTCCCTCCGGCAGCACAACCGCGCCGACGGGGACCGTCACTTTCATGGACAGCGCCACCACGCTAGGCACGGGAACGCTGAACGGCTCCGGTGTGGCGACCTACTCCACCAGTACATTGAGCGTGGGGACACACTCGATCACGGCGCAATATTCCGGCGACACGAACTTCGCCCCGTCCGTGTCCTCGGCCATTACGGAGACCGTGAATGCCGCACCGACCTTTACGCTAACGGCCCAGCCGTCCAGCCTTTCTGTCATGCCCGGCAGCAGCGGAACGGTGGGCCTGTCGGTGACGCCGGTCAATGGCTTCAACCAGACGGTGTCGTTCGCCTGTTCTGGCCTGCCGAGTGAAGCGGCTTGCAGCTTTTCTCCCGCAACCGTGACGCCGAATGGGACTGCGGCCAGCAGCACCACGATGACCATCGCGACCACTGCGGCATCGACCAGCAGAAACAGCAGCCCGTGGCCATTTGCGGGCGGCGGAACCGTCCTGGCGCTTGGCCTGCTTTTCTTCCGCAAGAAGAAACGGTTGCCGCTGTTCCTCTGCCTCGCGCTGCTGCTGGGTATCGGCGGCATGGCCGTTGGCTGCGGTGGCGGAGGGGCCACGAAGCCGCCCGGCAACACCGGCACTCCCGCCGGCAACAGCACGGTGACGGTCACAGCCACGTCCGGCTCCGGCACGAGCGCGATCACGCAGACCGCCACGCTTACCTTGACCGTGCAATAGCACTCGACAGCCGGACCGGGAGATTTTCCGGTTCGGCTGAAAGTTCCCCGTGATGTTTTTACAGAAAACGACACTACACCAGTATGGTAGATCATTTCAATATGCGGTTGATTTCCCGGTGCCTGACTGCGGTTGCCATCATCGCGCTCGGCTGTCACTCGACACCTGCGTTGAGTCCGCAAATGGAAGCAAAAGCCATCGGCTTGGAAGGCAAAGGCGATTGGCGTGGCCTTGCCGCTTTTGCGAAGCAGGCGACAGAGCAGTATCCCACCGATGGAGAAGCATGGTTTTACGCCGCCGCGGCCGCAAATGGACTCGGGAACACAGCCGCCGCCAGAACTGACCTGGAAAATGTGGAGCGCTACGGACCCGCCGCTTTGAAGAGCGTGGCGCAGACGATGCTGGCGCAGCTTCAGCCCGCGTCGAGCTATGCGCGGCCCCAGGCGGCTGCGAAGATCCAGCCGTCTTCCGTGCCGGACATCTCCGTCGCATCGATCGCCGCTCTGACGGCGCAGGCGCGACGGAGCTGGGAGCGGGATGCGATTCCAATCATGGTGATCGTGATGGGCAGTGGGAACAATTATTCGACGGTGATCGACTATTACTCTCCGTCGACCCGCTGGGGGCTGTCGGTCAGCCAGGGAGCGAATGGCTCCGGCATGCAGCGGATCGAACGGCCCGACTATGGCACCACTGCGCTTCCCGAGAGCTTCAAGTCACTGGCCGATGCGGTGGAGGAGGCCAGAAAACGAGGTCTCTCCGGACAGCTGGATCGCGCCTTTTTGTCCTGGGCCGAGGACATCTCCGGTCCGAACAATCTGGTGTGGGACATGGCGTTTGGCATTCAGTCGGACGCGGCGCGGATCATCGCCAACGATATCAGCGGGTCGCGGATGAACGAGTTGCTGGCGGCGGCAAACGGCGGCAGCAAATCGGCGCAGTACGATCTTGGAACGGCGTATGCGGCGGGCGTGGCCGGGAAAGAAGATCCCGGGAAAGCGGCCTACTGGCTGCAGAAGGCGGCGGCGCAGGGCAGCCGCCGGGCTGAAAACAGACTGGGCCAGTACTATCAAAGCGGTTATGGAGTGACCGCCAATCCGCAGCAGGCAGCATACTGGTACGGGAAGGCGGCGTCGGCGGGATTCGGGCCGGCCGAGTATAACCTGGGGTTGTTGTATGAAAAGGGAGTGGGAGTCGCGCGTGACTGGAAGTCTGCGCAGCAGTGGTTCACCCTGGCGCTCCGGCAGGGAGTGCAGCAGGCGGCACTCGAACTGGATGAGATGCAGTCGGCGACGGCGCGAGAGAATGGCGGCAGGACCGCGGCGCAAATACAGGCTGCCGACGCGATTGCAGAACGCATAGCTCGTAACTACTGCAAAATCGGCCAACATCCGGTTCTCGCTTTGGATGCGCGCGAACCCGATCAAGTAGACTGCTATATTCCAGGGGAGCCGATCTCCCCGTACGCCTTTACGATTGGCCATCGAGTCGGCCCCCGTGCCCTTCTTCAGCTTGTGGATGGCTTGCCGTCGTGGTACAGGTTTTATACCTGCACGGCTTCGAACGTGATTACCTGTACGCGCTGACGAAACGGACAGGGCTTTGCGAGGGGAAACCCAAGGCCTTTTTGCCCTGGAAACTGCCCCCCCATGCAGATATGCCATGGAGAAGCGCCGGGAGGCTTCTCATGGTCAACGCAATTCCACAACGGCTAGGCCCATCGCAGGCAAGGTCAGAGTGAACTGGCGATTCTGAAGTGGGTGGACTTCTGGAGGCCCAATCTCGGAGGCTTTCCGCAAATCCGCAATCTGCTTCTGCGTTGGATATTTCGGGCTGCCCATCTTTTTCCATGCGTCCAGCGTGTCGCCATGCGAAGCATCCACACGGCGAACGATCGCGTGTGCATGTTTAGTGATGCCTCTCAGGTCGAAGGTAACGGATTTATCTGTTCCTTTTGCGCCTGGCTCGACCAAATTCCACGCCGCAATCACGATCGTTCCATCCTTGCGGCGCGTGACCAGGGCATCCTCGCTGGAAGCAGAAAGGCGTTCGCTGCCAAGTTCATGCAGCAGCGCGAATGCATCGAACGCCGGTTTAGGGATGCCATCTTCGGCGACCAATCCAAATCCACCGTAAAATGGCGTCTTTACTACACCCTGCTCCTCAAACACGTCGGAGAAGGTCCAGTACGACATCATGTTGACCTTGCCGTCGCATTTGCGAATGGTGTCGGCCAGCCATGGACCCATATAAATCGAATCTGTGATTGGCTGCTCATTCATGTACGTAGCATTGAACTCGCTCCAGATCAGAGGAATGTCCGGCCGCGCCGATCTTGCGATCTCCCGATGTACCTTATCGACGGCCAGGCAGACCATCTGATGTGGCGCTACAGGCCGGTTGTCGTGGAAGACATCTTTGCTCGTGTCGTCGCCGTACACGTGGGTGGAAACAAAGTCGAGCGGAACGCTATTCTTTGTCGCGTGCGCAATCATGTCTCCAACCCAGGCAGCTTGCGCCGTCGCAGGTCCGCCGACGCGAATGCGCGGGCTGACCGCCTTGAGTGCGCGGGCAGTATGGTCGTACAACTCGAAATACGTCGATTGCGCCGGCTGGCCGCTCCAGAAGCCGATGTTTGGCTCGTTCCATACCTCGAAGTACCATTGCGAGACCTCTTCAACGCCATAGCGATCGATCAAATGCTGCGCGAAAGCTGTCATCAGCGCGTCCCACTTTGCATAGCTGCTCGGCGGAGAAATGATCGGCTTGTACCAGAAGCTCTGGTAGTCGAGCCGTGCCGCCAGTTTCTTCGGCATGAAGCTGATCTCCACATACGGACGAATGCCATTGGCCAGCAGGCCATCGTAAATCTGATCGACGTAGGACCAGTTGTAGAGGGGTTTTCCCTGCGCGTCCTCGTCATAGACGCCGTTTTCATCGTCGAAAATCGCGTGAAAGCGCACATAGCGGAAGTCTGTGACCTTCTCGACGCGCTGCAAATCGTCGCGATAGGACTGCCGCATTGCGAGGTTCGCGCGTCCGGAGCCGAACATCTGCTCCCAGAAGTGCGGAAACTGCGTGGCCTGCGCATGCGCGTCAATGGTGATTTTTTCCTGCGCTCGCGCCTGCGGTGCGTCCGCGCTGAACGCGATAACGAGCGCGCCAATCAAAGATGCGGCGATGAAACCCGGCTTACGGCGTGGCATGGCGAATCGACTCCGAGATGCTGACAGCGAGAATAGAAAATGTCATTCTGAGCGCAGCGAAGAATCCAGACGGCGATCGCGTCAATTGCAAAGCCGACACTCTCTGGATTCTCCACTCCACTGCGTTTCGTTCAGAATGACTCTTTCTAGAGCAGAATCAAGGTAGCTATACCCAGGAGCGGTCATACGTGTAATCCTGGGTTTCTCTGGCGAAGTGACCGCGAAGCCGACGATGGGACGAGCCTATTCGGACGATCTGCGGGTAAGGATTT
>JAJYUB010000075.1 GCA_021792795.1 Acidobacteriota bacterium | reverse complement strand
AACGCATCATCGAATCCACGGCAGAGCGGTTGGGCATTGCGCGAGAGCGCGTCATCATCAATATCGACCGTTTCGGCAACACCACCGCGGGTACAATTCCGCTGGCCATGCAGACTGCCCGAGAAGAAAACAAGCTGCATAAGGGCGATGTGGTGCTGCTGGCGTCTGTGGGAGCCGGGTATACCGTTGGCACCTGTTTGCTGCGCTGGGAGTGCTGACGGAGCCGTGGGGCACGCGCCCGGACAAGCGCCGCAACCACGCTTGGCACCCGGCATCATCCTGTCTCCTCACTGTTTTAGCGCGGCAACGCGTCCAAACTGGTGTCGCGTGTCGCGCCTCTCTGCGCATTGTCGCGTAGCAACCCTGCTAGCGTGGGGGCCAGGGCTGACGATGCTCCGCGCCAGTAGAGTATTTTCTGCCGTTCGACGGCAATTGTATTTACAATTTGAGCGTGGAGATCGCGTTCGACGCGGAGAAGAACGAGCGTAACATCCGGGAACGCGGCCTTTCCTTTGAACTGGCGGCGGAGTTCGACTTCGAGACCTCTGTAACAACGGAAGATACCCGGCGAGACTACGGAGAGACACGCTTCCGTTCCCTGGGTTTCATCGGGGCAGAGCTTCACGCGCTTGTCTTCACCGTTCGCGGCGATGCGATGCGAATCATCAGCCTGCGAAAAGCGAACCACAGAGAAAGGGCACGGTATGAGAAAAACTCCGAATCCGGAAACGATCGACGCTGAAAATCCTGAATGGACAAAGGAAGATTTTGCCCGCGCTGTGCGCTTCTCGCAATTGCCGGAATCTTTGCAGGCGAAGCTGCGCTCGATCAAGAAACCGCGCGGGCCCCAGAAAGCTCCCACGAAGGAAGTTGTCACCATCCGCCTTTCGCGAGATGTGGTGGAGCGGCTTCGTGCCACTGGCCCTGGATGGCAGACGCGAGTGGACGCGGCTTTGCGGCAATGGATTGAGACGCAGCCCAAGCGCCGCCGGGCTTAGCATCCGGTGGTGCAAGTAGCGAAATTTAGGGCTGAGATCTCAATCGGCGGGGCTGTATATCGCCGAATGCTACCTATTATCGGGACTTGGTGCCCTCGCCTGTTACCAGCACGTCTGGGGTGGCGGGATACCCAACCAAGGCGCAGGCGGAGGCGACGGAGAGTTTTGGACGCCTGGCGGTAACACTTACATCGAATTGGGAGAGCCACCATCGGCTATAACAGGCAGCGGCTACACATACACCATGAGCGCTGGTGTGACCGATATCATGATTCCGCCAATGATAGTAAACATCTTGCCATTTGAATACACCCCCGAGGGCACAAGCAACGCCAGTAGTGGCACAGCCCCAAATAAACCGCCGCCGCAGCCCCAGCCTTCAAAATCATACGTTGGTTTCGTCGCGTGTGAAATTAATCTAGATATTGCCAACATTGATCAGCAGCCAATTTCAGGGATCCAACAAAATGGGCCCTACACCTTTGCGGTTGTGAATTCAGCGCCATTCGTATTTGCTAGACAAGGAAAACCTGTTCCTGCGCTTATAGCCACCGGAGTGGCCGCAATTTACGACATCGGCTATGCGCTGAGTAATCGGGAGACCTGCGTTAATCAGGTTTACGGACCGGGGTATTTTTGATGAGCGCCACGCTAATCGAAAGGAAAAGCATAGCGCTACTCCTAACGGGGGCTTACACTCTGTTCTCCATCCAGGCGATCAGTAGCGCAAGCCATGCCCACGGCGCTCATACGTATTCTGGGACGCCGGTCATTACGGCCATTGCCTATCTGTTTTGCGTGTATTTCTTCATCGAGATTCAGCGGAATAAGCCGAATGTTTTTGAAAAGACAATGGCATGGGCCAGCGCGGGTGTATTTGTCGCGCGGGCTGTTCCGATGCTCCACATTGCGTTTCGCGGCTTTCCTTCCTATTTGGCGCTTGCGACGTACTCGGCGGCTGTGCTTATGCTCATAGCTACGCTGGCTTTAGCTGCCCGCACGATCCAATTGTTTTATGGACCATGGAGGGCGAGTAGTTGAAGAGAGGTGAAGGAGCTGTCACGATCCCGATAGCTCCTGGAATCGTCGGGACAATTCCTTTCGCCTTTATCCCGAATGGGCTGGTGGCCCATTCAAGCCGTCTTGAGGCTTGAGTGGGGTAGATTTGATCTGTAGCAAGCAATCTCGATGGACACAATATTGCAGAGCGGAAACTACAACTTCACGCAGAACTTTTCTACGAACAATCAGATCTCGGCGACGGGATATACCTACGACGCGGCGGGAGAGCTGACGGCGGATGGCCAGGGCAACAGCTACGCGTACAATGCGGATGGGATGATCACGGCGAGCAGCGGAGCGCAGTACACCTACGATGCTTTGGACCAGCGGGTAGAGAAGACCGGCGGCAGCAATCCCGGGGAGACGATCTACTTCAACGGAGCGCCGATCGCGTTGCACGATCCGAGCAGCGGGGCTTGGACGGACCTGATCCATGCCAACGGGGCGCTGATCGTGGAAGTGCCGGGTACGGAAAGCGAAGCGCCGGAAATCCGGCTGTTGGACCATCTGGGCTCGCTGGCGGTGACGACGGACGGCTACGGCAACGTGCCAATTGAAAATCCGGTATAATCCGACCGACACTGGAGAGGTAATTGAGTAGCTAAACAGCAGAGGGGGGCGATATGCATAAGCATTTCACGGCTGCCGGTACGTTAATGTTACCCGCAAAGCCGTGACAAATCCATCCTCAATGAGCGCATAGGCGATTTACCATTCGTCGAGAAAATCATAGCGAGTCAATTGGCAAAGATCACTTGTCCGCAAACCCGGTTTTACGTCCAAGGGGACTGGAATTGTAAACACTGGCCGACTTTCGGGTGGTAATCGGTCTGAGTGAGTAAATTGGCGATTCTGTGCTCACCGAGAGCGAAATTCAACAAAGTTGAGCACTTTTTTGCAGTACTCTACTCTGCTGCGAAAACCGGCTTTGATACATGAAGGCTTCGCCACATTGCTATTCGGGCAGATCGATCTGGCCATTTACATGGAAATGGCCGGTCACTGCTGGTGCGCCCGTGTCCGGCTGGCCTCCGCCGATGCTCAGAGTGTAATCGCCGCCGGAGATGATGGGTTGGCCGTTCGAGGTGACCATGCTGAGATCGCGGTTTTTCAGCTCGAAGTGAACCTTCCGGCTTGCGCCGGGTTCGAGGTGTATCCGCTGGAATCCCCGCAAAGCAATGCGGGGCGCGCCGGGAACCGGCGGAAACTTCAGATACAGTTGCACCACCTCATCGCCTCCGGCTTTTCCGGTATTGGTCACGGTCACATCGGCATTGACCGGATCGCCCGCGTTCACCGCTGGCTGCGCGATATCAAGTCCGCTGTACTTGAAAGTCGTGTAGCTCAAACCGTATCCAAACGGATAAAGCGGTTTCCCGGTGAACCACCGATAGGTGCGGTTTTCCATCGAGTAATCCTCGAAATTCGGCAGTTGGTTCACACTCTTATAGAACGTCACCGGCAACCGGCCAGCAGGATCGTTCTTTCCGCTCAACGTGTCGGCAATGGCGGTGCCGCCTTCTTCGCCGGAATACCAGGATTCCAGGATCGCGTTGGCATGCTGGTTGGCCCAATTCACTGCCAATGCGCTGCCGTTCATGAGTACTACCACGAGCGGCTTGCCCGTCGCCGCAACCGCACGCAGCAGATTCTGTTCGGGCTGCGGCAGGTCGATGCTCGTTCTGTCGCCGCCGAGGAATCCCGGCTCGTGGATCGGCATTTCTTCGCCTTCCAACTGGCTCGTAAGCCCAACGGCGGCGATCACGATATCCGCGTTGCGAGCCGCCTCCACAGCTTTGGACGACACCGTGTTGTCCACCTTCGCCCACAGCAGTTGCACGATTGGATTCTCGCCGCTCCTGGCGCTATAGGTCACTTGTAGCGATACTTTTTCACCCGCTTCGAAGTGAATCCTGCCCAACTTCGATTCCGTGCCGTCCCCTCCGTATTGGCTGGTCAAATGCTCGCCATTTACTTTGATTTGAGAGAATCCGTTCGAGCGGAAGCCCAGCAGGCAATCGCCCGTCTCCGGCGGATTGAGGAACCCGGTCCACTCCGCGAAAAATCCTTTCTTGCCCTTCAATTCGGAAGGCAAGCTGCGGGCCGTCAGGTCCAGCGTGGCTTCCACGCGCGTTACCGTCGGTTTCGGAGGTTTTCCTCCGAACATCTCCGGACCGCCCCCGGTCATATACTCCGCCTGCAATCCGAGCTTGCCGTCGGGAGTCGTCAGCAGAGCAGCAGGCAGCGGCTGACCGAGGTCCTGCCGCAGGAACTGAATCCCCGGCACGAACGTGATCTTCGCGTTTGGAAACTCAGGTCTAAGTCCCTCGAGAAGCGAAACCGTGTGTGTCGGCCTGCCCGCGTAGTTGCCAAGTAGCACCCGTGTTTGATCGGCGAGCGGGCCAACCACGACAATCTTCGTGATTCCAGGCTTGAGCGGGAGAGTCCCATCATTTTTGAGCAGAACCATAGATTCGTCCGCCAGCCTGAGGGCCAGCGCGCGGTGCGCAGGGCTGCCGAGCTCGCTCTCGGGAATCTTTGTGTACGGGACCATGTCCGGAGGATCGAACATGCCCAGCTTGATTCGCGCCGTAAAGAGCCTGACCAGGGCCGTGTCAATTGCGCTCTCAGGAAGGTAGCCCTGCTGCACGGCGTCGATATAGGGTTTGTAATCGGAATTATCTTTGGGGTACGTGGCGTTGGCGCCGTAACATTCATTGTCCATGCCGCGAATCAGCGAGACTGCCGAGGACTGCGCCTGGGTGGGACGATAGCGATGCCCGGTGAAGATGTCTTGAACTGCGTCGCAGTCGGAGACGACATAGCCCTGAAATCCCCATTTGTCACGTAGTTGATCAATCAGCGTAAACTGATTCGCGCAAGCCGGTTCGCCGTTGATCGCGTTGTAAGCGCACATGATCGATCCCGCATGGCCTTGAACCACGGCCGCCCGGAACGCCGGCAGATAGGTATCCACCATGTCGTGCTTGCTCACATCCACGTCAGCGAAGTGCCGCGTCGGCTCCGGTCCGCTGTGTACGTCGAAGTGCTTGGGCGTAGCGATTGCGAGGTAATACTTTGGGTTATCGCCCTGCATTCCAGTGACAAACGCAACACCCATGCGGCCGGTCAGAATCGGATCTTCTCCATAGGTTTCCTGACCGCGTCCCCAGCGTGGATCGCGGAAGATGTTGAGGTTGGGCGCCCAGAAGTCGAGACCTCCCATAATGCCGGTATGCCCGGCGCGGACATCCTGGACGTGCTTGATTCGCCCCTCAATGCCAATGTCGGTCGCCATGGCATGAATTCCCGGCACATCGAAGGTCGCCCCGAGGCCAATCGGCTCGGGAAATTCCGTAACGCCGGTATTGATCACTCCGTGAAGCGCCTCGCTCCACCAGTTATAGGCGGGAACCTTGAGACGCGGAATCGCGCGAGCGTCGTTGACCAATTGCGATGCCTTCTCCTCGAGTGTCATACGGCTCACCAGGTCTTTTGCACGGACCTCCGGCGGCAGCTCTGTATTCAGGTAGGCCGGTGTGGACGTTTCCTGCGCCAGTGCCCGGCGCGCCGGGGATGTTGAAAGCAGCATTGCTCCGCACACGGCCAAAGATGCCGCGATGTGCGTGATGTGGTTTTTCATCTTCATACTCCACTCTCCGAAAGGGTCTATGTTCGCGCCTGCGGCCGACAGAGGCCGGATTTAATGGCAATCTTTTGTAAAGCACAGGTTGCGGCTGAAAAACGGCAGAACATGGTTCTGGAACCGATCCGCCACGGCGCTGGTATGCGTCCCGTGGTAAACCTCAAAACTGTTCGGCATGCCATAGCTGTCCAGTACCGCGTGGACCTTGATTGTGTCGAACCGCAGCCCGTCTTTGTCACCCACATCCAATGCAATCGCGCGGTATTTCTTCAGATTATCGATGTACTGGTCAATGAAGGCCAGCGGCGAGTTGGCCTCCCACTTGTCCAGAACATCCTGCTGCACCTCTCCGTCCTTCACAGGCATATCGAGATAGAGCGGAGGGTTTTTCGGATCGGGCGACCAAGCCGCTGCAGTAGCTAACTGAGCCTTCCAGAAGAACGGAAAATTGGCTGCATCTGCCGACGACTTCATCCCGGCGACCGCATTTTCAAAGGCCTTTTCTTGCGGAGCGGCAGGATCTGGACGGTGTACCGAAAGGCAGCATGGGCTCATCACATACAGCACTCCGAACACATTGGGATATTTCATTCCAATGCGCAGCGCACCGTAGCCACCCATGGAGTGCCCTACGAGTCCGCGGCTCTCGCGATCGGGAATCGTCCGGTAGTGCGCATCCATATACGCCACCACGTCGTGAGCAATGAACTCCTCGAAATCGCCAGTCGTCTCGGACCGCGAGTACATCGAGCCGCCGTAAACCGTTTTCGAATCCGGCAGCACCACAATCATCGGCTTGGCACCCAACCCAAAGGCTCCCTCAATTGTCTGCGGAACGTGAATCTCATGCGTCCATTGCTCCGCGCCGATAGAGAAACCGTGTAGCGCATAGACCACCGGATACCGGCGATGCTTGTGCTGGAAATAGCCGGGCGGCAGGAATACGATCACATCGCGATCTACCGCTTCGCCTTCCAGGTTGCCCTGCAGCGACGTTCCATGAATCGTTATACGTCCCACCGTCACCGGCTTTGCGCCGGGCACCGGCGGAGGGATCTCGGTCTGCACCTGTGCTGTAGCGACTCCTGCAAATGCCCATATCGCAATCATCAAAGCCGTTGCGCTGCAGGTTCTCAGATTCTCCATTCCTCTCCTCCAGCAGTTCCTTCGCGCGGTGTCGATCAATTGTGTCAACATCGCCTTGCTTCCGGACTGGCGAGGGGATCTCACTGTTCCACCGCGAACCGGTAAATATCCACACTGATGGGAGCGACCGACATTCTACTTGTCGGGTCGTTCATTGCTGTCTTTGTGATTGCGACCTGAGGCGCTTGCCCCACTTTATCAGCCGCCTGCAGATCTTTACCCATGATCCGCCAAAGGGTCGATTGGCCGGCGAGCCGCACACCGGCTACGTTTAGCTCGAAGCTACGCTCGGAATCCGTCGCATTGATCACGGCTAAAGTCAGGTATTTGCGATCCGGCGTCAGAGCAGCGAACATGTCCAACGGATATGTCGGGCTGCCCGAATTCGTCTCGGGCCGATCACCGCCCACGGAATACTGCGGCTTGGGCTGTGGCGAGTTTCCCGCCAGCGCAACTGGTATCGAACCTGGAACGAAGCTGTTGCCGTAGAGCTTGTACACAAGCCCGGTGGTGTTGAATACCGCAGCCGTCGGCGTGTAGTCGAGCGTGGAAACACCCATGGTATGCGCGGACATCCGCAGGAAATCGGCGTGCCGCAGCATCTCGTTGAGGGTCATGGCGTAGGCAAGAGCCATCTTCAGGTCGGGAGCCCGATTGAAGCTCCCGCCGAAGTATGCGTACTCATCGACGGATAGAAAGATATGATTTTTTGCCAACTCGGGGAAGCGCTGCTCATAGCGATTCCACGTCTGGGCGTAGAGGTGGACGATATTCGCCGGGTAGCGCGCGAATTCAAGCGGCGTCTGCTCTACCTTATCGTAGCCGGCATCGGTGGGAGCATCCAGGGGCAGGTGCTTCGCCTTCTCAATATCGAATCGCTGGCCGGAGCGCGCGTACCAGTGCTGCGTGATGCCGGAGAAATTGCCCCAGCAGTGCTCGATCTCACCGCCGGTCCAGTCCTCCGGCGTGCCCTCCACCGCTTTCATGTTGTCCACGTCGTTGGCTCGCATCTCGCCGGTGAGGTCCATCGGCTCCGGCATGTTGCCGGAAGCCAGCAGCACGATCGAAGGGTCTGCCTTGCGCATTGCAGCCGCGAATTCGTTGTGCTTCAGCACGTAGTACTTCAGATCCGTGCGTCCGAGTTGCCATACGCCATAAGGCTCGTTGCCGATGTCCCAGTACTTCACGCGGTATGGCTCGGGATGTCCGTTCCGCGCGCGCTCCGCGCCCAGCCGGGCGCTCACCGGCCCATTCATGTACTCCACTTCCTCGGCTGCCGAGTGCGCGTCGCCGAATCCCGCGTTTACCGTGATATACGGCTCGACGCCGATGAGCCGGCAAAGCGTCATGAACTCATCCATGCCTACGTCATTCGGCTGCATTGCATTCCACGCATAGTCATACGTGGGCGGCCGCTTGTCGCGAGGCCCGACGCCGTTGTACCAGCTCCAGTCGGAAAGGAAATTGCCTCCGGGGAGGCGCCACATCCCGCTGTGAAGCTGGCGCAACAACGCGATCGTATCCGGACGGAACCCGTCGATGTTGTCCGCGGGCATCAGGGAGACCGTACCTACGTGAAAGTTTCCCGCGCCCGTGCCGGCAATCTCGAAGGCCGCGTCGCTGCTGTCAGCCCTCGCTGTAAAGCGGAATGGGTATTTGGCGTAGATGCTCGTTAGGCGCGCAAATGAAACCGTCTCGCGGTCGCCGGCTTCTGGACCCCAGATCAGCGCCTCCTTCACCGTCGCGCCCGGCGTGCCTTTCAGCCAGATATGGCCCACGTACTGCTTGCCCTTCATCACCGATAGTCCTGACTGCCGGATGCCGCGCGGCGTGGCCCCATCCAGGGTAATGCGCGGGCTCTGCGAGCCGACGAAGGGCTGACCCTTGTCCATCGTCACGGCGTCAGCCGGACCTATCGAGCGCCACTTGCGAAGTTGCATGCCTGGGAAGCCACCCTGCCGTGGTCCCTGCGCTGCTGGCTGCTCGGTGGCGATCGGGAGATAAAATTTGCGGTCGTCCAGCATCTCCGACCAGAGACTCCGGTACACAAGCGGGCCTATGTGCTCGATGAACATGCCAAACTCGTACCTGGAGGTCGGCTTCGCCGTCTGCCGCGCATCAATCGTAACGGTCAGAGGTTTCACCGAAGCCGATTCCGCCTGTTGCGCCGTCGAGGCCACCGCTGCGGAACCAACGCAGAAGGCCGCCGCCGCTGCCAGCGCAAGTTGTTTGTTCATTGAAATCCTCCGATCATGTTCCAACGCTCGTTTGCGCCTGATGGGCACATCTTGAATAAGCTCGATGTTGAATTTGCCGAGAAAACCTTTTCTCGGCAATAATAAACCTCTTTTCTTTAAATGACCGCCATACGCTACGATGGAACAACTCAGCTTTGTCGCCTGCGGTATGCGGCAGATTACTCAAGAGGCAAGGTTCTTGTCGGCATTTCACCCCCAGGGTACGCTGAATCGATTCACCAGAGGATTTATCAAAGATGCGTCAATTTCTCCGGCCATGTACTGCATGCGGAGTGCTGCTAGCGTGCGTTTTCAGTGTGGGACCCAGCGTGAAAGCTTCGGGCCAGGATGCTCCCTCGGCTCCGGCGGCGACCAAAAACTTCAAAGTCGCGGTTTATATCCCGGTGAGTATCGTGGAGCAGATGCGCGACCCACAGTATCTGAACTCCACCTGGAAGCAGATTTCCTCCGGCGTGAAGGTGGACAAGGTCTACATCGAGACCTACCGCAGCCGGGAGATGGCCGATGGGCCGCTCATTGAAAGCGTGAAGAAATTCTTCGAAGATCAAGGGGTTGCGGTGGCAGGCGGCATCGCATATAGCGACCGCTCTCCGGGACAGTTCCACTCTTTCGTCTACACCAACGCCGCGGACCGGTCGCATGTGGAACAGGTGGCTGAGTTCACGGCGAAGCACTTCAACGAGATCATCCTGGACGACTTCTTCTTCGACAACACCAAGGATCCCTCGGATATTGCGGCGAAGGGCAATGAAAGCTGGTCTGAGTTCCGGCTGAAGCTGATGGATGAGGTATCGCGCAACCTGATCGTGGGCGCGGCGCGCAAAGTGAATCCGAAGGTAAAGATCGTCATCAAGTTCCCCAACTGGTATCCGTCGTTCCAAGGGAATGGCTATGACCTGGCCGTAGAGCCCACAATTTTCAGCGGCATCTACACCGGCACGGAGACGCGCGACCCAGTGATTACCGACCAGCAACTCCAGCAATACGAGAGCTACGAGATCATTCGTTACTTCGACAACGTTGCGCCGGGGCGCAACGGCGGCGGATGGGTGGACACGTTCAGCATTCGTTATGTGGACCGCTATGCCGAGCAGCTATGGGACACAATGCTGGCCAAGGCGCCGCAGATCATGCTCTTCGAGTACTCGAATCTGCTGCTGCCGGCGCGGCCGGGCGATCGCGGCGCGTGGGCAGGCTTGCCTACCAGCTTCGACTACCAGCGTTGGTGGCCACATTCCACGCCGGACTTCGCCGCAGTGGCGGGCAAGGCTCTGAATGAGATTGATCCGGTTATCGGAAAGCTCGGCAATCCAGTTGGAGTTGCCGTTTATCGTCCGCTGAATTCGACGGGCGAGGATTTTCTGGCGAACTATCTGGGCGAGATTGGCATTCCCGTGGAAATGGTTCCGCATTTTCCCGCGCGGGCGAAGACCGTTTTGCTGACCGCCGCTGCCGCCCACGATCCGAACATTCTCGCGGAGATCAAGGCACACCTGATGGCGGGCGGCAATGTCGCGATCACCACCGGGCTGCTGAAAAAGATGCCGGAGCAGATTGCGCAAATCTGTGAGCTGCGCATGCCGGGAAATCAGCTTCTGCCGACGAAGTACTGGGGCGCGTACGGAGCGGGTAATGGCGCCAACCTGGGCATATCCGATCCGCTGATGGTGCCGGAGGTGGACTACTTCACGAATGATGCGTGGCCGCTGGTGCGCGGGACGGCAAACGGACGGGGCGCTCCGTTGCTGCTGATGGACAGCTACGGCAAAGGCGTTCTCTACGTGCTGACCATCCCAGACAACTTCAATGATCTATATCGGCTGCCGCAGGGCGTGCTGACCGCGCTGCGGAGCTATATCGGCGAGGACCTGCCGGAGACCATGGATGCGCCCAGCCAGGTGAGCCTGATGGAGTACGACAACAACACCTTTGTGGTGCAGTCGTTCCGGGATGAGCCAGTGACGGTGACGGTTTCGGTAAAGGGCAGCGCGAAGGACCTGCGGGATATGGTTACCGGCGAGATGGTAGAGGCAAGCGCGCCGCCGGCAGGTGCGCAGCGATGGGGAAATCGCGGAACTCCGGGCGCGGAGCAGCGGACCAGCTTCCAGATCAAGGTGCAGCCGCATAGCTTTGAGGCTTTCACCGTAGCCGGCACTCAGTAACCGGCGAGTCGCCACCCTCCCGGTCGTACTCGGACAATTCGGGCGGGCGGGTTCCGTATAGAAGCGTCGATGGGCGGAGGAAAAATGGAAATCACGCATGAGGCGAATGCGCCGGGGCCTGTTGGTCGAAAGTTGGAGCCAGGTCAACGATCTATCCGAAAGTCATTGGCGCGGGCGCTGTGCGCAGTGCTTCTGACCGGGCTGGTTGCAGGGGCAGCCACTGCCCAGGAAGGCCCGCTGGTATTGCAGCGTGATGGACGCGTGATTTCGCTCGTGCCCTATGCACCGAACATTGTGCGCGTAACGATAAGCGCGGACAGGGCCGCCGCGACCAGCGCGCCCGGATATGGGATCATCGCGCAACCCTGGGCAAAAGGTTGGACACGCGAGCGTGATGCGGAGGGCTACGATATTTACCGCTCAACCCGGATGGTGGTCCGTGTATCGCCGGAGAACTTGCCGGCCCCGAAGCCTATGCCGCTCGACGTGCTGAATCTTCAATTGCGCAGCAAGTTTTTTCCGCCAGTAAAGAACCCCCACGCTCCGCACAACGATGCTATTTCGGTGACGACCGCGAATGGCCAAGTGCTGCTGCAGATGCGCAACTGGACGATGGCTCCGGAAAGCGCAGACGTGGCAGCATCGGACCCTATCGACAAAGGCTTTTCCCGCGTGGCAGCCGTTTTCGATTCGGCGGCGAATGAACATTATTACGGACTCGGGCAGCAGCAGAAAGGCTGGATGGATCTACGGGACCACGAGATCCGCTGCTGGGACGACTATGGCGCGATTGGCGGCGAAGACGTGTGTGTGCCGTTTATGGTATCGAGCCGTGGCTATGGCCTGGTGTGGGATAACCCCTCGAAAACAACCATCGATCTTGGATTCAACAACCAGAACGTCTGGTCTTCCGAAGTTGGGAATCGCGTGTCGTATTTTGTGGTCGCCGGAAAGACCAGCGACGAAATTTACGAAGGCTACCGGCTGCTGACCGGCGTGACCCACATGCTGCCGAGGGCAGTCTACGGGTACATCCAGAGCAAGGCGATCTATCCGACGCAGCAGCAGGTTCTGGATGTGGCCCAGACATATCGCAAGAAGAACTTGCCTCTGGACGTGATGGTTGTGGATTTCCTGAACATGACGAAGCAGGGCGAACTGAATTTGGATCCGAGGCGCTGGCCGGATCCGGCGGCGATGAATCGTGAACTACACGCCATGGATGTGAGGACTCTGTTGAGTGTATGGCCGCACTTTGCTCCGGGAACCCAGTTCTATGACATGCTCAAGAGCAAAGGCTGGCTCATCCATGCGCCGAACGGGCAGCCCGACATGGGATGGAATCCGCAGAACATCGGTCCAAATATCGACACGACCAACCCCGAGGCAGCGAAGTGGTGGTGGGATGAAATCCGTGACCGATATATAAAGCCGGATGGCTTCGATTACATCTGGCTCGACGAGACGGAACCGGATATCGATCCGGCGAAAGACGTATTCTACGTCGGGTCGGGAACGCGCTTCTATAACGTCTATCCGCTGTTTCACACGGCTTCGGTGTACGAAGGATTTCGGCAGGACTTCGGAGACAGCCGGCGAGTTATGATTCTGGCGAGAGCCGCATATCTGGGAGCGCAGCGCAACGGCACGGTCTTCTGGTCGAGCGACATCCGATCGACGTGGGACATGCTGAAGCGCTCAATCCCGGCGGGCCTGAATTTCACCGCCAGCGGGTTCCCCTACTGGGATACGGACATCGCCGGTTTTTTCTCGCCGGCAATTCCGCCCGACTATCACGCAGCGCACAAGCCTCTGATCGATGGATCCGATGCGCGCGAGGTCATTGGCAATTACGAGGACTATCCCGAGCTGTTTGTGCGTTGGTTTGAATGGGGAACTTTTCAGCCGATTATGCGCGCGCACGGCGAAAGAATGCACAACGAGGTCTGGTCTTACGGCAAACAAGCGGAGCCGATCCTCGCGAAGTATCTCAGGCTGCGCTACCAGCTTCTGCCCTACACCTACTCGGTAGCCTACCGTAGCTATCAGACAGGCGCACCCTATATGCGGGCGCTGTTCATGGATTTCCCCAATGATCCGAAGGCCGCTAATGTCCCGGATGAATATATGTACGGGCCGGCTTTCCTGGTCGCTCCGGTCACGGAGCAAGGCGCGACGCACCGGATGGTGTATCTGCCTGCAGGTTGCGACTGGTACAACTACTGGACCAACGAACGGCTGCATGGGGGCCAGACTATTGTCGTTGATGCACCAATCGACACGCTCCCTCTGTTTGTGAGGGCGGGCAGCATTGTGCCCCTCGGATCCGAAGTGCAGAGCGCGCAACAGCCGCAGAAGATCGTCGCGGTACGGGTGTATCCGGGAGAAAATGGGAGCTTTACGCTGTTTCGGGACGACGGCAACACCTATGCCTACGAAAAAGGGAAGGGTTCAGTTACGAAACTGACCTGGGACGATTCCGCGCATGAGTTGAAGCACGAAGGTGCAAGGGCAAGGAGCGGACCGGACCAGTCGCTCATCACGGTCATGGGAAAGTAGCAATAGGTTGATCAGTCGTTAACAGGCCGATGCACTCATCCACAGGTCCATGAGTGACTCGGCGATTAGGCGACAGTTGATAGCTGCTATCGGAAAGGCCCCGCTGGTTCTGTATCATTTAAGGTGCCGAATTGCCTCAAATGATGATCGAGATGTTTATGCCCCATGATGGCCCATTCGAGAGGAGTCATATACCCGAAGAAGGAGTGTGGGTGGGTCGTACATTGCTCCGGACCTCCCGAGGAAAAGCGGTCGACCCAATCGAGCAAACGTCGCTGCTCCGCAACAAAATCCCGCCCGCCCAGTATAATCAGGCTCTTGTCTGTGGGCATATTGCGGCGAATTGGCTCCTCTCCAGGAATGGATTTCTTCGCTATACATCCGCGCATAAGTAAAGGGACATATATGGCATACTGGCGTTGGAGGCCGTATGCTGCCACGCCTGTTGCGGTTGCATCCCAGCACCTGTCAGCGCTTGATTCGCCTGAGCAAGGAGGCGG
>JAJYUB010000074.1 GCA_021792795.1 Acidobacteriota bacterium | reverse complement strand
CTGCACCTCGCGATTGCGGTGCATCCGATGGTGCCTTCCGCTTCCTCCTACAGCGTCGGCGTCCCGGAGTGTGATTCTTTCGCGGCTGAATACCCGGCCCGCACCTTCCCCTGTCAACGCTTCGACGACGCCCTCACGGACGGCTCCGCATGACTCGGGGCCAGTGTGGTTCGCTAGTCCTTCACCGTATGAAACTTGCATTCACTACACCTCGCCGGTTTTTACCGGCGCACAGGAGGCAACCGGATGTTCGAATCCTGCGAAGAACTGGCGGAACGGCTTACAGCGACCGGCTACTTCATCGACCCGGTAATGATCAAGGTCGTCTATCTGGCGGCGCGGATGCAGAAACCTCTGCTGCTCGAAGGGCCTGCCGGGTCGGGAAAAACCCAGTTGGCTGTGTCGGTCGCCAAGGCCGCCGAGACACATATCGAGCGGCTGCAGTGCTACCGCGGCGTGACCGAGGACCAGGCCATCGGGAAGTTCGACGAAGGGTTGCAGAGGCTCTATATGGAGTTCGCGCGCGGTGAGCACGCGGACTGGCAAAGTGTGCAGGCGAGCCTCAAAGGGCGCGACTTCTTCCGGGCGGGGCCGCTGATGCGCGCACTTGAATGCGAGCGGCCGTGCGTTCTGCTCATTGACGAGTTGGACAAGGTCGACGAAGGTTTTGAAGCCATGTTGCTTGAAATCCTCTCGGCCTGGCAGTTGTCTATCCCGGAGTTCGGCACGGTCGAAGCAAAGAGCATTCCCTTTGTCGTGCTGACCAGCAACGAGGAGCGCCGGTTGGGCGATCCTATCCGTCGGCGCAGTCTTTACGTGCGCGTCGAGCATCCGACGCCAGCGCGCGAGGCCGAAATCATCGCCAGCCGCACGCCCGACGCCGACGAAAAGTTCCATCGGGAGATGGCGGGCATTGCGCTCTCGTTCCGGAACTACTCGCTCGAAAAGCCCCCTTCGGTTTCGGAGATGATCGACTTCGCCAATGCGCTCCGCCTGCTGGGCACGGATCACGTGACAGAAGACCTGCGCGACGTGCTGTTGCCGTTTCTGGCCAAGACGGAAAAGGACCGCAGGCATCTGCTATTGCGCGAAGGGTTCAGGAGCCTGCTCGTCGACGGCGCGCGGTTCGCCGCCAGGATTACGGTCCCGGAGGCGGTGGAATGATGAGGAGAATCCTTCCAATTATTCTTCTGCTCTTTGCTGCGCTGCCCAGCGCGCGGGCGCAGACCAGTGCTTCCCAGGCAGAACGATGCGTGCGCCGGTATGCGACGCATTATCGTGTCCCGCCGGAGTTGATCGCAGCGTTGATCGATGTTGAATCGCGCTGGAACCCACGCGCCGTTTCAAACAAGGGCGCGATGGGATTGATGCAACTAATGCCAGCGACGGCGCAGCGTTATGGAGCCATTCATCCCTTCGACGTAGAAGAGAACATCGCGGCGGGCACGCGCTACGTGACGGCTTTGATGTGGGAGTTTCATGGCGACATGAGGCTGGTCTCGGCCGCCTACTACGCGGGCGATCACTGGATTCAGGTCAAGCGGTTGAACTACAACAGCCCGGATGTCGTGGCCTACGTCGAGCAAGTCCGGCTGAGATACACAATGCGCAAGCGCGCATCGACGGGTGCGCGAAGGAGGTAGGAGGGATGAGACATTTCGAAGTATTTCTGGCAATGATGCTGCTTTCGTTGTCGGCGATGGCGGCGGATCATGCCGTGCCGGCGCGGGTCGCGACACTCACCATCGATCCGAGAGAGGTGACGATCCTACATCTGCGACCGGAGTTCGAGTCGTCGATCCGGATGCCGGAGGATGTCACGTCCGTGATCCTGGGCAGTCCCGGATCATTCAAAGCCGAACACAACGAAGGGGAACCCGAGTACGTCTACGTCAAACCCATCACCAAGGAACCGGCGCAATCGAATCTATTGATCGCGACAAAATCCGGCCAGCACGTGACGATCGAGTTGATCAGTGCAGGGGCGAACGCCGCTAGCGACACGGCCCCGGTTGACTTCCTGATCGAATATCGCACAGCGCGCAGTTTCCTGATTGGCAGCGACACGCCTGGGCCGACAACGCTGGCAACCACGGACCAAGACCTGGAACGGAAGATGAGTTCGCGTCCGGCCGGACTAACATCCAATTCCAGCAGTGCACCCAAGTCCGCTCTCGACGAAGTGTTCGCCGAACAGGCGCAGATCAACGCGCCCGAGTGGACAAAGTGGGAGGGCCGACAAATTGAAACCTCGATTGGCGGGGTTCGGCAGTGGAAGAACGAGACAGTCGTCGCCTACTCGATCTACAACAACTCGTACGCCTCGGTCGAGATCGTGCCGCCGCAGATCCAGATCGCAGGACGCAAGCCGGAGAAGAAGAAGTCAAAGAAGAGCAAGGGCATCCTCTCCGATCAGATGCAGATTCGCGACTACAAGCTCAGCACGACACGGTTGGAGGCTCGAGCGCGCGCCGACGGCGTAGTAGTTTTCGACCGTCCCAACTTCAAGGAGTCCACCGAGCAGATCTTCCTTCAAATTGCGCAGGCGGATCAGGTCGACCGACCGATTCTGATCCGGCTTCCATTCACTCCGCCAATTTCATCCAGCAATCAGTAGAAAGGGGCAACCGACTATGAGCATCAACGACAACATTGGAAATAACAGCATTGGCTCGACTGCTCCCGCGGAAGGCGCTGAAGCGCCAACCGCAGCGCAGGGAGTTGGGATCGAGCCAGAGCCGTCAGCAAGGGCAACGTCCGGCTTTGCTACGCGTGAAGGCAAAAATGCCACGGAAGGATTGAGCAAAGGCAAACTGCTGCTACTTGGTGGCGGGCTTGCGATTGCGGTTCTCTTCTTCATCTTTACGGCGATTGCAGGCAAGGCCCCCAAGAAACAGATTGCGGCCAAGCAACAAACGCAGCAACAGAAGCAGGCGGAGACAAAGTCCGCCAAAGGCAGCGTCACGCCGGTGATGGACACCGTGCGAACACCCGCAGCGGATAATGCCGCCGGGCAGCTTGGTCCTGGCGACATCAAAAGAACGCGCGCAACGACAGGTCCAACGGCTTCGCAATCGAGCTCAGACGTAACCGACAAACCTACCGCGACAAAGCCGCGAGCCGGGAGAACGCTGGCCAGCGTGCCGACCTTCGCGGATACGCAACAGAAGTGGGAAGATCCGGCGCCGTATGGCGAGGCTTCAAACCTGCCCGCCGCGCAGAGCCAGCAGCAAAACACATTGAAGGAGTCATCACTTGTCTTTGTGCGAAGCGTGACGCAGAGTTCATCTGGGACACTTTCAAAGACGAGCGCCAGTGGCGATGCAATGCCACAACTTGAGCTCACGCCTGGAACACGTATCGAGGCAAAGCTCGAAACGCAGATCTCAAGCGCGGTGCAGACGCCGGTCGTAGCCGTGGTCGAGTACACCTACGCGATCGGCGACAGGATCGTCATACCTGCCGGCGCGCGCGTCTACGGCGCGCTCCAGCAAGCCGATCGCAGTGGACTGGTCAGCGTGAAGTTCGACGAGATCGAGTTGCTCGACGGCGCCAGGGAGAAGATCGAAGCTGTGGGAACGGGGCTCGATCTAGGGCCGATCAAAGGCAATGTCTACGGGAAGAATACCGGCAAGAACTTCCTGGTGCGGGCTGCCTCCGGCATTGGCTCCGTGCTTGCCCAGGTGGCTGGCAACAATACAGGCGCGGCGTTTTCTGAAGGCGACATGATGAGGGAACGGCTGGCCGAGAATATCGGCACGGCTGGCGACACAGAAATCATGAGCCTGAACGCGAACATCCGCGTAGTGGTTTCGGTGCCTGCCGATACGAAGATCTACATCGTCTTTGCGAAACACAGCGAGAACACTGCGGAGCTGCACAAGATTGCATCGGCTGTCCAATAGAGACTCCGAAGGTCGCTACCTGCCCTGGCTTCGGCCAGGGCTTTTTTCTGGGCGGAGATGGTGAGGGAAAGCGTCGAATCCTCGGCGGCCTCCCAGCACATTTGAGGCATTGTCGTTCCCGATGCCTCGTTGTGCGTTTGAGGAGGTATCGATCTGGATGCCTCATTGTGCGTTCGAGAAAAAATGCTTCGAATTCCTCAACACGCACTTGAGGCATTATCGATCCCGTTGCCTCGTTGTGCGTTTGAGGCAAATTGCACAAAATGCCTCAAACGCATTTGAGGAATAATCGATCCCAATGCCTCATTGTGCGTTCGAGGAAAATTCGCAAAAGTGATCTCGCTGTAGTGGCTACGGGCGAATCAGGGAGTACTTTCCGCAACGCCGGCACATGAAAGTGTGTGCCCAGTCCGAACGCAGGCGGGGATAGACTTCGCGGTTGTAGCGAGCGATGCGACCAAGATTTAGAAGCAGCCTTGCGAACGCAGTAAGGAACAAGATGGGAAATACCACTGCAAGAAACTCTTTAAGCGCCAAAGACTTGGGGTGCATGAAGAGCGCGCTGAATCCTACATATGTCCAGATCGCGAAGAATACAACCACTGGACCCCAGAGAACAAAGGGACGAATATATCGTTTCGGCGTAGGGGGCGCAGCTGCCTTCGCCGTGAAGGACTGGCTGATACCGGAGGTGAAGCGTCCGGAGAAGCTGCGTGTTCCCTGCTCGTAAAGCTGGGACAGAGCGACCAACTCCGGGCTACCGCACTGGTCGCACCGATACGCGATCTGTTGCCCAGTGGCAGCCATCGTTCTCCTTCCTCAGCAGCACGGCATTGCGCCGCGGTTGATTCGAAATCCCTCCAATCAAAAATTCTAGCTCTTTTACGGATACAGAGACACGGAAAACAAGTGTTTTCCAGCGCTTTCAGCCATCTCTCCCACGCACCTATATATTGATGCGTTGGTTGGCCGTTATTCAGGCGGCAATTTGACGGAATTTCGATTCGCTCGCATTCTCTCGTTCGACACGGATGCCGAGAGCAACCGCGTCCAGGAGAGGAAACGTATGAGAACCGCATTGGCCTTCTGGCGGCGCGGACCTGCGACCGCTACATCCACCACACTCGTTCTCCAACGCCCGGCGGAGATCAACTGGCTGCACATCGCTGTGAAGATCGCTCTGAGCTTCATGCTTCTGGGCAATCTCATGGCGCCCTTTGCGGCCCGCGCGCAGAACCTCGGAACAAGCCCGCAGTTCGGCCAGGCAGTTCAAGGCCAACAAGCGACCACGGTCGAGGGTACTGTTCTCAACATCGTCAACTGGGGCTGCAACGTCATTGCACCAGTGATTGCAATTGCTTGCCTTGGCGTGGCCGGTTGGCACTTCAAGAGCGGTCGCGGTTACATGGGCTGGGGAGTCACCGGCGTCGCTCTCATGGTGATCTCCGGACTCGGGCGCATGGCTGAGGGCTTCATCACACAAGCGCAAGGCATTCAGTAGGAACCATCGATGCCCGTGCCGCAGTTCCTTCTCGACCTGTTGCAACTGCTCTTCGATCTGGCGGTTCCCGCGGCGTTCTGCACTCTGGCCGCCGCGGGCGTCAGTTTGCGGCAGGAAGGCGGAATTCACTTCCATATCAATGGACGTGCGGGCAAGTGGATTCTGTGGACGGTCGTCTTGCTTACGATTCCCCAGCTTCTTTCGTGGATTGCGGCACAGGGCATCCAGGTTCCATCGGCGAGCGGATCGGTTGGCACGAGTTGGCTCGCCAGCATGGAGACAGTCTTCAAGAACTTTGTGAACCAGATTGTTGTCGCACGGTTGGTTCCGGTAATCGCGGCGTATTTCGTACTGAAAGCGACGCTCGACGTGGCAGGCGGTGAGAATCCGCTCGCATCTATTCTCGCCGCGCTCTTTCTGATGTCGATCTCGGCGACGATGCAGTTGCTCCAGGGTTGGAACTCCGGTGGCGAGTACGCAACAACCGACATGCTCACCTCGCTTTGGAACTACATTGCCGGACAGATTATGCCAGCCGCGGCGGGCCTCGCGTGCGTAGGTGCAGTCATCAATTATGTGCGACACAGGCCGTGGGTGCGGCTGATCTTTGCTGCGATTGCCTTTCTGAGTTTGAGTGGGCTGCTGGCGTTGTTCAAGGCCATGGCGGCCTGAGGAGATGCGATGAGTCTCGATGGAGCAATCACGAACCTCGCCTCTTGGGCCGGCAACGTAATAATGCCGACGATGGCTGGAGGGTTCTTTGCAGCAGCGGTCTATCGCTATAGCAAGGGAGGCCAGTTCGAGCAGTTGCTCTATGGCGGCTTCGCTTCATTGATGTGCTCGGGAATGCTCCGCGCGCTGGAGGGGTTTGTCCAGCACGCCGGACCGACCAGTGCGGACGCTTTCTGGATGGCGACGATGAGCCTGGTGAACTGGGTTGCGAACGTCATCCTTCCCGTCTTCGCTCTGACCCAGTTGGCTGCGATGACCATCCACATGGGCGGTGTGGTCTCAGAGATCTATCCGGGTTCGACCTGGATCAGGAAGTTCGTGGCTGCAATCGCCGCGTTGATGGTTTCAGGAATGGTGCGATTGGCCGAATCGATGGTTACGCACGCGCATGGAATTTGAGGAGATTGGCATGAGTCTCGATCTGACGCCCGTTCATCGCAACCTGCATACGAAGGTCACGTTTCTTGGCCTGGAGTTCGAGGACCTGATTCTGGTGCTGGCGCTGGCCGCGGTGATGAATCTGCTCGCGCATTTTGTGAGCGGCAATGCGCACGTTCTTGGTATGCCGCTCAACGTCTTCATGGAGTTCGTGGTTCCGGCGTTGGCAGTGCCGTTTCTGATTCTTTTCAAGTACGGGCGCCCGCGCGGGTATCTCACGGACTTGGTGCCTTCATTCTTCGCACCGAAGGCATGGTGCGCGCTTGAGCGAGATTCCGTTTTGATGGAGTCTTATCTCGCCGACGAGGAGGAGTAGCCCATGCAGGCCGCGATCAGGAATATGACGGACGGATCGGTTGCTCTCAAACTCGACGCCGATGCAGCCCGTGCAGTCTTTGCAAGCGTGCTATTTGCCGCGCGCTTCCATGAGGGGATTGAACCGCTGACGCGGATAGCTCGGGAAGGATTGCAGCGCGATACGCACCAGCCAGTGAAGCGAGGTAAATCATGCCAATGACCTATGCGGAACACGAGAGAAAGAAGAAGTCGCCGGCGGTCTGCGAACTGTTTTCGCTGCGCGACCTTCCCGAAGACGAAAACATCATGGTCCGCACCAACGGGGCCTTCGTCGCAGGCTACGAACTACGTGGCATCCTTGGGTACTTCGCCACTGACGGCGACCGCAATCAGACCAAGGCGATGCTGGAGGCGCTCTTCCGTAGTGTGCCGGACGTCAGTATGCGCATTCAGTTCCGCTATGAGATCACGGAGCGCCTGGGCGACCTCTTTGACAACTACGCGAGCGAGCAGCGCGCCAGCCAATCGGAGGTCACGGCGCTCGACAAACACCGCCTCCAGATGTGGCGCGAGAAAGAGCAGAGCGGCTACTTCTTTGAAAACCGCCTGCAGGTTTACTACATCTGGGACCCACGCATTCACGCAAAGCTCTATCACTCGGCCGAACAGAATCGCAAGCTCGGCAGCTTCACGTTAAGCCAGACCAAAGCAATCCAGAGAGCCCGTAAGGAACATGAGACCTATCGGGCCGAGTTCGAGTCAATTCTGCGCGGCGTCGAGGGATCGATGGAAACGGCCAATCTGGGTCCGCGCAGGCTCACGACCCAGGAACTGTTCGAGGCGTTAAAGTACGCGCAGCACCCGACGCGTCGCGATCACCGGTCCTACGTTCCTCCGGCGCAGATGATCGAATATCGCAGCGCGCGGGATCAGGCGGCCGACGCGAGCATCATCAACGAGACCGAGACGTATCTCAATATCGACGGCTACCTCTATGGCGTCGTGAGCTTAAAGGAACTGCCCGATGCGACGTTCCCTGGAATGCTCCAGAACTTCTCGACCCTTGGCTTTCCAATCGTCATCAGCGGCCAGGTCATCATTCCCGACCAGGTGAAGGTGCTCAAGAGCTATAAGAAGCGCCTCCAGAAGATGACTGCCGCGCAGAAGGATGCGAACGGCAACTTCAAATCGAATCCGGAGGCTGAGGTAGCGCAAGCGCAGCTAATGCAGGTTCAGCGCGACATCATCTCGTCATCATTGAAAACCGCCAAGCTGAGTCTTTCTGTCGTCGTGCGGACCTCTAATCTGGCCGTGACGATGCGGGATCTTGAACAATCGGAACGCGAGTTGGCCAATCGCACCCAGGAGGTTCTGAACGCCTTCACGCACATGAACGGTGCGAAAGCCGTGGCGGAGACGATTGCCAAACGCCGCATCTTTCTTGGAACTCTGCCGGGTCTAGGTGAGGCCGACAAGCGAGACCAAGATATGTTGACCTCGAATGTCGCCGATCTGGTTCCTGTCGAAATGCCGTGGATGGGCACTAGGCGAAGCCCGTTGATTCTCTTTGAAACGCCGTATCGGCAGCTCATTCCGTATTCGATGTTCGATCCGGATTTGTCGGATGCGAACGGCTTGCTGATGGCGAAAAGCGGCGGCGGCAAGACGCTGGCCGCGCAGCAGATGCTCCTGATGGCGGCGCGGGCGAATCCGTTGATCTCGATTCTCGAACGAGGCGACTCCTACCAGCCGCTGGTCGAGTTGATGGGCGGCGAGATGATCGAGATGTCGCTCGACTCGGACCAGACGATCAATCCCTGGGATCTGCCCAAGGGCGAGGACCGGCCCTCGAACGATCAGATTTCCTTCCTCAAAAACCTGACCAGGCACATGCTGGGCGAGAACACACCGCCGGATCTCGACATCGATTTGCTCGATAGCGTCCTGCTCGAAGCCATCGGATCAACCTACAAGCGTTGCTCTGCCAAGACTTCGAATCCGATTCCGCTGTTTGGCGATCTGGCGGCGGAGTTGGCGCACTGGCAGGACCGGGACCGCAACCAGAAGATCAACGCAATGGCCCAGATGGCCTCGACCAAGCTGCGGGCTTGGGTCGATGAGGGGCCGTATGCGCGGCTTTTCGACCAGCCAACAACGGTCGAGCTGAACAATCCCTGGCTTTACTTCAACGTCGAGAAGTTGAAGGATGATCCACGGTTGGAACGCGCAATGAGCCTGTTGATTGCGCACACGGCCACCTACCGGGCCTCCGGAATCACCGGCCGGCCCAGCATCGTCCTGCTCGACGAGTGCTGGGCGTTACTCGATTCGCCGATCCTGGCTAGCGTCGTCGTGCAACTCTTCCGCACGGCGCGCAAGCGCAATGCCAGCGTATGGGGGATCAGTCAGACGCCGGAGGATTTTGTCGGTACGCCGGACAAGCCAAACGAGTACGGCACCGGCATCGTCAAGAACGCGACGACCAAGATCATCGGCAAGCAACCCGGCGACATGACCGCACTGCGGAAGCACGTTCACCTGAACGAGACGGCGCTCAACCAGATCAAGACCTTTGCCCATCCGAAGAAGGGTCACAGCGCGGAGTTTCTGATTGCGATTGGCGAAAAGGCTGAATCCACGCACGCGATCCGTATCGTGCCGAGTCCGGTTGACTACTGGATCACGACGACCTACGCGCGTGAGCGCACCTACCGCAATTGGTGGATGAAAACCCACGCGTCGATGACTCAGATCGAGGCATACGAAAAGCTCGCCGAGCGTTATCCACGCGGACTGGCCGATCTGGCGCCACTCAAAGAGGAATTGTCTGGCGAAATTCAGGAGGTACTTGCGCAATGAAACCAGAGGAAACAGTCTTGCTGAACGGAATCCCGAATACAGGGGATGCCGCCACTCCAGGAAAACAGAAGAACCGGCGCCGGCGGTGGAAATGGTTGACGGCGGTGTCTGTCCTTGCTGTCGCCATGCTCGTGCCCGTTAGCGCCCACGCCGGCATCTTCGATGTCTTCAGTGAACTCTTCGGCACGATCCAGAGTGACATCGGCGGCTCGCTCAAATCGATCAACCAGCTGACCCAGCAGGTGCAGCAACTCTACCAGACGACGATGTGGCCGCTGGCTGCGCTCAACCAGGCCCGTGGCTTTGTTGCGAACTCGATTTCAGACTTCCGCAGCCAGATGAACCAGATTTTCAGTATTCCCACAACGAGTGCGGTCACTGCAGGGCCGCAGCAGTTCGAGTCGATTCTGCATAGCCGCCTCTCGGCGCAGATTCCTTCACTTGGCGCGAGTTTTGCGGCCAACTACGGTTCGATTCCGCAGCAGAACAACGCCGCGCCCCAGGATCGCCTAATGATGGACATGGATGATGCTCTCGGCCAGGAGAACTTGAAGACAACGCTCATCGCGGACCAGGGCGCGGACGCGATTCTCCAGACCGCAAACCAGATGGAGAACCAAGTGGCCACCACCACGCCGGGCTCCAATCCGTATCTCACGGCGCAGGCGCAGGTCTCGAATCTCCGTTGCCAGGCCTATCTGCAGAAGATGCTTGCCGCGCAGTTGCGGCAGGAGGCCGGCCGCATCGCTCACGACAACGCTCTGTTGAAGCGCAGAACGACCATCACGGGCGGGATCAACAACCTGATTAGCGGGGCGCTTACCGCGCATTAAGGAGACCAACATGTCCGACTCGAAGAAGCCCACCAACAAGGTGCGCAGGCCGTTTCCGTGGCAGCGCAAACAGGAACCACCGCCCGAAACTCCCGCATTCGGCGAGGGCTATGAAACGGCGCAATCCGAGCGTTCTTGGCGAAGGCCTGCGCTGCTCAAGACTGCAGCTGTTGTGCTGGCAGCGTTGATGATTCTGCCGATGCGGGCGCATGGGCAGTTCGGCATCGATCTGGCAGCGATTCTCGCCGCGCTTCAGAAGATGCAATCGCTGATGTCCACCTACATCTCCGCGCAGCTCAACACGATCAATCAGTATGAGCAGAGCACGGCGAAGTACGAACAGCAGGTCATGTATCCACTCGCGGCGATCAACCAGGCCAAGAACTCCGTGACACAGTTCGAAAACCAGTTCAGTCAGGTTTCGAACCTCTTTCATGTGAACGTCTCAAGCGCCACCCTGCCGCAGTCAAGCAACCTTGAGTCGTTGCTTCTTTCGCGCAACGCAGGAAACGTGGGCAATGTATCGAGCCAGTTTCAGTCCGTCTACGGCGTGGTGATGCAGCAAAATGCGGCATCCCCGGCCGTGCGGACGATGACCGATATGACCGATGCGCAGGCTCAGGATGCCATGAAGCGGGCAATCGAGATAGATGCCTTGGCGGATGCCGAACTCAAGGAAGCCGACCAGATGGGCCAGCAAATCACGGCCGCCGCGCCGGGCAGCGCGCCGATTCTCGAAGCCGAAGCGGATGTCTGGGTCGTGCGGGCCAACGCCTACACGCAGGCCGCGCTGGCGGAGTTGATGCGCACGCGCGGGATCGACCTCGCCAATCAGAGCGCTATCACAAAACTGGCGACCACGAACAATACCAGCAACAACGGCCTCATTAACGGGGCGTTGACGAACAGGTAATTTGCGATGAGTCTTCCAATTTCCAATTCGCACGTCGCCGTCACGCTGCTTGCGTTCTTTCAAGGAACGCAACTGAATCTCTTTGAGCGTTTTCTGACGCAAGCTGTGGCCGGGATCGACTCAACCAGCATCACGAGCGGGATGCAAAAAGTCTCCTACGTCGTCCTGCTCGTGGGCTTTCTCTGGCAGATCTATCAGTCGGCCCTGCATGGCGGCGATGTGCGCGGGTTGGGGACGAATCTGATCAAGTACATTGTCACCGCAGTCGTGATTATGAACTACGGTTCAGTCTTTACAACGATCAACCAGGGATTTGTCAACGCTGGTAACTGGATCGGAAATGCATCCGGTGGGCTCAGCTTGTTTGACAATTGGAAAAACGATCTTCAAACGGAATATAGTCAGGCCGGAGTCCAGCAGTTATGGGGTCTAATTACTGGTTCCATGGCAGGATTGATCGATGGTCTCCTGATTATTGTTGCTTACCTGTTATACCCAATCGTCATTGTGCTTTTCGGGTTCTTTTACATTTTTTACGGTAGCGTGCTCTACATCTTTGGCCCGATCGTAATCGCTCTATTGCCTCTCGGAGGCGCGAACCGCATTGCCAAATCCTATATCGAAAACGTGTTTATCTGGAATGCCTGGCCGATTCTCTATGGTGGATTTGGCGCTTTGTTGAGCGCAGTCCAGATGGGCCAGGTTGGTCAGATGCTTAATCAGAACGACTTTCTTGGAGGACTTGGCAATCTCGAAGGTTCCTTCCTGATCGGTATCGCCAGCATCATCTACTCATTGGCGATTGCTGTGATTCCTTTCATTGCCAAGCGGATTGTTAGCGGCGATGTTGGGGCAACCGCGGTCGCGCTGGTCGGTGCGGCGGCCACAGTGGTCACAGCCGGAGTTGCCGCCGGCGAGGGCGCCGCAGCAGGCTTTTCCGCGGCAGGAGCAGGCGGCACGCAGGGCGCTGGCGCGGGAAGTTCAATAGGCACGGCTGCAAGCACGGGTCGCCTGACGACAGCGTCGACTGGGTCCAATCAGCCGGCGCCGCCACAGTTGCTACCAGCTTCTACATCGAGTTCCTTCGCGGAAGCCCCCACGATCGAAGGCCACGCGGATCAGATTCGCGGTTCATTTAGCGACGTGCTGGGATCAGGTTCAAGCGACACGCAGCCTGAGAGCGAGGCTACCGAAACCGCGGTTCCGGCGCAGGTTACAGGCGCAACTTCCGGAGGAAGCAACAGTTCTCCGAGAACATCCGCGCCTGCGCGGCGTGGGCCAACCGTCCACCGTTACAACATCGGAACCTGGGGTGCGTACCACGCCGCCCGTGTTGCGGCTCAGGGTTTGGCAAGTGTATCCCGGCGAGCAACAGAGAAGGAGTAGGAGGCACTGATGAATACAAAGGCAGATCGAACGGACGAGGCCTCCCAGGGGAGGCCGAAGTACTACGAAGTGGACGGCGCCTTGCGCGCAAATGCGAATCGCGCCTGGTTGCTTGCCTTCCTGACCATACCAATCGCGTTGGCCTCCATTGGCTTCGCTGTCTTCGTGCGTGTGCAGCCGCCGATGGTGATTCGTATCGGCCCCAATGGCGACGCTTCGATCGTTGGCAGGACGGTTAAAGGCACGGTGACGGATCTTGCAACGGCAGGCACCGATCAGTTTCTCGACGAGGCTTTCGTCAAGCGCTTTCTGACCAGTTACCTCAACTACTCGCCCTCCGATGTGGACGATCACTGGGCCGCAAGCCTCAACATGATGACCCGCAATCTGCGCGGCTACACGTTGAAGGCAATGGCTGACGACAATACACGTGGCAAAATCGACGACGGTCAGATTCAGTCGGTCTTTCATCTGCGCGAACTCGATCCTGTATCAGGAGAGCCGCTCACCTATTTGGTCTACGGCGTGAAAGACGTTCACCATCTCTCGAATGGAACCGAGGTCACCGATCACTTTGTGAATGAATACCGCATCCGGGTCATTGCGGACAAAAGATCGGATACGAATCCCGACGGGCTTTGGATTGCCGAGTACAGCGAGCGGCCCATCGACGGCGAACGCCGCAACCAGATTCTGAACGCGCCCGATACAGTAGCCGGCAGCGAGACCGCGGCAAATCAAGGAGGCCAGTGATGGCGACAGCAACAGTGAGCGTACCCCGAAACGAACAACCACCTGCACCGGCCGCGGAGTCAAGTCGGAGACGCAGACGCGGCCATGAAGAAGATCAGCAGGAGCGGTACTTCCTCGCCAAGGAGGGGCATCGCCCGAAAAGCCTGAGCTTGGCGCCGAAGCGGCCAACGAGGGAGAAGCCCTTATCAAGGCATTTCAAACTAAGAGCGGTTTGCTTTACTCCGTCGTGGTCTACAAGGCGGAGGCGGAGATCCAGGGCGGGTCTCCGACATTGGTTAAGCGGCCCGTGCGCAAATAGCAGGGCCTCTGGTCAACGGATTCAAAGAGGATACAAACCTGAAATACGGACCTTGTCATCCTCCTTTGACGCCTTATCGCACGCGCGATGAGGAATTCCGCTGACCCGGTTTGCAATCTCGAACCTGGTTGGATTGTCACCCACCTCTAACACGGGCGGCCGGGCGAAGGGATTCATGACCGGGATCGGCAGATCTCTTGTCACTTCGTCTCGAAGCGCCAGACAAGTGAGGAGAACATGACAGCGACGAGGACACAGAAGACGGCCATCGATCAACGGTTCATTCTTGAGCTGAGCATTGATGCGTCCGGAGAAGTGACCCGCAAGCCTAGCCAACTGGGCCGAAAGGATACGCTCGAAGGCAAATTGCTTGCCGAGATCTATCCAGGCATCCAGGTAGCGCGCGTCAGCGTGCCGCATGAGTTGACGCCGTATGAGCAGTCAGTGGTCGAAAACCGCATGGCCAAGCTCATCTACGGCGGAGTCGAATATCGTTTGGTGGGCGCGAGCAACTCGGCGAAGGACGGCAAGTTCTACTTTGTCGATCTCGCGCCCCTCTGTGCCAACATGAGTGAGACAAGTACCCCCTGGACAATTACTGTAGGGCGGAGAAGGAAATCTCATCTTGGTAAGCCTCTTGAACCATCATCAGCAGGGTTCTTCTTCCGCTGCGTTGGCCGCTTCGGAGCGTAGCGGAGAAGCGGCCAACGCAGCGGGCGCCTTCCGCCCGCCTTCCGCCCGCCCGTGCCCGATTCCGAGGTGATCGCTCGGCCGCGCCGGCGCAGC